>JBBSHN010000009.1:0-41725 GCA_038252945.1 Propionibacteriales bacterium | reverse complement strand
GCCACCGCTTGGATGACTGGTCTGGTACGGCCGCGGCACGCAAGCGTCTGACATGGTCGTTCGTGGAGCGGGTGAGGGGAATCGAACCCCCATAGCCAGCTTGGAAGTGTTGAATTGCTCCCGTTTCACGCTTCTTATTGCCTGCCGTCATGAGCACGCGCGAGGACTACCCAGCCGGGGTACCGTGCTGGGTCGACACCAACCAGCCCGACCCCGCAGACGCCACCCGGTTCTACTCCGGGCTCTTCGGCTGGCAGACCGAGGACTCGATGCCCCCCGACACTGGGGGTCACTACTACATGGCTCGCATCGACGGCCGGGACGCGGCCGCGATCTCCTCACAACCGCCAGGTACACCACCGCAGGCGGTGTGGAATACCTACATCCGCGTCGAGTCCGCCGATGACGCCGCGGCCCGGGTGCGCGAGGCGGGCGGGCAGGTGCTCTCCGAGCCGTTCGACGTGTTTGACGCAGGTCGGATGGGCATGTTCGCCGATCCCGAGGGCGCGGTCTTTTGCGTGTGGCAGCCGGGATCGCACCGCGGCTCGGCAGCAGTCAACGAGCATGGCGCGGTGAACTTCAACAACCTGCACACAGACGATGTCGACGCGGCTCGGGCCTTCTACGGCACCGTGTTCGGGTGGACGACGATCGAGGCCGACTCGCCAATGTGGGCTCTGCCGGGCTACGGCGATCATCTCGAGGAGCTCAACCCCGGCCTGCGCGCGGGAATCAAGCAGATGGGCGCGCCCGAGGGTTTCGAGGACGTCGTGGCAACGATCTTGCCCCGCGAGGGCGGCCCGGCGCGCTGGAGCGTGACCTTCGCCGTCGACGACGTGGACGCGATAGTTGCGCGAGCGCGCGAACTCGGAGGCTCGGTCCTCGCCGAGCCGCGGAATGCGCCATGGGTGCGATTCGCCGTCATCGCCGACCCTGCCGGCGCATCCTTCACCGCCAGCCAGTTCGTGGCGGAGAACCGCTAGACGATCGGTGAGTGGGCGCGGAGGCTCCACCCGCCGATTGCCGATTCAGCGATCAGGCGGGCTCGGGCACGCCACCGGTGTCGCCGCCGGGATCGTCAGGTGTTGATTCGATCGGCGCGGGGGGAAGTGGATGCGGTGCGTCGGGAAGCAGTTCCGTTGGATCATCCGGCACCGGCTCATTCGGATCGATAATCGGGTCCGGCTCCGGGGGTGGTGTGACCATGTCATAAGTCAACCAGCACTCCGTTTCGATTGCGGATCCCTGTGGGAAACCCGGCGATGATGCCGGCGACCTTTACGACGCGGTCGAGCTTGATCCGGTAGCGGTTCGTTTACTGGTACGCGGACGTTCCCGCCGCTGGTCGGCTACTAGGACGGACTCGACGCTGGCCCTCCCCGACCGATGACTTATGTGCAGCTACAAAGTCGCAGTGCTAGCAGCCGCGCCAGCGGCGCACCCACATCAAGAGGAACGAGGAAGCATGGCTACCTTCATGACCATCGGATACGGCGACCGCGTCGGGTATAGGGCAACTGCACAAGCTGTCCGTAATGCGTGATCCCCGACCTGGGGAAGTTGAGGGAGCGGCAAGTGAGGTCTCGCCGCCGACCGTCACCCTGGTTCTCGTGGCCGAGTTGCTCGCCGAGGGCGAGCGGATGCCGGTCTACGTGCACGTCATCGACCATCCCGACGCCCGCGTGCTTGTAGACACCGGCATGACGCAGCTGCACCCGGCGGTGGCCGACATGGATCCACGCCTGATTCCACTGAGCGCGCAGGCCGACTTCGACCTGGCCCGCATCGACGTCGTCATCAACACGCACCTGCACTTCGACCACTGCGGCGGCAACCACCTCTTCACCGACAAGCCGATCTACGTCCAGCACCGGGAACTGAACGACGCGCGCAGCCAGGACGACTACACCATCCGCGAGTGGGTCGAGGCGCCCGGCGTGCAGTACGTACCCGTCGACGGCGCGCTCGAGTTGCTGCCAGGGATCCGGCTCGTCTCAGCGCCAGGCCACACGCGAGGCTCGCAGGTAGTCGTCGTCGGGACGGGCGGGCGTTCAGTCGTCGTCGGCGGCGACATGGCGGTCTTCTTTGCCGAGCTCGACGAGCCGCGCACCGAAGGCCAGCGGCTGGTCCGCGCGCTGGACCCTGAGGAGGTCTGGCTCTCGCACGAGCACGAGCCGTGGCGGCCGCAGGTTGACCAGCACTTGTGATCCGAGGGAGCGAGACAGACAGTCCGGTGGGCCTTCGTCTTGTGGACGCGTTCGAGTTTCGAACGACCCGGCCGCCACGCCGAGACCGAAGAGCTCATCCTCCGGCCCAGCTGAGGATTGATGCCCAAGGCACCCGGCTGCGCCCTCATGTCCCCTCCTTCCGCTGAAGCTTAGGGCGCAGACCACGGGTGGTCTCCGGCTCATGGTCTCACCCGCAATTCCCCCAAAGGGGCTGCGGAGGGCGTCGATACCTTCGATACCTTTTGTCACGAGGGGAAGTTCGGCTCGCCGTCATCAGGCTTCTCCGTGGTACTCCAGAAGGATCCGCAAACTGGCTTAGGCCCCGGTGCAGTCCGCGAGGATGCGCGCGAGCTCGACCGGCTTGGTGTGGATCATGATCCACATGGTCGAGGAGACCGCCCGGCACGTCGGGCACCTGGACACGGTGCTGAGCTCCTGGACGGCCAGAAGGGGTATTACTAGCTAGCGCGGCTGCGCTCATCGAGATCAAAGGCTCGTGACCTTCACTGCGCTTCGCCATGGGCGGTGGAACTCGCGCGCCCGGACGCCTGGTCCACGAGTGTGTTAACCGGTCGCGTGCAGTTGCTCAATCGCAATTTGCCCCACTTAAGCGAATCCATGGAACTCATAAGCAACGGCCGTACGCCCACGCGAGCTGCGCAGCCGTCGACGACCCGATCGGGGCTCCCGAGGTGCGAACGGGCCGACTCGAGCCAGGGCGGGTTCCCCGACCCTTCGACACCGGAAGGAGCGAGTGTGAACCCGTATGCCGATCCGCTTGCGGCTCACCGCCGCTTGTTGGGCCGCCTACGCGATGGTCAGATCAGCATGAGCCATCCGGTGCCAGACCCTCGCACCGCCCGCCAGGGTTCCGCTGCCGGTGAGGCGTTACCAGACGAAGGGGATGAGCTTCTTCGTTCGCTGGTTGTAGGCCGCATAACCGGGAAGGTCACGGCGGAGAAGCTCCTCCTCAGCCTTGATGCGCCGGCTGTAGGTGGCGCCGAGCAGCCCGGAGATGAGGGCGACGGCGGCCACGCTGCGAGAGATGAGGGCGAACCCAATCCAGGTCAGGAGGGAACCGAGGTAACCCGGGTGACGGACGAACTGGTAGGGGCCGCTGTCGATGACAACGTGTCCATCGTCCTCGCTGCGAAGCGATCGGAAATAGGACCTGCCCAAAGCTCGCATCGACCACGCTCGCACGGTGAGGCCCGTCGCCTGCATCAGGAGACCGACCGGGGCCACCGCTGGTGCCAGTGGACGCGTCGGGAGCCACCGCGCCAGAAGGGGGATGTCTACGGCCAACCCATAGGCGATGGCGATCATGCGTGTGGTTCCCCGGTCGTCGTCGGAGGCCTTCAGGCTGGTGGCGCTGCCGGGCTCACGGAGCAGCCCCTCCAGCGCGAAGAACCCAGCTAGTCCTGCATACCCAGCGAGAAGCCAGCGGGCTTCGCCACCGCCTCGGGGTCGTCGTGGAGTCATGCCCGCCAGCATGTCAGCTTCCGTTCCATGCGCCGCTGGACCATCGGCTTCCGAAGCCTGAGCTGGGCGCTAGGCGAGGGAATCGTCGTGCTGGAGGTGACACGTAATCCCGCTGCCGTGGCCTCAGCGGTACCGGAAACCGTCCATGAACCGTCGCATCAGCCCTCCGCGCCGTGGCAGCGGCGGTGCGAGTGGAGGCGTTGACTTCCGCTGTGAGGCAACGGGCTTGTCGTAATCGGTACGCCTGATCGAGTCGATGATCTGCTCATCGGTGTAGGTGCCGGATCCCTCAATCTCCGGCACGAAGCCAACGAGAACACCGTCGCGCATGACCTGCGCTTCGAGCGAGGCCGTGTCGTCGGAGTCCCACGTGGCCACGCGGCCATCGGAGAGCTTGATGTTGATCCCGAACTGGTTCACCGCGACACGAGCCAGATCCGCGTCGGTCCCTCGGTCGCGCAGTGCATCGACCACTCGCCGAGCCTTCATTTCCTCCATGACGCTTCGAGCGTACCCAAGAATGAACCGCCTGCACCGACCGCACATGGCACCGGCCTCAGCTCGGTCGCCGACACTGGATCGGCTTGTCGGACCAGTGTCGGTGCCGCAGGAGATGCTTCTCTGGACTACGAGCGATGACGAAGGTGGCGATGGTGATCGACCCCGATGACCGTGAACGGGCCGCCGAGCCCAAGGATCTTGGCCTGCTGTTTCTGGAGCTACTGGGCCTGCCAAGCGTCATCGAGTGGGCGGTAGCCCAGTTGCTGCATCGTGACTTGGAGGTCCGCGACGCGGTACCGGTTGGCGGAGATGCCGTTAGCGACGAGGAAGTCGAAACCGTCAGCTTCTACGGCGGCGCGGATGAGCTGGGCAGCGTCTCGCGGGCTGAGCCACGCGGATCGCTCTCGGTCCGGGACGGCTGCGTTGGGCCGAGCCTCGGCGAAGTTCCCGATGCGCACCGCCACCACCGACGCTGATCCGGTAGCAGCCAGCCACGCGCCCACCGCTTCGGCCCATGCCTTCGTCGCGCCATACAGGTTGCCCGGACGAGGCGCGTCACTGGAGCGCGACTGGCTTCCGTCCGGAGTGCCCGATACCGCATGCAGGCTGCTGGCAAGCACCAGACGGCGAACGCCGCAATCGGCAGCCGCCTGCGCGACCTGGTAAACGCCGACGACATTCGAAGGCAAGAGTTCATCCCAGGAGGCGGACGGGTCGGGAACTGCTGCGAGGTGGACCACCGCATCTGCACCCGCAAAGGCCTCGCGACAGGCTCCGAGGTCACTCACGTCGAGTGCGCTGATGCCCTCATGTGCTGTGAGGTCTGTCCTGCTCATCTCCCAGTCTCGGGGAAGCAGCGGAACAATGGCCCGTCCGATACGCCCAGCCGCGCCGGTCATCACCACCTTGCGAGAACCCTGCGTCATGGCGACGACGCTACCGGCCCCCCTGCCCGTGGGTTCAGCTAACCGGCACCGCAAGAGGAACCCCCGCGGAGCACCACCGGCGGGAGTCGCCGCTTGACCTGCGCAAGACGCTGCCCCTGCTTGTCACCCGCGGGCCATTGATCAGCTCCCCAAATTGAACGCCCGAACTTCGGATCCTTGCTGCGCCCACATGAACATCGCCATGACCTGGAACGATGCGGTCTGTTTCCACAGAGGATCAGCTTCGTGTCGGCCGTGTGTCTAATACAGTCGTCAGCTTTCCGGCGGTGATGACGCCGACCTCGAGCAGGCTTCCGCTGCTGTGGTAACGATGTGGGGTGACTGGGACTCCGACACGCGTTCAGCTTCTCGAGGACGTCGCGCGACGGGTACCGGCTGCGACGGCGACGTCATGGGTGCGGGTGGCGGTTGACGGCGTCGACGGCGCTGGGAAGCATCTTTCGGCGACGAGCTCGCAGAGGTGCTCAGGGCGGCCGAGCGGCCCATTGATCCGCGCCTCCGTCGACAACTTCCACCAGATGCGGAAGGAGCGCTACCGCCGGGGCCCCAACTCGTGGGAGGGTTTCTGGCTCGGCTCGTTCGACTATCCCAGGCTGCGTAGCGAGCTATTGGACCCGCTCGGGCCAGGAGGGTCAGGCCTCTACCGGCCGGCCGTGCACGACGTCGCGTCAGATCGTCTGCTTGATCTGCCCAGGTCGCAGGCCCCATCGGGCGCGGTCCTGGTTCTTGACGGGTTGTTCCTCCACCGCGACGAACTCGCCGCGTTCTGGGACCTGTCGGTCTTCCTCGACGTGCCGTTCGACGTCACCGCAGCCCGCATGGCGGTCCGCGACGGAACCGACCACTGCAGGTAACCCGGTGACCTGGGATTTTGTGGAGCGGGTGAGGGGAATCGAACCCCCATAGCCAGCTTGGAAGGCTGGTGCTCTAACCATTGAGCTACACCCGCGTACACCGCCAGGCAGGCACGCCCGACCGCTGCTCATCGGCCTACATGGTGCCATGCAGACGCACCTACCAACGAACAGTCACCGCTGGACGACGACGCGGCGGTCACCCGCGTTCGTACACCCAAAGCCGAGTATCCCGGCCGAGCAGCCGGATGGTGTCGCTGCCTCTCCGCCGCAGCGAGTGTGGCAGCACGTTGAGCGGAATGTCAGGGGCAAGAAGAACCAGGCGGCCGCCTGGTCGAGTCACACGAGCCAGTTCCCTCAGGACGTCAGCCAGCCAGGCGCCCATCTCGCCCTGCACTGAGTACTGCTCGCCGAAGGGCAGATTGGAGACCAGCGCGTCGACCGAGGCATCCGGGAGGTTGAGGCAGCGGGCGTCACCTTGGGCGACGTTGGCTTCTCGCGCATTCCGGCGGGCCGCCGCGACAGCCGCCCGGTCGATGTCGACGCCCAACGCGACCGGCCAGCCGACCGCAAGTGCCTCGCCGAGGATCGTGCCGGACCCGCAGCAGGGGTCCAGGAGCGTGCCGGCCGGTGGGCCGGCCAGGCTCACCATCGACGCTGCAACGGTGGGCCGAAGGGCGCCCGGACGCTCCACCTTGCGGCCGCCGTGCTGCCGCATTCTCGAATCGGAAAGCCGAACGCCGCTGATCAGTCGACTGGGGCGGTACTCGAGAACCCACACTTCGAAGACCGACGGGTCCGCAGCCCTCCACTTCGGCCTGCCTGTGCCTATCGACCGGGACATCGCGTCGCGCAGTTCGGTCCGGAGGAAGGATCGCTCTTGCAGAACTCGCGCGATGACCCGATACGTCACCGCGTCGCCCAGCGGCCGCACCTGCCGTGACCATTCGGCGAGGGCGCACTCCACTCGTTGCGAACGCCATACGCGTCCGGCGATCCAGGCTGGCTTGTCTCCACTCGATCGAGTGGTTCGTCCCACCTCGACGAACAGGTCCTCAAGTGTCCGTTGCGTCCACAAAGCGCCTTCACCCCTCGCGAGCACGTCGAGGAGGATCACCCCGGAGCGGCCGTCGAACCCGGAGTCCGGCACGCGGACGCCGTCGAGCTGCTCGAGCTGACGCGCGACCAGCTGCGTCATGCCAGGCACGACCGTGCCGAACATCCGGGTGACACCGTCAGGTGTCGCCGGCGGCGTGCGCTGTCTGAAGGGCTGCCTCCCCGAAGCTTCGCGGCTCACCAACCCAGTCTCGCTGACCGGAAGTTGGCGTACGGGTCCGCGTCAGGGGGTCGCTCCAGCCGGCAGCTTGGCGGCGCCACCGACCTCGCTCGGCGGCTGACACGATGACCGCATGTCGATCGACGTACGCCGGGCCACTACGGGCGACGCTGAGCGGCTGGCGCAGATCAACATCGACGCGTGGAAAGCGGCGTACGCCGGACTCGTCACGGACGCACGCCTGGACAGCATGCAGCTCACCGAGTACGTCGACCGGTGGCAAGGCACCCTCACCGGAAAGTCGCTCCGGGACGCAGTGGTCTTCGTCGCCACCCTCGACGGTGCGGTCGCCTGCTACTGCGTCGGCGGGCCGTACCGCCCCCCGGAAGGGATGGCCGAGGATGACACTGCTTCCTGGGGCGAGCTCTACGCGCTCTACACAGATCCGACCATGGCCGGCCGAGGTGCCGGCTCCTCGGCCCACGACGCGCTGCTGGCTTACCTGGTCAGCGACGGGTTCGATGAGGCGGCGCTGTGGGTGCTCACATCGAACCAGCGAGCGCGGAAGTGGTACGCCGCGCGCGGTTGGCGCCCCGACGGTGCCGTCAACGACTGGGTGTCCCACGGAGTGGCGCATCCCGAGGTCCGCCTGCGTCGAACTCTCGGCCGCGCGGCAGGTGCGCAAGCTGGCTAAGCGAGCACGGCGCAGCCGAAGAGGCGATGCGACTGAGATGCCATGAACCGTCTAGACTCGGCCGCTGACCGCGGGGCGTAGCGTAGTGGCTAGCGCGCCTGCTTTGGGAGCAGGAGATCGCAGGTTCGAGTCCTGTCGCCCCGACACGTTGCGGTGAGTCGTCGGATCAGGCGCCCCCGCCGCCGAGCCACTTACCCACTCAGGAGTCAGCAGTGAAGAGCGCCGTCGAGACAGTGAACCCCACCCGGGTCAAGCTCACCGTCGAGGTGCCCTTCGATGAGCTCAAGCCGAGCGTCGATGCTGCCTACCGGCGGATCGGCCAGCAGATCAACGTCCCGGGATTCCGCCGCGGCAAGGTGCCCGCCATGGTGATTGACCAGAGGGTCGGCCGTGACCTGGTGCTCAACGAGGCGGTGAGCGACGCCTTGCCCAAGCTGTATGAGCAGGCCATCTTGGAGAACGACCTCACGCCGCTTGGCCAGCCCGAGGTCGACCTCGACGAGCTCCAAGACGGCGCGGACCTCAGCTTCACCGCCGAAGTCGACGTCAAGCCGCAGATCGACCTGCCCGACTACAGAGCCGTCGATGTGCAGGTCGACGACGTCTCGGTGGGAGACGACGAGGTCGACGAGCAGCTTGAGGCGCTGCGCGAGCGGTTCGGGAGCCTGACACCCGTCGACCGGGCAGCCGCGCGCGGGGACTTCGTGACCATCGACCTGGCGGCCGCCAGGGACGGCCAACCGATCGACGAGGCGCAAGCGACCGGGGTGAGCTACCAGGTCGGCCGGGGTTCGTTGTTCGAGGGTCTCGATGAGGCGTTGGAGGGCATGGCGGCCGGTGAGGACAAGACGTTCTCCGCGGCTGCCGGAAGTGACTCCGAAGAGGAGCCGCTCGACGTCACAGTCAACGTGACCGCCGTCAAGGAGCAGGAGCTGCCCGACCTCGACGACGACTTCGCGCAGCAGGCGTCGGAGTTCGACACCATCGAGGAGCTGCGCGCCGACCTGCTCGACCGACTCACCAGAGGCGCCAGGATGGAGCAGGCGGGTGCTGCGCGAGACGCCGTACTCGAGAAGCTCGTGTCGCTCGTCGACATCCCGCTGCCGGACTCCGCTGTCGCGGAGGAGCTGAAGGTGCGACGCGACTCACTTGGGGAGCAGCTGTCGTACGCCGGCCTCACCGAGGCCGACTACCTCGAGTCGGAGGGCCAGAGCGAAGAGGAGTTCGCCGCCGACCTCGACGAGCGGGTCCGCAAAGCGATGGCCGCCCAGTTCCTGCTCGACGAGATCGCCAACGCGGAGTCGATCTCGGTCAGCCAAGACGACCTCACCCAGCAGCTGCTCCGCCGCGCCCAGCAGGCCGGCGTACAGCCTGAGCAGTACGTGCAGCACATCATGGAGCACGGCCATATCGGCGAAGTCGTTACCGAGGTACGCCGCAGCAAAGCGCTCGCGGAGGTGGTCGAGTCCGCCTCCGTGGTCGACGAGTCTGGCAATCCGGTCGAGCTCAAGCGACTGCTTCCCGACGGCACGTACTCCGACGAGGTTGCTTCGGACGCCGCGGCGGAGGACGGCGACGCCGGCGGTGCCACCGATGGGGCCGATGCTGCCGCTGAGGAGTCCAACGCTGCCAACGCCGCCGAGGCCGCGGACGACGAGTCAGCCACGGAAGGTGCCACCGAGTCCGCTGCGACGCTGTAGCCGCTGTTCGAAGGCGGACGCGGTGCGCTGTGCGCGAACAGGTGCCGGGGAGCCGTGGCTTCGTCTGTAGTGCCCGCTACTGTCAGTCGAGTGACTGGCAATGACTTCATTCGCTCGGCGCAAGGCTCCGGCCCGGCGCCGGCCGGGCTTGACGACCACATCTACCAGCGGCTACTGCGCGAACGCATCATCTTCCTCGGATCCGAGGTGCGGGACGAGAACGCGAACGCGATCTGCGCGCAGATGCTTCTACTCAACGCCGAGGACCCCAGCAGCGACATCTTCCTCTACATCAACTCACCCGGCGGCTCCGTCGACGCCGGCATGGCGATCTACGACACCATGCAGTTCATCGACAACGACGTGGCGACCGTAGGTATGGGCCTCGCCGCCTCGATGGGCCAGTTCCTGCTGTGCGCGGGCGCCAAGGGCAAGCGGTACGCACTCCCGCACGCGCGCATCATGATGCACCAGCCGACTGGAGGCCTCGGCGGGTCGGCGTCCGACATCAAGATCCAAGCCGAGCAGTCGCTGTACATCAAGCAGATCCTGTTCAAGCTCATCAGTGAGCACACAGGGCAGGCCCTTGATCAAGTCGAACGCGACGCAGACCGTGATCGGTGGTTCACCGCCGAGCAAGCCAAGGTGTACGGCTTTATCGACAATGTCGTGGCCCGTGAGGCTGAAGTCGGCAGAGACGAGGCGATGACCGCGAGCGACCTGTCATGACCGTCTCACCGTTCACATCCAGCGTCCACGGAGGACACCCCATGCCACCTGTGCCGCTTCATCAGCAGACCGCCCCGCGAGATGACTACTACATTCCGCAGTGGGAGGAGCGCACGTCGTACGGCGTCCGGCGCATCGACCCGTTCGCCAAGCTCTTCGAGGACCGCATCATCTTCCTCGGTACGCCGATCTCCGACGACATCGCCAACGCCGTCATGGCGCAGTTGTTGTGCCTGCAGTCCATGGATGCCGAGCGCGACGTGAGTATCTACATCAACTCACCCGGCGGCTCGTTCACCGCCCTGACGGCCATCTACGACACGATGCGCTACCTCAAGCCCGACATCCAGACGATCTGCCTGGGCCAGGCCGCGTCTGCTGCCGCCGTACTCCTGGCAGCCGGCACGAAGGGCAAGCGGTTGGCACTGCCGCACAGCCGAATCCTCATTCACCAGCCCTATACCGAAGGCACGTATGGCCAGGCCAGCGACATCGAAATCCAGGCAAACGAGATTCTGCGGATGCGTGCGCAACTGGAGCAGATGATCTCCGAGCACACCGCGAAGTCGGTAGAAGAGGTGAGCCGCGACATCGAGCGAGACAAGATTCTGACCGCCGAGCAGGCCGTCGAGTACGGTCTGATTGACCATGTGCTCGAGTCGGCCGAAGCGACACTGGCGAGCGCCTGAGCAACCAGATGCCAGTTGTTGACCGTGTCGGCAGGTACGGTCACCATGGAACGACAGGCCGGAGCTCTGGAGGCGGCCTGACCGGACGAAAAGGAGACGCCGCACGTGGCACGGATCGGTGACGGCGGAGATCTGCTCAAGTGCTCGTTTTGCGGCAAGAGCCAGAAGCAGGTCAAGAAGTTGATCGCCGGGCCAGGCGTCTACATCTGCGACGAGTGCATCGATCTTTGCAACGAGATCATCGAAGAGGAGCTCTCCGAGGGCAGCGACCTCGGGCTCGAAGAGCTCCCCAAGCCGCGCGAGATCTATGAGTTCCTCAACGGCTACGTCATCGGCCAAGACGCCGCAAAGAAGTCACTTGCGGTCGCCGTCTACAACCACTACAAGCGGGTTCAGTCAGTCGTCGCTGGCGGGCAGGGCAAGGAGGAGCCTGTCGAGCTGGCCAAGTCCAACATCTTGCTGATTGGCCCCACCGGCTGCGGCAAGACCTACCTCGCGCAGACACTTGCCCGCATGCTCAACGTGCCGTTCGCGATCGCCGACGCCACCGCCTTGACTGAGGCCGGCTACGTGGGGGAGGACGTCGAGAACATCCTCCTCAAGCTCATCCAGGCCGCCGACTACGACGTCAAGAAGGCCGAGACCGGAATCATCTACATCGACGAGGTCGACAAGGTTGCCCGCAAGTCCGAGAACCCTTCGATCACCCGAGATGTCTCCGGCGAAGGTGTGCAGCAGGCGCTGCTGAAGATCCTCGAGGGCACCACAGCGTCGGTCCCGCCGCAAGGCGGCCGCAAGCATCCGCACCAAGAGTTCATCCAGATCGACACCACCAACATCTTGTTCATCGTCGGAGGAGCCTTCGCCGGGCTCGAGCACATCATCGAGCAACGCGCCGGCAAGAAGACGCTGGGCTTCACCGCGGAGCTCCCCTCCAAAACCGACGCGGACCTCGACACCGTTTACTCTGAGGTACGGCCGGAGGATCTGCTCAAGTTCGGGCTTATTCCTGAGTTCGTCGGCCGGCTGCCGGTCATCGCGACCGTCGACCAGCTGTGCGAGGCAGACTTGCGGCGCATTCTCGTGGAGCCGCGCAATGCTCTGACCAAGCAGTACCAAAAGCTCTTCGAGCTGGACTCCGTCGATCTGGAGTTCAGTGACGACGCCATCGACGCGATCGCCGACCAGGCCATGCTGCGCGGCACCGGTGCCCGGGGGCTCCGCGCGATCCTCGAGGAGGTCCTCCTCAACGTCATGTACGACGTACCGTCCCGCGCCGACATCGCGAAGGTTGTCATCACTGGCGAGGTTGTTTCCAACAACGTCAACCCCACGCTGGTACCCCGCGAAGAACCGCCTGCCAAGAAGCGCAAGTCCGCCTGATCTGCCGGCTTTCAACTGGACAAGCTCGACCAGCGGCGGTGCTACTTCGCCAGCTGGTTGACGCAGGCAGCGAAGACTTGTGGCAGCCGCTGGGCGGCCGGCACGATCAGTGGAGCGGTGTACCGGTTGCCTCGGGCTCGCAGCAGCGCGGAGGTGATCCAGCGGTAGCGCCGGCTGGCTGCTCGCCACTTCTGTTCGTACGACGCAGGATCGTCGGCAAGCACGCAGCCGACCAACGCCCGGGCCGACGCAAGCCCGACGGAGATTCCCTCTCCTGTCAGCGCGTCGACGTATCCGGCGGCGTCGCCGACAAGCAGCACGCGGCCGGACACCCGCCGGGAGGTGCGTTGCAGCAGTGGACCCGCTCCACGGGTGGACGTGACTGCCGACGGAGGCAGCCGTCGTACCAGCTCGGGGAATGACTTCAGTTGGGTGCCGTACGGCGCTCGCTCGCTAGTCAGCACGGCGACGCCGACAAGATCTCGCCCCACCGGGGTGACGTACGCCTCCGACCGGTCACCCCAGTGCACTTCCACCAGGTCTGTCCAAGGGGTCATCGCGTAGTGCTGCCGCAGACCGTACCGGGGCGCTCTTGCTGGTGCGGCAGCTCCGATCCCGAGCTGGCGCCGCACCGGTGAGTGCAGACCGTCAGCCACCGCGAGGTAGCGAGCGCGCAAGCCAGCAGCGGCGACGCCCTCCTGGTCCTGTTCGACTCGATCGGCGGCCCGCGCCAGCACCGGGATGTCGGCGTCGTCCACGCCGGACCGCAGCGCTTGGTGGAGAGCCGTGCGCCGGACGCCGAACCCCTCGCCACGAAAGAACGCCTCGGCGCTCTGGCGACCGTTGGTGTAACGGATGCCGCGAAGAGGGTGCCCAGTCACGGGGATCCCGAGGTCGCTCAACGCGGACACGGCTCCCGGCATCAGACCCTCGCCACAGGCCTTGTCGATGGGGCCAGTGCGTGGCTCAACCACGCTGACGCTGAGCCCAGCGCGGTCGGCGTACAGCGCGGTGGCGAGACCGACGGGGCCACCGCCGACCACAAGCAGGTCACGCACTAGGCGCACGGCCGGAGGTAGCGGCGGGTGCCTCGGCGGTCTGCAGAGCTGAATTCTCCACGTGCAATCGCACCGTGAGTACGACGGCGTTGAACACCGTGAACAGCACGGCCGTCACCCATGCGCTGTGCACGAGCGGCAGTGCGACACCCTCCGCCACCACGGCGACGTAGTTGGGATGGTTCAGCCACCGATAGGGGCCAGAGGACACCAGCGGAAGTCCCGGTACGACGATCACCCGGGTGTTCCACTGTCTGCCGAGTGTCGTGATGCACCACCACCGAAGCGCCTGCGCGGCCGCGACAACCCCCAGGGCTGGCCACCCGAGCCAGGTTACGAACGGTCGGTCGGCGGCGAACACTTCGACGACACATCCGACGAGCAGCCCGGTGTGAATCGCGACCATCACCGGAAAGTGGCCGACACCGAACTCGCGGCCGCCGCGGGCGAAGCTCCAGGCGGCGTTCCGCTTGGAGACGACAAGCTCAGCGCAGCGTTCGAGCCCGACCGCAGCGACCAGGGCGGCGTACCACCACACCGGCTTCTGTCACCACCTCAGCAGGACGAGTTCGGCGCAGAAGCCGGGACCCATGGCGAAGAGCACCCCTGGCGTTCCGGCGGCGGGACGGCGCTCCGCCAGAGTGTCGCGCAGCACGTGAAGAACGGACACCGACGACAGGTTGCCGATGTTTTCCAGCGAGCTCCACGTGACCGCCAGTGCGTAGCGAGAGAGACCGAGCGAGCTCTCCACTGCCTGCAGAACCTTGGGGCCGCCAGGATGAGCGACCCATCCGGTGACGTCGGAGATGTCCAGACCGTGATCGGAGAGGAGGCCCTTGACGTCGTCGGCCAGGTGCATACTGACCAGGTCAGGCACCTCCGCGCCCAGCACGATCTTCAGGCCGCTGGAGCCAATGTCCCAGCCCATCGCTCGCGGGGTGTCGGGGTAGAGGTGGGCGCGACTGTCGACGACGTCGGGTCCGTCGCTGGTGCAATTGTCGCCCACCATGACGACAGCGGCAGCGCCATCACCGAACAGGCCACTGGCCACGAGGTTGGCGGTCGACGGATCACTGCGCTGCAGCGTCAGCGAGCACAACTCGACGGCGATCAGGACACCCACGGCATCCGGTGAGCCGAGCAACAGGTCGTGCAGGCGCGCAATCCCGGCGGCACCGGCCAAGCAGCCAAGCCCGAAGAGTGGGATGCGCTTGACGTCGGGACGTAGCCCGACGACCGAGGCGATACGGGCCTCGATCGAAGGTACGGCGATGCCGGTGACCGTCGTGGACATCACCACGTCGACGTCCGATGGTTCCAGGCTGGCCTCGTCGAGGGCCCCGAGCAGCGTCTGTGCGCCCAGCTC
The DNA here is from genome assembly GCA_038252945.1 of Propionibacteriales bacterium. Classification (GTDB taxonomy): domain Bacteria; phylum Actinomycetota; class Actinomycetes; order Propionibacteriales; family Nocardioidaceae; genus JAUJOE01. The sequence goes on along the minus strand of JBBSHN010000009.1, from coordinate 26,818 downwards.
GACCGCCTTCTCGAGAAACGCGTCGTTAGCGGCGCCGAAATCCGTCAGGTCAGCGTATTGCTCAAGCGGCAGCGCCAAATGCCGAGTCGTCACGGCCGCGCTGGAGTGCAGCCGTCTCAACAGAGCCCGCCGGTCGTGCGGGGCCAGGCACATGTCGGCGAAACGTTCAGTGATCTCCGCCTGCGAGTACTGGTGCGGCGGAAGCGCACCGTGCACTGCGGCTATCCGGGTCACCCGTCGAGCCTACGGGGTACGCCGAGCCAGGTCGCTTCGGCAGTGAGCCGTCGAGAGTTTGCAGGTCCGAGGCTGTCGAGAGTTGAGCTGGCGTTCTCAACAGGCTCGATCAGCGGCGTCAGAGAGCGAGCTGGGCGTCGACTGTGATGTCGGGAGCTTGCGAAGGTTGGAACACGACTTCACCCGTGACACGGCCGGCGGCCTTGAGGTCGCCGAGCGCATGTTCTATCGATGAGAGCGAGGCCGCGGGACCGCTGACCGTCACCGAGGACACCTCGGTGCGCATGGACGCCTTGGCCGCCGACTTGGTGCCCCGGATGCCCGCGAGAGCGGCCCCGACCGCATCGAGCAAGGCGGGGTCACCGTCGGCCACAGCGAGGTCGGCCTCCGGCGTTGGCCAGGGCGCGCGGTGGATGGAGCCGTCCTGCCACCACGACCACACCTCCTCGGTCACATACGGGAGAATCGGCGCCAGCATCCGCAGCTGCACCGACAAAGCCGTTGCCAGGGTGGCGTGAGCCGACGCGGCCGCGCGGGTTCCGCGAGCGCCGTATGCCCGCTCCTTGACGAGCTCGAGGTAGTCGTCGCAGAACGTCCAGAAGGATCGCTCCGTCATCTCCAGCGCAGTGGTGTAGTCGTACGCCACGAAGGCGTCGGTCGCGATTCGCACGGTTTCGCGCAGCTGCTGGATGAGAGCGCGGTCCAGCGGATCGTCAATCGCTCCGGGGTCACATTCCGTGGCTCCGAGACCCAGAACGAACTTCGACGCGTTGAGCATCTTCATCGCCAGCCTGCGCCCGACCTTCATCTGGCCCTCGTCGAAGGGGGAGTCCATGCCGGGCCGCGACATCGCCGCCCGCCAACGGACGGCGTCGGAGCCATAGCGAGCCAGTACGTCGCTCGGCACCACCGCATTGCCCTTGGACTTGCTCATCTTCTTGCGGTCCGGGTCGACGACGAAGCCGGAGATGAGGCAGTGGCTCCACGGCAGCGTGTTGTTTTCCAGGTGCGCCCGGACCACCCGGGAGAACAGCCAGGTGCGGATGATCTCGTGCGCATGCGTGTTGAGGTCCATCGGGAACACGCGGTCGAACAAGTCGGGGTCGGACTCCCACCCCCCGGCGATGTGCGGCGTCAACGACGACGTCGCCCAGGTGTCCATGATGTCCGGGTCAGCGGTGAAGCCGCCGGAAACATCGCGCTGCGCCTCGTCGTACCCACTAGGTACCTCCACCGCGGGGTCGACGGGCAGCTCGTCCTCCGACGGCACCAGCGGTGAGTTGTGCCTCGGCTCGCCGGCTCTGTCGAGTGGATACCACACGGGAATCGGAACACCGAAGAACCGCTGACGTGAGATCAGCCAGTCGCTGTTCAGCCCCGACACCCAGTTGGCGTAGCGGTGCTCCATGAACGGCGGCACCCAGACGATCTCCCTGCCACGCTCGAGCAGCGCTTGGCGAAGGTCCTCGTCTCGTCCCCCGTTGCGGATGTACCACTGGCGGCTGGCGACGATTTCCAGTGGCCGGTCGCCGTTCTCGTAGAAGTTGGCCATGCGCGAGGTGGGCTTGGGCTCTCCGTCAAGCTCGCCGGACTCCGCTAGCAGGACGACGCTCGCCTCACGCGCACTGTGTGTCGTCTTGCCGGCCAGTTGCTCGTACGCCGACCGCCCGGCGTGCGTGGTCAGCCAGTTGGGCGTTTCGCGCAGGATTCGGCCGTCCCGCCCGATGATGACGCGCACCGGAAGCTGCAGCTCGCGCCACCATGAGACGTCGACGAGGTCGCCGAACGTGCAGCACATCGCGATGCCCGTGCCCTTGTCCCGCTCCGCCGCGGGATGGGCAAGCACCGGGACGTCGACATCGAACAGAGGGGAGCGGACCGCCGTACCGAACAACGGCTGGTAGCGATCGTCGTCGGGATGTGCGATGAGAGCGACGCAAGCGCTGATGAGCTCCGGCCGGGTCGTTTCGACGTACACCGGAGCATCTGGTCCGTGGAACGCGATGCGGTGAAAGTGGCCGGGGTATTCCCGCGCTTCGATCTCCGCCTGTGCGACCGCCGTGTGAAAGGTCACGTCCCAGACGGTGGGCGCCTCGGTCTGGTAGGCCTCGCCGCGGGCGAGATTCCGGAGGAAGCCGCGCTGCGCCACCGCACGCGACGTGTCGCTGATTGTCGTGTAAAGCCGCGACCAGTCGACCGAGAGGCCGAGAGTGCGCCAAAGGCTCTCGTAGACCTTCTCGTCCTCCTGGGTGAGCCGGTCGCAGAGCTCGATGAAGTTGCCGCGCGACACGGCCGCGGGCCGCTTCGGGTCGGGCTTGTCGGGAGTTGTGAAATCGCGGTCGTAGGGGATCGACGGGTCGCATCTGACCCCGAAGTAGTTCTGCACCCGCCGCTCCGTCGGCAACCCGTTGTCGTCCCACCCCATGGAGTAGAAGACCTCTTTGCCGCGCATCCGCTGGAAGCGCGCGATGGCGTCGGTGTGCGTGTAGGAGAACACGTGCCCGACGTGCAGCGAGCCCGACACCGTCGGCGGCGGGGTGTCGATCGCGTAGACCTGCTCGCGTGTCTTGGTGCGATCGAAGTGGTAGGTGCCCTCGTCCTCCCACCGCGTGCTCCACTTCTCCTCCAGGCCCTCCAGCGCCGGACGCTCCGGTACGACGACCGCGCCAGGGTTTGCGGTCGACGTACCAGAGGCTGGGCGCGGAAGGGTCTCGGTCATAGCCGCCAAGCCTACGGTCACGCCGCTGGGCTGCACGACCGGAAATCGCTCGCCCTGGGCATGCAGGTCCGTGCTTGCCGCCAAGACAGCGGCTCACGCGCGGGGAACGGCAGACGCCCGGCTCTAGACTGCGACCGATGGCTGAGCAGGCGGGCGTTCGAACCGGTGGCGCAGCCCTCAACGCAGGCGACCGCTACCGGCAGGTGGAGCGCGAACTCCTCGCCCGCTGGCCCGAGCACCGTCTCGAACCGTCGCTTGATCGCATCGCTGCCCTGTGCGACCTCATGGGGCAGCCGCAGCGGGCCTACCCAGTCGTTCATCTGACCGGCACCAACGGCAAGACCTCGACAGCGCGGATGGTCGACGCGCTGCTGCGGACTCTCGACCTGCGCACGGGCCGGTTCACAAGCCCGCACTTGGAGCGCATAACCGAGCGAGTCAGCGTCGATGGCGAGGAACTGAGTCCGGAACGCTTTGTCGAGGTGTACGACGAGGTGGCGCCGTACGCCGTCCTCGTCGACGGACAGTCGGAGCATCCGGTCAGCTTCTTCGAGTTCCTGACCGCGATGGGGTACGCAGCCTTCGCTGACGCACCGGTCGACGCCGCCGTGGTCGAGGTCGGAATGGGCGGGTCGTGGGACGCGACCAATGTCGCCGACGCCTCGGTGGCCGTCGTGACACCCATCGGCGTCGACCACGAGCGCTACCTCGGTGACACCCCAGGTGACATCGCGGTGGAGAAGGCGGGGATCATCAAGCCCGGCAGCTTCGCCGTACTTGCTCAGCAGCCGTTGGAAGCCGCCGAGGTGCTGCTCGGTCGTGCGGCCGAAGTCGGCGCGACGGTGGCGCGCGAGGGGCTCGAGTTCGGGGTTATGGCGCGGGCGCCCGGGCTCGGCGGCCAACTCGTGACCATGCGCGGCCTCGGGGCGACGTACGACGAGATTTTCGTGCCGCTGCACGGCCCGTACCAGGCACACAACGCCGCCTGTGCACTCGCCGCGGTCGAGGCATTCGCGGGAGGCAGGGGTCTGGCCGACGGGCTCGATCCGCAGCTGGTGCAGTTGGCGTTCTCGTCCGTCACCTCACCGGCCCGGCTAGAAGTCGTGCGCCGGTCGCCGACGGTGCTGCTGGATGCCGCGCACAATCCGCACGGAGCCGCTGCAGCTGCTGAGGCTGTGGAGGAAGCGTTCGCGCTGTCGCCGCTCATTGGGGTGCTGGGCGTGATGGCCGACAAGGACGTCGAGGGACTGTTGGCCGCCTTCGAGTCGGTGCTCGCGACGGTGGTGTGCAGCCAGAACTCGACGGCACGTGCTCTGCCCGCGGCCCAACTGGGCGCTGTGGCGGAGAGGGTGTTCGGGGCGGATCGCGTTGAGGTCGTGCCGCGGCTCGACGACGCTATCGACCGGGCGGTCACGCTGGCCGAGACTGCGGACCCTGACTCCTTTGGCCTGGGCGGCGGCGGCGGGGTGCTAATCACTGGCTCGGTGATCACCGCGGGTGAGGCTCGCGGCCTTCTTGGTGGCAGCCGCTGATGCGCTCCTTGCCTCGTGGGGCGGGACGTTGATGCGGTCGCCCCGGAGAACCATGTGCGCCGCCGTGCTCGGATTCGAGTGCGTTGTGCTGGGGCTCATGACGCCGGTTCTGATCATGGTCGAGTCGGTATCGAGAGGCGTCGGCCTCGCGATTGGGCTCGGCTTAGCCGCCGCGGCGCTACTGACAGCAGCGTTGCTCAGGTTCGAGGCGGCATACGTCGCCGGCTTCGGGCTGCAGGTCGCCGCCATCGGCGTGGGCTTTCTCGTGCCCGTGATGTTTGCTCTCGGCCTCATCTTCGGGGCGCTCTGGACGGCGGCATACGTCCTCGGCAGGAAGATCGAGCAGCAGCAGGCCGCTAGGCTCCCCGGGTGATCGAACGCACGCTGGTTTTGATCAAGCCCGATGCCGTACGCCGTGGGCTGGTCGGCCAGGTGCTCTCGCGCTTCGATGCGAAGGGATTGCGCTTCTTGGCCTTGGAGCAGCGCACCATCTCAAGCGACCTCGCGGATCAGCACTACGCCGAACATGTCGACCGCGACTTCTATCCGGTGCTGCGCGACTTCATCACTAGCGGTCCTCTCATCGCAGCCGTGCTCGAAGGTGACGGGGCGGTTGAAGTCGTCCGCACACTGAACGGCGCGACTGATGGAAAGACCGCCGCGCCGGGCACCATCCGTGGCGACTTGAGCCTCTCCAACCGCGAAAACCTCGTGCACGGCTCCGACTCGGCGGCCTCTGCTCAACGCGAGATTGGCCTCTGGTATCCCGACCTGGCGGACTAGCCCGGGTCGGTCTTCGGCCGGCCAGGTCTCCGGCCGGCTCCGGACCGAGCAGTGGCTTGTGGGCGACCGAAGTCCCGACCGAAGTCCGGGCCGGGATCGAGCCGCCAGGCTGGTCTCAGCCAAAACCGGGGCCGGCACGCCGAAGTGTCGCCGGGGTCTGAGCAACTCGCCAACTTAGTCTGATTTCGCGCCAGTCGGCGGGCGCGAAAGGGACTGGGCAATCCAATGGCGGGCAGCTTCATCGGCCGTGACATGGCGGTCGACCTTGGCACGGCGAACACGCTGGTCTACGTGCGCGGTCGCGGCGTCATGCTCAACGAGCCGTCGGTTGTCGCAATGAACGCGCAGACCCGGGAGATCCTGGCCGTCGGCACCGAAGCCAAGCGCATGATCGGCCGTACGCCGGACAACATCACTGCCATCCGCCCCTTGAAGGACGGGGTGATCGCCGACTTCGAAGCCACCGAGCAGATGTTGCGGTTCTTCATCCGCCGCGTGCATCGCCGGCAGTACTTCGCCAAGCCTCGGCTCGTGATCTGTGTTCCCTCTGGCATCACTGCAGTCGAGCAGCGAGCAGTGAAGGAAGCCGGATACCAGGCCGGCGCGCGCCGGGTCTACATCATCGAGGAGCCCATGGCGGCGGCTATCGGCGCCGCACTCCCGGTGCATGAGGCCACCGGAAACATGGTCGTCGACATCGGGGGCGGTACCACGGAGGTCGCCGTCATCAGCCTCGGCGGCATCGTGACCAGCCAGTCCATCCGCACGGCCGGGGACGACCTCGACGTGGCGATCATCACGTGGATGAAGAAGGAGTACTCCCTGATGCTCGGGGAGCGCACCGCCGAAGAGGTCAAGATGGCGCTCGGGTCGGCCTTTCCGCTGCCTGATGAGCCTGAGGCCGAGATCCGCGGCCGCGACATGGTGAGCGGCCTGCCGCGCAACGTCGTCGTGTCGTCGGCGGAGGTTCGCCAGGCCCTCGAAGAGCCGCTGCACTCGATCATCGACTCAGTTCGCACGACGCTCGACAAGACACCGCCTGAGCTAGCCGGCGACATCATGGACCGAGGCGTCGTCCTCACCGGCGGAGGTGCACTGCTGCGAGGTCTTGACGAGCGGCTGCGACATGAGACCGGTATGCCGGTGCATGTCGCCGAGTCGCCGCTGCACTCAGTGGCGTTCGGCGCCGGCAAGTGCGTCGAGGAGTTCGAGGCGCTGCAGCAGGTCCTCGTCTCAGAACCTCGGCGCTGATGCAGCCGACCGATCCGCGGGTGTCCCGCGTCCTGCTGGGCTTTCTGGTGCTTGCCAGCCTGACGATCATCACTCTTGACGCCCGCCGCGACACCGCTGGTTCACCCGTCGACCCACTTCGTACGGCCACCAGCGCGGTGCTCGGCCCGGTCGAAACTGCGGCCGCGTCGCTTGCTCGCCCGATCGAAGCCATTCCGCGGTACTTCGGTGACGTCCGCGACTTGCGTCGGCACGAGGCTCAGCTGGAGGCCACCAATGCGGCCCTCAAGCAGCGGCTGCGGGCCGGCCGGGCGAATCGCCACCGATCCGCCGAACTGCAACGGATCGGCGTCTTCGCCAGCCGCACCGGTTACTCGATCGCTCGGGCCCAGGTTGTGGCCATCGGTCCGGCTCAGGCGTTCACTCGAGCCGTCACCGTTGACGCCGGCACCAACGATGGCGTGCGGCCCAATCAGACCGTCGTCAACGCTGACGGCCTGGTCGGCCGCATCGTCAGCGCCACTGCCAAGACGGCCACCGTTTTGCTGATCGTCGACGGAAAGTCAGTGGTCGGCGGACGGCTGACCCGTTCGATGGAGCTGGGCTTACTCAGCGGCGAGGGCGACCTCAGCGGCAGCGGCGGGCTCAAGCTGAGCCTCGTCGACCACACAGTCTCGCCTCGCCCTGGCGACGTGGTCGTCACGTGGGGCTCGCACGGAGGAGCGCCCTACCTGCCCGGCATTCCCGTCGGGTCGGTCGTCAGTGTGCACTCCTCGCCGGCCGAGCTCACTCAGACGGCTGAGGTGCGCCCGTACGCCGACTTCTCCTCCCTGGACGTCGTCGGCATTGTCACCAGCTCGACGAGCCACAAGCCGAGTTCCACTGCCAATAACGCGATGTCCGGGTCTCGACAAGCTCGACCTACCGCCAGGTCGGCTCGACCGACGGGAGGCGCGGCCCCACCGACGGTCAGCGGAGCCAAGCCGAAGGGAAGCGGCCGGTGATCACCGCGCTCCGCGCATTGGCGGTAGCGGTGCTCGTCGTGGTGACCGTGACGTTGCAGGTGAGTATCTTCTCGAGCCTGTCGATCGGGGGAGTAGTTCCGGACCTCGTACTGCTCGTGGTCGTGGCAGCCGCGCTGGTGCGCGGGCCTGACTACGCCGCCCTGGTCGGATTCGCCGCCGGCCTGGTGCTCGACCTTGCCCCACCGGCTGACGCCACCGCAGGACGATGGGCACTCGCCTTCGTCATCGTCGGTTACCTCATCGGTCTGGCTCGGCCGGAAGGCGACATCTCCATCGTCAACACGTTCGTTATGGTCGCGGCAGGCGCGTTCATCGGCACTTCGGTGTATGCCCTCACTGGATTGGTGCTGGGCGACCCTGGCGTCACAGTGGGGGCCGCCTTCCGGGTCGTGCCCCTGACCGTGGTGTACGACGTCGTGATCACGCCGCTCGTCGTACCCCTCGTCGTGCTGCTCTTCCGCCGCCTTGAGCCGATCGAACGCTGGTGATCCCGCCGTGCTGACGGCCCGCTCGCAGGTGCGCCTGGTGGTGGTGCAGGTGCTGGTTGTGTCGCTGTTCGCGACGCTGCTTGCCCGGCTCTGGTACCTGCAGGTCGTCGGAGGTGACACGTATCAGGCCGCGGCCAAGAGCAACGCGGTGCGCACGGTGGAAGTGTCGGCGCCTCGTGGTCTGATCGTCGACGACATGGGTCGCCCGTTGGTGGCCAACCGAACCTCCTGGGTGGTGACCGTTGACCGTGCCGTTCTCGACAAGTTCAGCCCGCACAAGCGACACACGGTGCTCGCCCGGCTGGCCAACACGCTCAACCGGCCGCTGCGGCAGGTTGAGCGACGCACCAAGACGTGCGGCGAGCCGGGGGCCGCCGCGCCTCCGGTGTGCTGGAACGGGTCGCCCTACGAGCCGGTGCCAGTCGCAGAAGACATCAGCCAGCTGCTCGCCGCATCCATTCTCGAGCGCTCGGAGGAGTTCCCCGGCATCACGGCGGAGGCGCGCAAGGTCCGCGCCTACCCGTCGCCGTACGGTGTCAACGCCGCGCACATGCTGGGCTACATCTCACCGATCACGTCCCAAGAGTTGAAGGCTGCTCAGGTCCGCGGAGACCACTCACTGAGTCCGCTGTCGGTGGTCGGCCGGTCGGGGCTGGAGTCGAAATACGACAAGTACCTGCGCGGTGTCTCCGGGGTGCGAAGGGTCAAAGTCGACTCGATGGGGCGGGTCATCGGCGCCGGCGCCGACATGCGGCCCAAGCCCGGTGAGACGTTGGTGACCAGCATCGACGCCAAGGTCCAGGCCGTGGCGGAGCATCAGCTGAAGGTGTCGATCATGCGCGCTCGCCGCACAGTCGATCCCGTCACCGGCCGCAACTACGTCGCAGACTCCGGCTCGGTCGTCGTCCTCGACCCCAAGAACGGCCGGGTCATTGCGATGGCCAGCTATCCGACGTACAAGCCGGACGTCTGGGTGGGTGGCATCAGCCAACGCGACCTCAGCAAGCTGTACAGCCCGTCATCGAACACGCCGCTGCTCAACCGGGCGATGCAAGGCCAGTTCGCGCCGGGGTCGACCTTCAAGCCGTTCACCACGGCTGGGGCGCTCACGCACGGCTACTCCACCAAGGACATGCTCGACTGCTCGTCGTCGTTGACCGTCGGTGGCCGGGTGTTCCACAACTATGAGTCCGCGTCACTCGGCCCGCTGACGTTTGCGCAGGCGCTGGAGTACTCCTGCGACACGTTCTTCTACCGGGTCGGCTATGCGATGTGGCTGAAAGAGGGTGGCAATCCGCACAACGTGAACATCCGCGACCCGCTGGTCGAGAACGCCAAACGCTTCGGCTTCGGCTCGAGGACCGGCATTGACCTGCCGGGGGAGGTGCAGGGGCGGATCGCCGACCGCAAGTGGAAGCTCGCTTACTGGAAGGCCAACAAGGACTACTACTGCCGAATCGGCAAGCAGCCGGGCAACGACTACCTGCACGTCTTCGCCCGCGAGTTCTGCGCCGACGGTTGGAGCTACCAAGCCGGTGACGCAGTCAACTTCGCCATCGGTCAGGGCGACACGGTCGTCACCCCACTGCAGCTGGCGACCGCGTACGGCGCCATCTCCAACGGCGGCACTCTGTGGGAGCCGCGGGTGGCCAAGGCCATCGTCGACGCCAACGGTCACGTCGTGAAGCGCATACCCCGCAAGGTGGCCGGACACGTGCCGATTCCGCACCGCATCCTGCACTACATCGACCAGGCCCTGCTCGGTACGGCGAAGGTCGGCACCATGGCGTGGAAGATGGGTGGCTTTCCGCTCGACCAGGTGAAGCTGCGGTCCAAGACGGGAACCGCTGAGGTCTACGGCAAGCAGACCACGTCGTGGGTAGCGAGCTACGACAAGCAGTACGTCGTCGTCATGCAGATCGCCCAGGGCGGCACCGGATCCGGCACGTCAGGAGAAGCGGTCCGCAAGATCTGGGAGACGCTGTACGGCATCCACGGGATGAACGTGAACGTCAAGGACGCTGCCCAACCAAATGCTCAGCCTCCTGATCGCCTGCCCGTCTTCGAGCCGAACGGCCAGATTGCGCCACCGACTCGACGTACCGGAAGGCATGGGGGATGACCACCTCCACGATCGCGACCACTCGCGTCTCGCGGCGCATTCACGCCACCGACACGCGCGCGACCTGGCAGCGGCTGGACTGGGTGGTGGCCGGGTCGACGCTGGCCCTGCTGGCGCTGGGGTCACTGCTGGTGTGGTCGGCCACCGCGAACAATCCGGCCTTGACCGCTGGCGACAGCACGCTGTACCTCGTCAAGCACCTCACGAACATCGCGATCGGCGCAGTGCTGGCTGTACTCGTCGCCGCGACGGATCACCGGTGGGTGCGCATCTGGGCGCCCGTGGTGTATCTCGGCGGAGTCGTCGGGCTGGGTCTGGTGCTCTCACCGCTCGGTGCGGTGATCAACGGCTCCCGGTCGTGGATTCTCATCGGCGGGATGTCGATCCAGCCGTCGGAGTTCGCCAAGCTCGGTGTGGTGGCGGGGCTCGCGCTTCTGCTCGCGGAGCGCGCGGAGGCGCGGCGCACAGCGAGCCACTTGCGCTCGATCGACGTGGTGGCAGCGTTGGTCATCACGGCGGTGCCGGCGGCGCTGATCCTCGCTCAGCCCGACCTCGGAACCCTGCTCGTCCTGAGCGCCACGGTCTACGGCCTTCTCGCCATAGCCGGTGCGCCGAAGCGGTGGCTGATCGGGCTCGTGGTCGCGGCGCTTGTCGGAGCAGTCGCAGCGTTGCAGCTTGGCCTGTTGCAGGGATACCAGTTACTGCGCTTCGAGGCGTTCACGAACCCCGCACTCGACCCCCGTGGTGCCGGCTACAACACCACGCAGGCCCGCATCGCCATCGGCAACGGCGGCTTGTTCGGCCAAGGGCTGTTTCACGGGTCGCAGACACAGTCCGGCTTCGTCCCGGAGCAGCACACCGACTTCGTGTTCACGGTCGCGGGGGAGGAGCTCGGCCTGGTCGGCGCCGGGGCTCTCATCGTGCTGTTCCTGGCGCTGCTGTGGCGGGCGACTCGGATCGCGATGCGCGCCGACGATGCGTTCGGCCGGCTCGCCGGCGCGGGGATCGTGTGCTGGTTCGGCTTTCAGGCCTTCCAGAACATCGGGATGTGCCTCGGCATCATGCCCGTCACCGGCGTACCTCTGCCGCTTGTGTCGTACGGCGGTACGTCGATGTTCGCCTCACTCATGGCCATCGGGTTGCTGCTCAACATCCATATGCGCACCGAGCGCTCGCTGGGACTTGGCGTTGTCCTGCGCGGGCGTATCACCCGCTCCCGCCGCTTCTGACGCATCTCATCGACCGGTCAGAATCTGCGCGCCCGATAGCTCGCGCAGCATCTGACGACTCTTCCGAGCGAGTGGTGCTTTGAGCCGTACGGCGGAGTCGACGTACCCTGGGCCGTCATGCCAGTTGTGTCGCTGTTCCCGCGACTGGAGCCGCTGCTGCCCACGGTGCAGAAGCCGATCCAGTACGTCGGCGGTGAGCTGAACTCCACCGTCAAGGACTGGGACTCCGCGGCGGTCCGCTGGGCGCTGATGTACCCCGACGCCTACGAGGTCGGTTTGCCCAACCAGGGCGTGCAGATCCTGTACGAGATCCTCAACGAGGTCGACTGGATCCTCGCCGAGCGCACCTACTCCGTCCTTTCGGATATGGAGCGGCTGATGCGGGCGAACGGCATCCCGCAATTCACTGTCGACGCCCACCGGCCGGTGAAGGCGTTCGACCTGCTGGGGGTGTCGTTCTCGACCGAGCTCGGCTACACCAACCTGCTGACCGCACTGGACCTGGCCGGTATTCCGTTGCATGCGGCCGACCGGGGCGACGACGTACCGCTGGTGATCGGGGGTGGGCACGCGGCGTTCAACCCCGAGCCGATCGCCGACTTCATCGACGCAGCCGTCCTCGGCGACGGCGAAGAGGTGGTGCTCGCGCTAAGCGACGTCGTGCGGGAGTGGAAGGCGGAGGGCCGCCCAGGCGGGCGCGACGAGGTGCTGCTCCGCCTGGCGATGTCCGGAGCGGTGTACGTGCCGAAGTTCTACGCCGTCGACTACCTGCCTGACGGCCAGATCAAGCAGGTCGTGACGCTGCGCGCGGGCGTTCCCGACCGCGTGCAGAAGCACACGCTGATGGACCTCGACGCATGGCCGTACCCCAAAAAGCCGCTGGTGCCGCTTGCCGAGACGGTGCACGAGCGGTACTCGGTGGAGATTTTCCGCGGTTGCACCCGTGGCTGCCGGTTCTGCCAGGCCGGGATGATCACCCGACCTGTGCGGGAACGGTCGATCACCACGATCGCGGAGATGGTGGACAAAGGAGTCCGGGAGTCGGGCTTTGATGAAGTGGGCCTGCTGTCGTTGTCGTCGGCCGACCACTCCGAGATTGCCGACATCGCCACGGGCCTCGCGGACCGGTACGACGGCACGAACGTCTCCTTATCCTTGCCGTCCACCCGGGTCGACGCGTTCAACATCACGCTGGCGAACGAGTTCTCCCGCAACGGACGCCGCTCCGGCCTCACCTTCGCACCCGAGGGCGGCTCGGAGCGGATTCGCAAGCTGATCAACAAGATGGTGTCGGAAGACGACCTCATCCGCACCGTCGCGGCGGCGTACTCGTCGGGGTGGCGGCAGGTAAAGCTCTACTTCATGTGCGGCCTGCCGACGGAGACCGACGAGGACGTGCTGGCGATCGCCGACCTGGCGAAGCGCGTGATCGCGACCGGCCGTGAGGTGTCCGGGCGTCGTGACATCCGGTGCACGGTCTCGATCGGCGGTTTCGTGCCGAAGCCGCACACGCCGTTCCAGTGGGCCGCGCAGCTCGACGCCGAGACCACCGACGCTCGGTTGCAGAAGCTGCGCGACACCCTCCGCGGTGACAAGAATTACGGGCGGGCGATCGGGTTCCGGTACCACGATGGCAAGCCGGGGGTCATCGAGGGACTGCTCTCGCGCGGCGACCGACGGGTCGGCGCCGTGATCGAGGAGGTCTGGCGCGACGGTGGCCGCTTCGACGGATGGAGCGAGCACTTCTTGTACGAGCGCTGGGCCACCGCGGCCGACCGCGTGTTGGCGGACACCCCCGTCGACCTCGACTGGTACACCGTTCGCGAGCGCCCGTACGACGAGGTGCTGCCCTGGGATCACCTCGACTCCGGTCTGGACCGCGAGTGGCTATGGCAGGACTGGCAGGACGCGGTAAACGAAGTCGAGGTCGACGACTGCCGCTGGAGCGCTTGTTACGACTGTGGAGTCTGCCCCGAGCTGGGCACCGACATTCAGATCGGCCCTACCGGCAAGCAGCTTCTCCCGCTCACCGTCGTCTGACCAAGCCAGCCGGTCAGCCGTGGGCGGTGCCCCCTTCGACGGCGAGCGCGGCGCCAATCTCGCGCAGGGTCGAGCCGGCGTCCTCGGGCGGGATGTCGGGCATGAAGTCCATCCACATCGGCAGCATCGAGCCACGCAGCTGCAGCATGCCGAGGGGACGGGGCAGGAACCACAGATGGAAGTGCGCGCCACCATCGCCCCAACGGCACACATGGACCCGGGCGATGTCGCCCAACCCGAGAACGGCCCGCTCGACTCTGGCGATGTGCGGCCCTAGCTCAGCCAGCAAGTCGTCAGGGAAGTCAGCGAACGAGTCGTAGTGTGCCCGTGTCTCCAGCAGAACAGTGCCGCGCAGCTGGCTCGGCGTGGGGGCCACCAACCGCCAGTTGTCGTCGCTCCAGACATCGTCGGTATCCGGGCGCCGACACGACGAACATGTCTCCCGATCGACTCCTGCTCGGTCCGGCTCGGGGATCACCGGCGGCTCGAGCGGCTTGACGGTGATGTCACCGGCGAACGGAAACCAGCTGTCGGCGATCAGCTCATCCAAAGTCATGCCCGCATCCTCGCAGCGGTACGCCTGGGTGGCGCTCACCAACCGCACAAGATCCGAGGGCTGGTGTCACAGATGGCACTAGGGCTCGGTTCTTGGCGCGCGCCGACGGCCGCCGCTTAGACGCGCTCGACCGGCGCAGGAGCAACGGCTCCGCCGGGCAGCTCGTCTTCGACGTACCGGGGCCGCGACACCAACAGGCCGCTAGCGCACTGCAGCACCACCAGAGCGGACAGCATCACCAGCGGGACGGTCCAACCGCCGGTGGCGCCGTAAAGCGTGCCCGTGAGCAGCGGCCCGACCGCGGCGATCAGGTAGCCGACGCTCTGCGTAAAGCCCGACAACGCCGCCGTGCCTTCGCTAGTGCGTGCGCGCAGGCTGATGAGCGTCAGGATCAGCGGAAACAGCCCCTGACCCAGGCCAAGAGCAAGGGCCTCCAGCCACGCGCCTTGCACGGGCCACAGCAGGAGCCCCGCATAGCCGACCAGGTACGACGTACTGAGCCCGACGACGAGCGGGGCCTGACTGGTCAGCTTCGCCGCCAGCCGCGGAAGCACGAACGAGACCGGTATGCCGGTGGCTGCCACGACGCCGAGCAGTACGCCAGCGGTAGATGCGGAGAAGCCGGCGTCGCGGTAGACCTGCGGCAGCCAGCCGAACGCGGCGTACGCCTGCAACGACTGCAGCCCGAAGAAGGCAGCGAGGGCCCAGGCGAGCGGTGTCCGGGCGAGGGCGGACGTCGCGATGGCTGTGTGATGTGCAACGTCTGGCCTGACGTCGTGACGCAGCAGCCCAAGCCAGGGGACCGTCGCGACAAGCGCGGTGGCCGCCCAGACCGCCAGCCCGCCGCGCCACGAGCCAGTGAGGCTGGCAGCTGGGACTGTCAGCGCCGACGCGGAGGTAACCCCGATCGCGAGCGCGGTGGTGTAGACGCCGGTCATCAAGCCGATGGATTGCGGGAAGTGCTGCTTGACCAGCGACGGAAGGAGCACGTTGGCGGTCGCCAACGCAGCCAGCGCGGGGACCGTGGCCGCAAGAAACGTCACGGTGCTGTCAGCGAAGGCGCGCAGGGTGAGCCCAGCCGTCAGTAGGAGCAGAGACCCCAGCATCAGCCGGTGTACGCCGATACCCCGCGCGCCCAACGGCGCGAGAGCGCCGAACGCGGCGAAGCACAGCACCGGTAGGGTAGTCAGCAGCCCGGCTGTGACCGAGTTCATGCCCAAGCTGGACCGAAGATTTTGCAGCACCGGACCCACGCTCACCGCTGCCGGACGCAGGTTGAAGGCCAAGGTGACCAGCCCGACCCCGAGCAGAATTGCTTGACGGCGGGCGGCTGGCACGCTGGCCGATTGTTTCGGGTCATGCCCGCGATTCCAAGCCGGGTTATCGTGACCGCACATGCCGTCGCAACCAGCCCAGCAGGCACCGCCGGTGCAGCGGTTGCGGGTTCGCTACGCCAAGCGCGGTCGGTTGCGCTTCACCAGTCACCGCGACTTCGCCCGGGCCTTCGAGCGGGCGGTGCAGCGGGCGGCCCTTCCGGTCGCGTACTCGTCCGGCTTCAGCCCGCATCCCCGCATCTCCTACGCCAACGCCACCCCGACCGGCGCGGCCAGTGAGGCTGAGTACCTCGAGATCGGACTCAGGGAAATCCGCGCGCCCGGCGACGTCCATCAGGCGCTTGACCAGGCACTACCCAAGGGGCTCGATGTGATCGAAGTCGTCGTCGCCACACCAGGAGCCCTTGCGGACCGGCTGACCGGCAGCCGCTGGCGGGTGGAACTGCCGGGAGTCGTGTACGACGACGCTGCCGCCGCCGTCGAGCGGTTCCTCTCCAGCGATCGGGTGGAGGTACAAAGGCTCACCAAGCGCGGCATGCGCACCTTTGACTGCCGCGAGGCAGTCATGTCGATGCGGGCGTACGACGCCTCTGCGGCAGCCGCAGCCGCTGAGCTCCCACTGACCCCGGGGGCTGCAGCCGACAGCGCTCCGGGCGGGGCTTCTGCCACCGTTGCCGCCCATGAATCCGGAGCAGTCCGGACATGTGCGATACTGGACATGGTCGTTCGGCAGGGAACACCGGCCGTGCGACCCGACGACATCCTCACAGGTCTTCGTCAGTTGGCTGGGCTCGAGCCGCCAACTCCGCCGTTACAGACGCGGATAGCGCAGGGGCCCATCGATCCGATGACCGGTGACGTGGGTGACCCGCTCGCTTCGGATCGCGACGCTTCGGCTTCGGCTGGCGACCGCTGATCGTGTGGGAGGGCCACCGCGGGACGCCGCAGGCGACCGGGAGTTGCCGCTGCTTAGGCAGCAGGCGACGGAATCCGCCGTACGCCGACGCCTAAGCGCCACCGCAAACTTTCGCGAGCAGTGGTCGGTCGCGAACCGACCACACCGCTTGGCGAACCGACTGCCTCTGTGCGGCGCATAGCGCCCGGAGGCTGATGAGGAGTTCCATATGACTCAGGACGACAATCCGTCCGCCGCCACCACCAGTCCGGAAGAAGCGGCAGCGACAAGCCGACGCCCCAGCCGTCGACGCGCAGCCAGCCGGCCGGCCGGACCACCGGTCATCCGCTTCGAAGCGGCCACTTCGCAGGAGACCGCACCGGCCAACATTTCGGAGCCTTCCTCGCCTCCCGGCCAG
The DNA here is from genome assembly GCA_038252945.1 of Propionibacteriales bacterium. GTDB lineage: Bacteria > Actinomycetota > Actinomycetes > Propionibacteriales > Nocardioidaceae > JAUJOE01. The sequence goes on along the minus strand of JBBSHN010000009.1, from coordinate 10,213 downwards.
GGCGGCGACGGTGCGCCGACCCCGGTAACCACCGGATCATCGGACTCCCAGCCGGGGGAGGAGCCGAACCCGGTGGCTGAGCCGGCAGCGGCCCCCCGGGCAAGAAGGAGCCGCGGACGCCGTACTGCCAGCTCCCCGGACGACGCCCAGCCGTCGGACGAGCAGGCTGGCGACTCCGTCCGGGTGTCGGCGCAAAATCCCGGAGCGGACCCTCCCGCACTGATCTTCCAGCCGCCTCAACCGCCGCCCCAGCCGGCAGGAGCACCTGCCTCTTCAGGCGACCCGGCGGCCGATAGCGACGCAGCGCCACGGGACTTCGGCGAACCGGCCACGGACTCCACGGCTTCGGTTTCTGACGCCGCCGAAGCGTCTGACTCCAACGCCGGCGGAGAGGAAGGCACGAGCAGCCGGCGCCGCCGGTCGCGGGGAGGGCGCAGCCGACGCAGGCCGAGCAGCTCTGGCGCCGACTCCGCCGATGACGCCGGTGAGGCGAGCACGGACTCGAGCGCGGATACCAGCGCACCGACCGAACCCAACGCCGCCGCCGCCCAGTCAGCCGCGGAGTCCAGCGACAGCGAGGAGTCTGGCGGTGCATCCCCTCGTCGGCGACGCAGACGCCGCGGCGGTGACTCTACTGACTCAGCGGCCGACAAGGACGGGTCGTCAACTGACACGGAGAGTTCGACCCGCGTGACCGCCAAGAAGCAGCGCCGCCGCGATGGCAGAGAGTCCGGCCGCCGTCGTGCACCGATCCTCACCGAGGCTGAGTTCCTCGCGCGCCGAGAGTCCGTCGAGCGCGTCATGGCGATCCGCCAACGGGGCGAGGCGACGCAGATCGCCGTACTCGAAGACGACATGCTCGTCGAGCACTATGTCGCCATTGAGTCGCAGACGTCGCTGATCGGCAACGTCTACATGGGTCGCGTGCAAAATGTGCTCCCCAGCATGGAGGCGGCGTTCATCGACATCGGCAAGGGCCGCAACGCTGTGCTGTACGCCGGTGAGGTGGACTGGGGGCTGCGAGGCGACCTCAACCAACCGCGCCGTATCGAGAACGCGCTGAAGTCCGGCCAGACGGTGATGGTGCAGGTCACCAAAGACCCGGTCGGGCACAAGGGCGCTCGCCTCACCAGCCAGATCAGCCTTCCCGGTCGGTTCCTTGTGTATGTCCCCGGTGGCGGCACCAGCGGGATCAGCCGCAAGCTTCCTGACACCGAGCGCAACCGGCTCAAGGCGGCACTGAAGGACCTTGTGCCCGAGGAGGCCGGCGTCATCATTCGCACGGCCGCGGAGGGTGCCACTGAGGATGAGCTGCAGCGCGACGTCGCCCGGCTCACTGCCCGCTGGGACGACATCGAGAAGAAGGCCAAGAACGGCCAGGCGCCGCAGCTGCTGTACGGCGAGCCCGACACCACGATCAAGGTGGTCCGTGACCTGTTCACCGAGGACTTCAGCAAGCTCGTGGTCTCCGGTGAGGACGCCTGGTATCTCGTCGACAACTACGTCAGCCATGTGGCTCCCGACCTCGCCGACCGACTCGAGCGTGACACCGACGACGAGAAGGACCTGTTCGATCGCTACCGCATCGGTGAGCAGATCGCCAAGGCCCTCGAGCGCAAGGTGTGGCTGCCGTCCGGCGGCTCCCTGGTGTTCGACCGCGCCGAGGCGATGACCGTCGTCGACGTCAACACCGGCCGGTTCACCGGAGCCGGCGGCAATCTCGAGGAGACCGTCACCAAGAACAACCTCGAAGCCGCCGAAGAACTCGTGCGGCAACTTCGGTTGCGCGACATCGGCGGCATCATCGTCATTGACTTCATCGACATGGTGTTGGAGGACAACCGCGATCAGGTCCTCCGCCGACTTGTCGAGTGCCTCGCCCGCGACCGCACCCGCCACCAGGTGGCCGAGGTGACCTCGCTCGGGTTGGTGCAGATGACTCGCAAGCGGATCGGTACCGGCCTGCTCGAGGGGTTCAGCAAACCCTGCGAGCACTGCCACGGCCGCGGCGCGATCATCCAGAGCGAGCCGGTCGTCAACGACCGCTCCAACAGCAACGGTGCCGACCGCATCGGCCGGGATCGAAGCCGCAGCAGCCGGAGCCGCAAGAGCAACGCCGGCAGCAACGGCAGTTCCGGTGGCGAAGAGGATGCCTCCTCCGGCGCAGACGAGTCGGGAACTGCCGCTACTGCGGAGACTGACGCCGAGCTGGCCCAAGCATCGGCCGACAGTTCCCAGCAGCCGGTGGGCTCCCAGCAGCCAGTGGCGCCACCTGCGGATGCGCCGCCAGCGGAGGCGGCCAACGGCGGGACTGACTCGATGGCTTTGACCGGGGCTGACCCGGTTCCGTAAACTTGTCCGTTGGCGTGCGCCTCTTGCACTTCACCGCTGGGGAAGTTGGGTCCGCCAAGTCCGATGAAGAGAGTGAGTCCACCGTGTACGCGATCGTCCGAAGTGGTGCCAAGCAGCACAAGGTGGCCGTGGGCGACGTGATCGAGATCGACAAGGTCACCACCGCACCGGGGGAGTCCCTCTCGCTGCCGGCCGTGTTGCTCGTCGATGGCGAGACCGTCACGTCGGACGCGCGCGAGTTGGCCGCTGTCGACGTACAAGCTGAGGTGATCGGAGCCACGAAGGGCCCCAAGATCATCATCCAGAAATTCAAGAACAAGACCGGTTATCGCAAGCGCCAAGGGCACCGGCAGCACTACACGCAGGTCAAAGTGACCGCGATCAACCCGCAGTGATCGAGGACTAGTCATGGCACACAAGAAGGGCGCGGCCTCCACCAGGAACGGCCGCGACAGCGCATCGAAGCGCCTAGGCGTGAAGCGGTACGGCGGCCAGCTGGTCAAGGCGGGCGAGATCATCGTCCGGCAGCGCGGCACCCACTTCCACCCCGGCGTGAACGTCGGCCGTGGCGGTGATGACACCCTCTTCGCGCTCGCAGCCGGAAACGTGGAGTTCGGCACCAGGCGCGGACGCAGGGTCGTCAACATCGTGTCGACGGCGGCGGAGACGCCAGCCGAGGCGGTTGCCCCAGCCGAGCCAGCCGTCGCTGCTGCAGACTAAGCGGCCCACTCGCAGCAAGGTCCAGGCGGGAGGAGCAGCACCGTGGCGGTGCCGAGCTTCGTCGACAGGGTGGTCCTGCATGTCGCGGGTGGGCGCGGCGGCAACGGTGTCGCATCGGTGCATCGGGAGAAGTTCAAGCCGCTGGGCGGCCCGGACGGCGGCAATGGCGGGTCCGGCGGCAGCGTGGTCCTGCGAGTCGACCCTGATGTCACCACGCTCGTCGACTACTACTCCAGCCCGCACCGCCGGGCAGCGAACGGCAAGCCCGGTCAAGGCGATCACCGGTCCGGGGCGCATGGCGCCGACCTAATCCTTGGTGTCCCCAATGGCACGAGCGTGTCGACGTCCGAGCGTGAGGTGCTCGGCGACCTGGTCGGGGTGGGCACCGAGATGGTCGTCGCTGCGGGCGGACGGGGTGGGCTCGGCAACGCAGCGCTCGCGTCCAAGGCTCGCAAGGCTCCAGGCTTCGCACTCCTTGGCGAAGGAGGGAAAGAACGGACCGTCGTCCTCGAGTTGAAGATCGTGGCCGACGTCGGGCTCGTCGGGTTTCCAAGTGCCGGCAAGTCAAGCCTGGTCGCCGCCGTCTCCCGGGCCCGGCCCAAGATCGCGGACTACCCGTTCACCACGCTCGTGCCAAACCTTGGCGTTGTCACCGCCGGCGAAACGACGTACACCGTCGCCGACGTGCCGGGCCTGATCGAGGGCGCGAGCGACGGCAGAGGGCTTGGCCACGACTTCCTGCGGCATGTGGAGCGCTGCGCCGTACTCCTCCACGTCATCGACTGCGCCACGATGGAGCCGGGGCGAGACCCGCTGACCGACCTCGATGTGCTGGAGCGGGAGCTCACGACGTACGGCGGCCTCGAAGACCGGCCGAGGCTGGTCGCCCTCAACAAGATCGACGTACCGGAGGCTCGAGACCTGGCGGCGATGGTTCGTCCCGAGCTGGAGGCCGGAGGTCTTGACGTCTACGACGTCTCGGCCGCGACCCACGAGGGGTTGCGCGAGCTGACGTTTGCTCTGGCGGAGCGTGTGCGTGCCTCGCGCAGTGTCCCAGACGCGGAGCCGACCCGCATCGTCCTGCGACCGCGCGGTCCCGCTGATGCGGACTTCACGGTCAGCCAGGAGGCCGGAGTGTGGCGCGTGCGTGGCGAGAAGCCGGAGAGGTGGATCAGGCAAACGGACTTCAGCAACGACGAGGCTGTTGGGTATCTCGCCGACCGGCTGAACCGGCTCGGTGTGGAGGACGTTTTGCTCGAGCGGGGAGCGCAGCCGGGTGACGACGTAGCCATCGGTGCTGCCGACGACGCGGTGATCTTTGAGTTCGACCCCACCGTGGAGGCGGGAGCGGAGACTCTCCTGGGGAGACGGGGTGGTGACCTGCGGCTGGATAGACGCGGCTAGCGGAGACGTCGGCTAACCTGGCGTCATGGGGTCCATTCTGCTCGCGGCAGCGCAACAGGCGGCCACACAGCTGCCTGTGCCTGCGGAGTTCTTCGGACTGCTCGCTTTCCTCTTGCTCATGTCGCTGATGCTCGCGTTGCTGATGTTCGGTAAGGGTCGGCCGCACAGCTGATGAGCGACCGTGCGCTGCGGATCGGCGTGATGGGCGGCACCTTCGACCCGATCCACAACGGCCACCTGGTCGCTGCGTCGGAGGTCCAGGCGTGGTACGACCTCGACGAGGTCATCTTCGTGCCGACCGGTCAGCCGTGGCAGAAGTCCGAGCGCCAGGTGTCGCCTGCCGAGGATCGCTACCTCATGACGGTGATCGCCACCGCCTCCAACCCGCGCTTCTCGGTGTCACGCGTCGACATCGACCGGGCCAAGCCGACGTACACCATCGACACGCTTCGCGACCTCCGCAAGCAACGGCCGGCCGCGGAGTTCTTCTTCATCACCGGCGCCGACGCGCTCGCGGCCATACTCACCTGGCACGACGCAGACAAGGTGTTCGACCTCGCTCACTTCGTCGGCTGCACACGCCCTGGTACGACGATCGATGCGTCCACCCTTGACGGCCTGCCTGCCGACCGGGTCACCATCATCGAAGTGCCGGCGCTGGCTATCTCGTCGTCGGAGTGCCGGCAGCGGGCGTCGGCGGGGGAGCCGGTCTGGTATCTCGTGCCTGACGGTGTCGTCCAGTACATTGCCAAGCGGCGGCTCTACACCCGGGAGAAAGAAGTCCAGGCTTCGTGACAGCCACTGATCGGGCGGTGCAGCTCGTCCGCATCGCCGCTCTGGCGGCCTCCGACAAGCTCGCCGACGGCATCGTGGTTTTCGACGTCTCCGAGCAGCTGATCATCACTGACGCTTTCTTGCTGTGCTCGGCGCCCAACGACCGGCAGGTCCGCGCAATCGTCGACGAGATCGAGGACAAGCTGCGCGCCGCGGGCGCCAAACCGGTCCGCCGAGAGGGCGAGCGCGAGGGCCGCTGGGTGCTGCTCGACTACGACGAGGTCGTGATCCACGTGCAGCACGCCGAGGAGCGGGTGTACTACGCGCTGGAGCGGATCTGGCGTGACTGCCCCACGATCGGGTTGCCGCAGGCCGTCACCGTCGGCCGCGGACCGGCGTTGGGCGCCACCGACGTGTCCCGCACTCCGGGTTGATGCCACGGGAGATGCTCCCGTCGGATGTCCTGCCGCGGCGGCTCGTGCTGTGGCGGCATGGCCGCACGGAATGGAACCGGCTCGGCATCGCGCAGGGTCACGCCAACGTGCCCCTTGACGACGTGGGGGTCGCTCAGGCAGAGCGGGCATCGCCGTTCCTCGCGTCGTACGAGCCGGTGTTCCTCTGGTCCAGCGACCTGGCCAGGGCCAGGGAGACCGCCGAGCAGCTGGCCGCGCTCACCGGTCAAGCGGTGGTGCTCGATGCGCGACTTCGCGAGTTTGGTGTCGGCGTACGGCAGGGCCTGACGTTCGAGCAGTTCCGGGCCGCGTATCCCGAGCTCTTCCTCGACGCGCGCGTCGCCGCCAACGAGCAGCGTGCAGCCTGGCAGGTGCCCGGTGCTGAGGACCCGGAACAGGTGCGCGACCGCATGGTCGAGGTCCTGACGGAGGCCACGAAATCTTTGCAGCCGGGACAGACCGGCATACTCGTCGGGCATGGCGCGTCGCTTCGGGCCGGATTGCTTGCGTTCTTCCAGGCGCCTGCCCATCTGCGGGAGATGCTGGCCGGTATGGCCAACTGCGCATGGGCTGTGCTCGAACAGCACCAGAAGCGTGGATGGCAGATCATCGACTACAACGCCCAGACGTTGCCTCCGCCGCTCGAGCTCGCCGACGACCTCGGCAGCCCGTAGGCGCGCGTCCGTTTGGTCCGCCGATCTGGGCCGCTGGTCCAGCCCAGAGGTTTCCGGTGTCTGCATGGCGGATGCCACGTCCGCATGCCAGATTTCCGGTGCGGGGTGCGCATTTGCGGTGTCAGTAGTACTTCCGGTGCGCTCGCGGCGCTTCTACGCTCTGCCCGCGGTTGGCTAGACTGCACTGGCTTGGAACGCGGCATACGCCGCTTCAGGGGCTGTAGCGCAGCTGGTAGCGCACCTCCATGGCATGGAGGGGGTCAGGGGTTCGAGTCCCCTCAGCTCCACCCTCACAGGATCCGAGGCGCGGTGTTAGATATGGCGCTACGCCTCGGATCTTCGCCGAGCTAGACGGCGGCGAGGAAGTCGAGCACGCGTTGGGTGAGGAGTGCCGCGGCGTCCGGGTCGTACGACGGCAGCGAGCTGTCCGCGAACAAGTGCTGGTCGCCCGGGTAGATGAACAGCTCAGCGTCGTCCGCCTCGTCGAGGAGCGCCCGCGCGGCGTCGATGTCGCCGCCCTCCTCGGCGAAGAACGGGTCGGCTTCCATCCCGTGCACCTGGACCGGTACGCCGACAGGCCAGCCCGAGCCGAACTCTGACGTGGGCATACAGCCGTGGAACAGCAGCGCGCCGCGGGCACCCGACCGCGTCTGGGACAGCTCTTGGGCCGGGACAACCCCGAACGAAAATCCGGCGTACACGAGCTCGGACGGCAGCCCGTCCGCCGCCCGGACGCCTCGCTCGGAGATCTCCGCGGAGCCGGCATGCCTCACGTAGCCCATTCCGTCATCGATGCTGTCGAAGGTGTCCCCGTCAAACAAGTCGGGCGTGTGAACGGTGTGCCCGGCGTCGCGTAACTGGTCAGCGAAGGCCAGCACGCCCGGCGTTAGTCCCTGCACGTGGTGAAACAACAACACCTCAGCCATAGCAAGACGTCCTTTCGTTGGCTTGATGGAACCTGCGTTGGGGCTTAGCCAGCGCGGAAGTTTGTCTTGGGGAAGTTCCCAAGTAACTCGTCGCACCTGAGCACCCCAGGAGTAGCTCCCATCGAGGCGAACATCGCGCGGGCTTGGCGAAGCGGCTCCTTGGCGTCACGGCCTAGCGCGAGGAGGGATTCACCAAGCTCCTGCAGCGCATGTGCCTGCTCCACCCGGTTGCCGAAGGCGGCCCACCGCTCCGCAGCGTCTGTGAACAACTGCACGGCGGACTCGTAATCGCCGGCGGCATGGCAGAGCCGCGCCCGGGCCGTGACAAGCGCATGCTGTTGCGCCGGGACCACCACGGGAACTGCTTGCACCGTCTCAACGAAACGGCTGGCGAGCTCAGTGTCTCCGATTCCGATCGCACATTTCACTGCGCCATGCACGGATTGAGCGTACGGTGGCAGCTTCTCCGCCTCGGAGAAGCGCAGCGCTTCGCGGAGCAGCGCCGCGACTGATTCAGGCTCACCTGCCGATAAGCGCTCTGCCGCCGCCGCAAGTAGGGCCGTGGAGTTCAGTTGGGGGTGTTCAGTGCGGCGAGCGGCACGCAGCACCTGCTCGGCCAACCCTTCGGCCGACTCACCACGTTCCAGCAGGATGAGGACCTTCACGGGGGCAACGTCGATGAAGGACCGGTCGTCTTGCGCTTCCTCGAATGCTGGAAGTAGCTCGTCAGCCAACTTTAGGGCTTCATCGAAGCGTCCGACCTCGCCGAAGCAGCCAACGCGAATGGCGCGCAGGTAAGAGGTGGCACCAGCGAGACCCCGGCTTCGGCATAACGCCTCACCTGCATCCAGCTGGTCTAGCGTCGCCGCGGGCCCGGAAATGTCCGCTGACTGGGCCGCCAAGTTGCAATAGCCAATGGCTGCCGAATGGGCGTGACTACCCTCAATGAGGTACTGGATGCTGCGCCGCATATCGTCCAGTCCAGTGAAGTCACCGAGCTTGCACCTTGCTCCTCCTCTGACCATGTGAATGGTCCCCAGCAGTTTGAGGTCTCCGTCCGGTAGCAGGCCTTCCACTCGCTCAACTGTGGTAAGCGCATCGTCTGATGATCCTGACTCCATTTGGTCGAAGGCGTGGAGTAGCAGGGCTTGGCCGAGTTCGGCGGAGGGTGCTTCTCGCTCAAGCAGGTGCAGCGCCCGGTGCAAGGTGCCGCGGCCACGCGGATCGCCGACATTCGACAAACTCATGGCGGCAAAACGCAGGGCGGCGCCGGTCGACAACACATCGTCGCGGCTCTGGTACCGGGTGGCGGCTTCTTCATAGGCGTTGGCAGCCTCTCGAAGCTTTCCGATCTGCGTGGCAGCCCGAGCCCACAATAAGAGCACGTCGGGGTATCCGGCGTCCTCGGGTGAAGTCAGGGACAGCGCACGGTCGAGCAGTGCCATGGCACGAGCTGAGTCGAGCTCGAGTGCCTTTTGCGCCGCAAGGACGGCGTGTCGGCGTGCCGTTGGCTTGACCTCCTGCACCAGGCGTAAGTCACCGGCCGCTTCGGCCAGGTCGAGGGCGTGGCCGGTGTGTTCGGCCAGGATCTCAGCGACGTCCGCGACTCGGTCACCGGCTTGGGCCTCAAGCCAATTACTCGCGGCAAAATGCTTCGCGGCGCGACTAGAGCGGGGCAGCGTTTGGTAGGCGACATCGCGCACCAGCCCGTGCCAAAAGGCGAACTCAGCCTGCCCGGCGAGACTTGCCTCCCGCTGAGGACGCACAAGCTCTTTAGCTGTCAACTCGTGCAGCGCATTAGTTACATCGGTTGGGTCGCGCCCACCCATCTTCACGACCGCGTCGGCCCAAAACACCCTTCCCACGACAGCCGCATCAGCCAGCAGCCCCTTGCGGTCCGCAGAAAGTGTGTCCAGTCGGGCGGCGATCAGCGCCTGCACACCCTGAGGCAGTGGGACATGGTCGGTACGCAGCCGGCCCTGGGCGTCAATCAGGTCTCGGTCACGCAGGACCCGCACACATTCCTCAGCCCACAGCGGGTTGCCCTCCGCCCGGTTTAGGATCAGCTGCTGCGTTTCGGCCGGCAGCAACCGCAAACCCAGAAGGTGCGACACGATCTCCGCCGTCTCCGCCGCGGACAGACTGCTCAGGTTGAGGGTGGTCGAGTTGCGAAGCCCCGCACCCCAGGACGGATGGATGTCAAAAAGCTCCGGACGGGCCGTGCAGACGATGAGAAGCGGGACGCCGTGCGCCCAGCTCACCGTGTGTTCCAGGAACTGAAGCAACGCCGGGTCCGCCCAGTGGATGTCCTCCACCAGCAGCACAGCCGGCCCGGTGGACGCGAACGACTCCAGGAATCGCCGCCACGCGGTGAACGACTCCTCCTGTGACGTACCCGAGCCTGAACTTGACTCGGTCGTGACACCGATCAGCGGCAACAGCCGGGCGCGTAGCCAGGAGGCGTCCTCGCCCTCCGGTAGGACCGCCTCCAGTTTCGCTGTAGCGACGTCGATGTCGTCGGTGTCAAGGATCCCGGCGTGGGATTTGACGATTTCGCCAAGCGCCCAAAACGTCACACCGTCGCCGTACGGGAGACACCGGCCGGTGCGCCAGGTGATCAGTTCCTGCAGGTCGTCGACGTAGACGAACAGCTCCGCGACCAGCCGGGATTTTCCCACTCCGGGCTCTCCGGCGATGGTGACCAGGTGCACCGAAGCGTCGCGCGCGACCCGGTCGAACACCGTCCGCAGCTGCAGGAGCTCCAGCTCTCGCCCCACCAGCGGGGTTGTGCTGGCCCGGATCACATCAGCACCCAACCGCGCGCGTGGAGCGCCGGCCCGCCACAGCGCCACCGGCTCGGCCTTGCCCTTCACCGAGACAGGGTCAAGCGGCTCGTAGTCGAAGACGCGGG
>JBBSHN010000008.1:0-42470 GCA_038252945.1 Propionibacteriales bacterium | reverse complement strand
GGAGTCGGCTTACGGCGTCTGCTCTGGGTCGGTGCGGTTGAGGTGAAGCCCAACCCCACCTAGCCTCCCGAGCGTTACCGACAAGCCCGAGCTTGCCGGCTGCAAGAGCTAAGGGGCGGGTTGGCCGTAGATGAGATGTGGGGTGCCGTTGAGATCGTATTCGCGTTCGAAGGTCGCCCCGATCTTTTCGGCCACTCGAATGGAGGCCGCGTTATCAGGGTGGATCAACGAGATCAGATGACGCACGCCGAACTCCTTGAACGCCTGATCGCGGACCGCCTGGCCCATCTCGGTGGCGAAGCCTTTGCCCCACACGCTGCGGTCAAGAAACCACACCACCTCAAGACCTGGCCAGCCTCCCGGCTGCCAGAGGCCACCTCGTCCGATCAATCGCCCAGACGCCCGCTCGACCACAGCCGAGCTTGTCCAGCCGCGCAGTTCGCGGTGCCCGATGAAGATCGCGATCTGCCGCCACGCCGTCGCCGCATCGAGCGGTCCGCCGGTGTATCTGGTGAACTCCGCATCAGCGACGATCGATGCCCATCCGTCCACGTCGTCTTGTCGCCAGCGTCGCAGCTCCAGCCGGTCAGTGATCAGCTCAGTCATTAGTCCCACTGTCCCATCCACCCTTGCGAGGGCGGCACCAGCGCCGCGCTCGGCGCACCACTACCTCAGGGGTGCCCCGCTTGGAGGTGCACCCGTCAGCCGGCCACGACGACGTGGCGGCGAATGGTTGACGGTGTGACACCGAGGATGTGGGCTGCTTCGGCAAAGGTCACCGGGTCAAGGGGACGGTGCGACCAACAGGGGTAAGTCTTGAGAGAACCCGAGACGGAGCTCGTCGCAACGGCGACTGACCGACCCGCCGAAGCTGGACTCGAAACCCGCGTCGAGGACAACTCCACCTGCTGCTACGCAGTGCATGAAAGTTGTAGGTCACGGGCCCCGGCAATGAGCCGTGGGAGGTCTACACCGTCACCGGCGACCACCGCGCCGACCTCGAAGGAGAAGGCGGCCTCGCACTATCCGCAGTTGCTGGCGACGAGACCTGTTGCAGCACCGACGACGGACGTGCGCAGCCTGCTGCTGAACTAAGCCCCGATGGCTAACCCTGCTACCAGGGACTTGCTCTTTGACGCCGATCTGGTCCGCAAGCGGCAGACCTTCGGTGCTGTGTGGTAGGTCGAGAAGATCGGCGGCGAGCAGCTCATGGTCTATGTGCCGGACGCCGACGCAACGGTGGCTGCGGCCGACGGCTGGCGCTGTTGTGCAACGGCCGGTGGAGGAGCAGTTCTACGGAAGCCACTTCCAGCAGACCGGCGCCTGAGCGGGCGTCGGGTCCTGAGACTCCGCCGTGCTGGAACCGCCGCTTTGTGAGGCCACGTCGGTCTGCGACACTGGGGCTCGTACGTGGAGGGGAGTATTCCTTCGCAGCGGCGTCGTCATCACGGGCTTTCTCACAGCGAGCCGGCCCCGGGGCCGTTGGCTCGGTCTGATGCGATGAGCGGAAGAGACCTCCGGAGCTGAAAAGTGCGCACGAGGCGCACACGGAAGTTCTCCGGAGGTTGCCCGGCTGTGGAAATCGCTTCGTGGGTCTGGTGGACCACAATTCTCGTGACCACCGTCTTGCTGCTGTTCGACGTCCTCATCATTGGGCGCAAACCGCATGAGCCGTCAATGCGCGAGGTGTCAGTCGCGCTGGCCCTCTACGTAGGCCTCGCGGTGCTTTTCGGCGGAGGCGTCTTCCTCCTCGCCGGGACCCGTTACGGCACAGAGTTCTTCGCCGGCTGGCTGACGGAGTACTCACTCTCCATCGACAACCTTTTTATCTTCATCATCATCTTCAGCCGCTTCGCCGTACCTCGTGAGTTCCAGCAGTCGGCGTTGCTCATCGGCATCGTCTTGGCCCTGGTGATGCGTGGCATCTTCATCGCTCTCGGAGCAGCCGCCATCGAGGAGTTCAGTTGGGTCTTCTACCTGTTCGGCGCGTTCCTCATCTACACCGGTTTCCGACTGGCGGCTGAGACGGATAGTGACGACGACGAGAAGTACCACGAGGGTCGGCTCATCCGCTGGATCAGAGATCGGTTGCCGACCACCACCGAGTACGACGGTGCCAAGCTGGTGCGCCGAGTGAACGGCAAACGGCTGCTCACCCCGATGTTCATCGTGATCGTCGCCCTGGGGAGTACCGATCTGCTGTTCGCGCTCGACTCCATCCCGGCGATCTACGGTCTGACGAGCGAGCCCTACCTCGTTCTGACCGCCAACCTGTTCGCTCTCATGGGACTAAGGCAGCTGTACTTCCTGATCGGCGGACTGCTCGAGCGGCTTGTGTACCTGACGTACGGTCTCGCTTTGTTGCTGGGCTTCATCGGCGTCAAGCTGGTGCTGCACGCCCTGCACGAGAACTCCGTGCCGTTCGTCAACAGCGGCCGCCGGGTCAGTTGGGCACCGGAGATCCCCATTTGGCTCTCGTTGGGTTTCATCATCGTCACGCTGGTCGTCACCACAGTCGCCAGCCTTCTTGCGGCGCGACGCGGGGAACAGCAGCAGACGGGTGAGCACGTGCCACCTTCGAGGTGAGTAACGGTGCGCGTGCGAGTGGTTGCAGAGCAGAAGCCCCTAACTCGCCTTTCGCTCAACGGCATTGCGTGCCGTCCCGCCGTTCGCCTCGGGGAGACTTTTGTCGGGCGCTCCGCCGCCGGCTTGTCCACACCCTTTCGCAGAAGCGGCGATTTGTCGGCCGGCAGCGGTATTGTGGTGCCATGATCGAACACACGTTCGAACGGCGGCGACAGTTGACAGCCCACGACGTGGTCCGGATGGCCGCCGCGGTTCGCTCGTTGGGCTGCCCGGACGACGATCCTGGAGAGCTGATCGATCGGATAGCCCGGTTGGAGGAGCTCAAGAGCACGATCGCGGCCGCACAAGCCCGATTGACAGCGGTGTTCGCCGCCCGGCAGCGGGCCGACCGGCGCTCGGCCGGGATTTCCGCTGACGAGGCTGGGAAAGGGGTCGGCGCGCAGATCGCGTTGGCCCGCCGCGAGTCACCACATCGCGGCAGCCGCCACCTCGGATTGGCCGAAGCGCTCGTGAGCGAGCTGCCACACACATTGGCGGCGTTGGAGGCTGGGCAGATCAGTGAGTGGCGAGCCACCCTCATCGCCCGAGAAACCGCCTGCCTCAGCCTGGAGCACCGTCGCCACGTCGACGCTGAGCTGGCGGCGCGGCCCCTCGGCCTGGGCGCTTTGGGCACTCGGGAGCTCGTCAGTGAGGCGAAACGGATCGGCTACCGGCTCGATCCGCACGCAGTGACCTGCCGCGCCAGCCATGCCGCTTCTGGCAGGTACGTGTCGCTGCGGCCGGCACCGGACACCATGACCTGGCTCGGCGCGCTACTGCCAGCAGCGCAAGGTGTCGCCGCCTACACCGCCCTCACCACAGCCGCCGACACCACCCGAGCCGCCGGAGATCACCGGTGCCGCGGCCAGCTGATGGCCGACACCCTCGTTGAACGCGTCACCGGCCAAACAACCGCCGCAGCGGTCCCCATCGAAGTGCAACTCATCATGACCGACTCGACCCTGCTGGCCGGCGACAGCGAACCAGCCGACCTGCACGGAATCGGCCCCATCCCCGCCCCCCTCGCCCGAACATGGCTCCGCGGCGGCCACGCCGACACCGACACCGACACCGACACCGACACGCAATCTCCCACCAGCCACACCACCGTGGCCGCCGCGGCGGCCACGGCATGGGTGCGGCGGCTCTACACCCACCCTCGCAGCGGGCAGCTGGTCGCGATGGAATCGAAACGGCGACGCTTCGACGGGCAACTACGCCGGTTCGTCATCACGGCCGACAGGATATGCCGCACCCCCTGGTGCGACGCCCCCATCCGCCATATCGACCACCCCACTCGCGCCGCCGACGGCGGAAAGACAAGCGCCGACAACAGTCAAGGGCTCTGCGAGGCGTGCAACTATGCCCGCGAAGCCGCCGGCTGGCGAATCAAACGCCACCCTGGCCGGGTCACCGAATACATCACCCCCACCAGCCACATCTATACGAGCCACCCACCACCACCGGTCGGACGCGCCTCACCAGCAGAGCCGCAGCCCAGTGACGAACCCCAACACCTCCCAGCGACTGCCTAACCACCGCACTAACACAACGTGCCACCGAAGAACACATTCGAGCTGCTCGTTGCGCGAGTCAGGACGGTGAAGTGGGCGGTGCTGACTCGCTACAGGAAGCGGCCCGCTGAGACCCGTAGGGCCGACCGGGCTTCACTCAATGGCGCCTCCTCGACCATGCCACCCGACGCCTTGCTCGACAGAGGCGTCTCCGTCGCGTGCAGTACGGCGCCCAGTTCGGTGACGAACGCGACATGGTCGACGTGCCCGTCCAAGGCGAAGAAGTACAGGTCGCCGGTCTGCTCGGTTCCCAGTTCCACGGGATCGGCCGCGGCTTGCTGCGCGTAGGCGTCGCGGGGTACGACGGTCCCCGCCTGCCGGTGGCAGTAGTGCACGAGTCCCGAGCAGTCGAAGCCCCATGGACTGGTTCCTCCCCACAGATAGCCCAAACCCAGGTGCCGGCGAGCCAGACGCACGACCGCTGGGCGAGTCCGCGGTGTGAGAACTGCGGGTCCGTGGGGCTGTCCCTGAGATGGAGCTACCGGTTCGAGGTGTGCGGAGCGAACCCAGCCGGCGTACCCTTGCGGGCTTTCCGGTGTCGGTTGCCAGCCGGCAGCGATCCTGGTCCAGCCGTTGGGTCCCTCCTCCACGGCCTTGACCGGTTCGCCGAGTAAGAGCTGGGTCAAGGTGCGTCCGTGTAAGTCCAGTCGATCCCCTGGGGTAAGCGAAGCGATCCACCCTCGCACGTCCGGCTTCTCGGCGAGAGCCGCGGCGTCGCGCTCGCGGGGAGCATCGGGGGAGGTCCACATCGTCGCGACTTCGACCCTCACCCGGAACGAAGTCACGTCAGGCCCTCAATGCCCAGGCCCGGCATATCCGGCAGCACGACGTGACCCGCGTCGTACCGCAGCCCTCCACGGACCGGGGAGCGCTCCACCCACCATGCCGCGTCGAGATCGCTGGTCACCGTGGTGGGATAAGCGGCCACAAGGCTCGCCGCAGCACCCACGCCGATCGGGCCCTCCATCATCGAACCCATCATCGTCCCGACTCCGTGCGCGCGAGCAAGCTCGAGAAGAGCACGGCCAGCCCGCAGGCCACCACACTTCGCGAGCTTGACATTGACCATGTCGGCGGCATGGCTGGTGATGATCCGGGTCAAGTCTCGGAGGCCGAAGCACGACTCGTCGGCCATGACAGGGGTCGCCACCGCCGAACAGACGACAGCGAGCCCCTCGAGGTCTGCCGCTGCAACCGGCTGCTCCACGAACTCGACATTCACATCGGCGTCCTCGAGTGTGCGGATGGCGCTGATCGCCTCCTTGACCGTCCACCCCTGATTGGCGTCGAGACGCAGGAGTACGTCTCGACCGACGATGTCTCGCACAGCCTTGACCTTGGCGATGTCGCGCCGCAGGTCAGGGCCGACCTTCAGCTTCAGCGCTCGGAAGCCGTCAGCCACCCGAGCCGTCGTGGTGGAGCGGATCTCATCGTCATATCCGGCCGACACCGTGACATCGGTGGCCACTTCGTGACAGCTCGTGCCGAGAAAGCGTGGAAGCGACTGACCCACCCCACGGGCCGCCAAGTCGTGGAGCGCGGCATCGACTGCGGCCTTGGCTCCGAAATTGCCGACGACGGCGTCGGAGACCTCGACAAGCAGATGATTCAGATCGTTGGTCGAGCGGTGCTGCAGCACGTCGCCCAGCGGGCCACGGATACACGCCTCCGCGCCGGCGAGCGACTCACCGGTGACTCGCCACACCTGCGGCGCCTCTCCGTAACCGCGCAAGCCGTCACTCGTCCGCAGCTCAACGACGAGCGTCTCCAGAGAGTTGGTGGAGCGAAGGGCTGTCACGAAGGGCCTGTGCAGCGGTGTGGTGAGGCGGAAGCACTCGATCTGGGCGATCTTCATCCGGAGACCCCGCGATCTGCCCAGGCGGCCGCGGCGATGTCCGCAACGAGGTCAAGCCCCTGTTGCTCGGTCAGGTCAGCGGTCGTGCAGATGCTGAGGATGAACGGCTCAGAGTCTTCAGGGCAGATGATGCCGGCATCGTGAGACACGCCCTCCACCCAGCCGGACTTGTGGGCAACCAAGGTTCCAGGGGGCAGCCCAGCCGGGATGGCGTCATTGATCTGTTGTGCTGCCAGCACCGACACGATCTCATCGCAGTCGTCTGGTGATGCCACGATCCGTTGCACGAGGCCCTGCAGAAGACGGGCCAAGTCCGCGGCCGTGACGAGGTTGTGCAGGCCTGCCTCCCTGGCGGCGTAGTCCTCGATTCCCCGAGTAAGGCAGGTAGCAGTGGCACCAGCCGTGGTGAGAGCATCCGCGACTTCCGCGGTCCCCACCTGCTCGAGCACAAGATTGGTGGCGAGATTGCTCGACCGGACAATCGAGCGGTAGCACAGCCAGCGAACGGCCACCTCGGTTCCCATCCGGCGCCAGACTTCTGGATCGCTGTCCTCATCTGGATCGAGGCCGAAGCGAAGCCCATCGATCGCTGACTCGAACGAGTTGTGCACCGGAACTCTCGCATCGAGGGCGATGCGATGCCGTTCAGCTAGCCGGTACGCCGCGATGACCAGCGGAAGCTTGATCGTGCTCGCGGCGTAATGCTGCTGGTCGGCGCAACACTCGAACACCGGCTGGCCCTGCAGGGGGCCGAGCCACACGGAGAACGTCCCTTGCTGTGACAACCGCGACATGTGGCTCGAGAGGGTCGGTGCTGCGACTGATTCCCCCGGAAGCTTCCCTACTGCCACGGCGCGATGCTAACTCCACAAACTGGCGATCCGCTCGAAACGACCCGGCCGGCGAGCAGTTCCGGTCCGGGTCGTCCGATGTTCCGTTGGTGTCTGCCGACGCGGAGGATGCCGCCGGAGTGGGCTGTTGGGTCGGCTGATCCGATGCTGACGTACATGGCTCCGTCCGGTCCCTGAGCGAAGCAGGTGGGGTTGCGTCACGCATCGCGCCTGATGTCTCGTTCGGGATGTACGCGATCACCCGCGAGTAGCCGTGAGGCAGGATCTCACTGATCGTGTTGGCACCGGCGTCGGCGACAAATGTGCGGGTGTCGTCGAGGTCACCGTCCCAATCCGCGGGATTGCGGCGGTCAATCATCGCCACCGCATACGGGTTGGAGTCGGGGAAGTCACCGGGGAACAGTTGCTTGTGGAGCGCCGTCCGGGCGTAGTTCTGGTCGCCCACGTCGCTGCGGCTGTTAGCCGCACCGGTAGCACCGTTGAGCCGGTACAGGCGACCGATCTGCGGAACACTGAAACCAGCCTGCGCCTTGACCTCGCGGTGCGACAGACTCAACAGCGCCTGCACCACACAGCCATGACGCTCCGTGGGCTCTCGCATCGTGCAGCCCTGACCGGTGGCCGCCACCGCCGCCGGACCCAGCACCGACTTGTCCCTGCCCTCCATCGCGAAGACCGACGTGAAGGAAGTCGACCAAGCCTTGGTATGCCCGCTGCCACCCCACACGAACTTATCCACAGCACCCGAGCGAGTCACTCCAGACGACCCTGAACCGGCGTAGCCGGCTTCGGCGACATACAAGTTGCCCTGACCGTCAAATGCCAGACCCCGCGGCTCGTTCAGGCTGTCAAGACCCGCTCTTAAGGGTATTGCCGACGAAGGTCACCAGCCGCGGGCACGCCATTCGTCGATGTGCGGCCGCTCGGCACCGAGCGTGGTGTCGGCTCCATGTCCCGGGTAGACCCACGTCTCGTCCGGCAGCCGGTCGAACACCTTGGTCTCCAAGTCGTTCAGAAGGGAAGAGAAATGTTCCGGACTTGTTGTCCGTCCAGCACCGCCGGGGAAGAGGCTGTCACCGGTCCACAGATGCGGCGGGCCGTCAGGGTCGTCGTAGAGCAGCGCGATGGAGCCCGGCGTGTGGCCGACCAGCGTGATGACCTGAAGCCGGGCGTCACCGACCTCGACCGTGTCGCCATCACTGACCGCGCGTTGCGTCGGCACGGGGATGCCTTCGACATCGTCGGCACCGGCCACGGTCTCGGCGCCGGTATGCTTCACCACGTCAGCCAACGCCCCCCAGTGGTCAGCATGGCGATGTGTGGTCACGACCCGATTCAGCGGCAGGTCGCCGATGAGTTCCAAGAGCGTCTCTGGCTCAGCTGCGGCGTCGATGAGCAGGGCAACGTCGCTGCTTCTCGGCTGCAACAGGTAGGAGTTGTTGTCCATCGGTCCGACGGAGGCCTTCGTGATGGTCAGCTGCGGAAGTTCACGAACTGCCGGTGAGCCTGGTGTGACTGATCCTGAGTAGGTCATGCTGCGCAACCTATCGCCTTCACTGGAGCTTGTGGCGTGCGCCAGAATTGACCTCGGCCTGTCGACCATTACTGTCGGCGCAGGTCGATAGCATCGCTTGTGACAGCGAACGTGTGTTCGAACAACCGAGCAGTGAGTGAGCCGTCGGTTCGGACAACGGCAGTTGAAGGGTGACGTGTGGCCGACCAACTGATCATCCGGGGAGCCCGCGAGCACAATCTGAAGGACATCTCGCTCGACCTACCTCGAGACTCGATGATCGTGTTCACGGGACTCTCGGGTTCGGGCAAGTCGAGTCTCGCCTTCGACACGATCTTTGCCGAGGGTCAGCGGCGGTACGTCGAGTCGCTTTCGGCCTACGCGCGCCAGTTCCTCGGCCAGATGGACAAACCCGACGTCGACTTCATCGAGGGCTTGTCTCCAGCGGTCTCCATCGACCAGAAGTCAACGTCCCGCAACCCCAGGTCGACCGTCGGCACCATCACCGAGGTCTACGACTATCTGCGTCTGCTGTTCGCACGCGCCGGTCGGCCGCACTGTCCCGTGTGTGGCCGACCCATCGCCCGGCAGACCCCCCAACAGATCGTCGACCGGGTGCTCGAGCTGGAGGAGGGGGCCCGCTTCCAGGTGCTGGCGCCGGTGGTTCGTGGCCGCAAGGGAGAGTACGTCGACCTCTTCCGTCAGCTTCAGACGCAGGGATTTTCCCGGGCCCGCGTCGACGGTACGACACACCCGCTGACCGAGCCACCGCAGCTCGACAAGCAGAAGAAGCACACCATCGAGGTGGTGGTCGACCGGCTTTCGGTCAAGGAGTCGGCGAAGCGTCGGCTCACCGACTCAGTCGAGACGGCTCTCGGCTTGTCCGGGGGGCTGGTCACGCTCGACTTCGTTGACCTCCCCGACGGCGATCTCCATCGCGAGCGGGTCTTTTCTGAACACCTCGCTTGCATGTACGACGATCTGTCATTTGAGGAGCTGGAGCCTCGCTCCTTCTCGTTCAACTCCCCATTCGGCGCGTGCACCGAGTGCCACGGGCTTGGCACCCGGATGATCGTTGATCCGGAGCTCGTCGTACCCGACGACACCAAGTCGCTGGACGAGGGAGCGATCGCCCCGTGGGCGGCCGCGCACGTGTCGGAGTACTTCTCTCGCTTGCTGGACGCCTTGGGGGAGGAGCTCAAGTTCTCCACCAGCGCGCCGTGGCGAGCGCTGCCCAACCGAGCCCGAGACGCGGTGCTGACCGGGCACCGGGGCAAGCTGCATGTGCGCTACGAGAACCGTTACGGGCGCGAGCGGTCGTACTACGCCCAGTTCGAAGGCGTGCTGCCGTATATCGAGCGTCGCCACGGTGAGGCAGACAGTGACACCAGCAGAGAGCGCTTCGAGGGCTACATGCGCGAGGTGCCGTGCCTCTCCTGTTCTGGCGCGCGGCTCAAGCCGATCTCGCTCGCCGTCACCATCGGCGGCAAGAACATCGCCGAGATCTGCGCTCTGCCGGTCGACGAGGCGTCGGCGTTCCTCAACAGTGATCTCGACTTGTCGCCACGGGAGCAGCAGATCGCAGAGCGGGTACTCAAGGAGATCTCCGAACGGCTGCGGTTTCTCCTCGACGTCGGCCTCGACTACCTGACGCTCGATCGGCCAACCGGTTCGCTGTCCGGGGGGGAGGCGCAGCGCATCCGGCTTGCCACGCAGATCGGCGCCGGCCTGGTCGGTGTCCTCTATGTCCTCGACGAACCCTCGATCGGACTGCATCAACGCGACAACCATCGGCTCATCGAGACGCTGGTGCGCCTTCGCGATCTTGGCAACACCCTCATCATCGTCGAGCACGACGAAGACACCATTCGCACCGCCGACTGGGCCGTCGACATCGGCCCGGGTGCCGGTGAGCACGGAGGCCAGGTCGTCGTCTCCGGACCGGTGGAGGACCTGTTCTCCTCACCAGACTCCCTCACCGGGGCCTACCTGTCCGGGCGCCTGGAGATTCCGCTGCCGCAGGTACGCAGACCGCCGGACCCCCAACGGCAGCTTGTAGTGCACGACGCCCGCGAGCACAACCTGCACAACGTCACGGTCGGCTTCCCTCTCGGCTGCTTCGTGGCCGTCACCGGTGTGTCCGGTTCCGGAAAGTCGACGCTGGTCAACGCGATCCTCTACAGCGCGCTCGCAAAGCGCATCTACAACGCCCGGGAGGTGCCTGGTCACCACCGCGACATCACCGGCGCTGAACACGTCGACAAGGTCATTCACGTCGACCAGTCACCGATTGGTCGCACACCGCGGTCGAACCCGGCGACGTACACCGGTGTCTTCGACCATGTGCGGCGGTTGTTCTCCTCCACCCCTGAGGCGAAGGTGCGGGGCTATCAGCAGGGACGGTTCTCCTTCAACGTCAAAGGGGGTCGCTGTGAAGCGTGCGCCGGCGACGGAACGATCAAGATCGAGATGAACTTCCTGCCCGACGTCTATGTTCCCTGCGAGGTCTGCCACGGCGCCCGCTACAACCGCGAGACACTCGAAGTGCACTACAAGGGCAAGACGATCGCCGATGTCCTCGACATGCCGATCGAGGAGGCCGTCGACTTCTTCGCTGCCATTCCGGCGATCTCCCGGCATCTGCGCACCCTCTGCGACGTCGGACTCGGATACGTTCGCCTCGGCCAGCCGGCGCCGACGCTGTCAGGCGGGGAGGCGCAACGGGTGAAGCTCGCCGCCGAGCTGCAGAAGCGGTCCTCGGGCCGCACGGTGTACGTGCTCGACGAGCCGACCACGGGCCTGCACTTTGAGGACATCCGCAAGTTGCTCGGCGTACTGCAGCGTCTCGTCGACCAGGGCAACACGGTGATCGTCATCGAGCACAACCTCGACGTGATCAAGACAGCCGACTGGGTCGTCGACCTCGGTCCCGATGGCGGCAACAAGGGTGGGTCCTTGGTTGCTGAAGGCACGCCGGAGCAGATCGTTGAGGTGGACGCCTCCCACACGGGCAGATTTCTCGCCCCGGTGCTCGCCGGTCGCGCCGTACCCGTCGACGACTCCTCCGGCGCCGTCCCTGCGCTGGCCGGCGGGTAGCCGAATAAATCTGCGCGTCTTCACAGGTCCTAGTACGGAGGGGCGATACCGGGCCAGACCGGATAGACCGCACGCTTGACTAGCAGTTTCTGACGTTAAGAAGGAGCACCAATGGCTGTAGCCGGTTCGCCGGAACCCCGCGCTGACGACTCCACCATCGCGATCCCCGAGGTGCCGACCAGAGCAGACGGCGAAGGGCAAGAGCGTGCCCTGAGTCGACGCCACGTGCTCTGTGCAGCCGCGCTGGCTGGAGTCGGTTTCCCACTGGTCGCGGCGTGCGGCGGCTCGAACAACTCCTCTGACTCCGCGTCGTCCGCCGGCTCCTCGGGCACAACCACCTCATCTGGCACAGGCGGCACCAGCGGGGCAGGAGGTCAAGGAGGTGGGGGTGGGGGAAACTCCGCAGGAGGTGGAGGTGCCGGCGGCGCCCCGATCACCACAACCAACAAAGTTCCCAAGGGCGGTGGGGTGATCCTGCCGCAGGACGGCGTAGTGATCACGCAGCCCAAACCGGGGGAGTTCAAGGGCTTTTCGTCCACGTGCACGCACGCCGGTTGCACGCTGCACGACGTCACACACGGCACGATCAACTGCATCTGCCACGGCAGCCAGTTCTCGATCAAGAACGGCAGTGTGGTGTCAGGGCCCGCTCCCTTGCCACTCCCGAAGGTGCCGATCAAAATCCAGGGCAAGGACATCACGCTCGTCTGAGCTCTTCTCCAGGCATTGCCGGAAAGCGCCGGACGTGTCGCCTCGCCTCGTAAGGTGGACGAGTGCCCGACCCGTCCTCGTATCGGCCTGCTCCCGGGTCGATACCGGACGCTCCTGGTGTCTACCGCTTCCGCGACGTTCAGGGTCGTGTCATCTACGTTGGCAAGGCGAAGTCGCTGCGCTCGCGCGTGTCGTCGTACTTCCAGGACACAGCTCATCTGCACTCCCGTACAGCGTCCATGGTCACCACGGCTGCCTCCGTCCAGTGGACGGTGGTCCAGAACGAGGTTGAGGCGCTCCAGCTCGAGTACTCCTGGATCAAGGAGTTCGACCCACGTTTCAACGTCAAGTACCGCGACGACAAGTCTTACCCGTGGCTCGCGATCACGCTGAACGAGGAATTTCCTCGGGTGATGGTGGGCCGCGGCCCGAAGAAGAAGGGCGTCCGGTACTTCGGGCCGTACTCGCACGCCTGGGCGATCCGCGAGACCGTCGATCTGCTGCTGCGCGTGTTCCCCATGCGGTCGTGTTCGCAGGGGGTCTTCAAACGCAGCGCCCAGATCGGTCGGCCCTGCCTGCTCGGCTACATCGGCAAGTGCTCGGCTCCCTGCGTCGGACGGGTTTCCGCCGAGGAGCACCGCCTCATCGCGGAGGACTTCTGCTCCTTCATCGCGGGGCAGACCACCGCTCACCTGCGCCGACTGGAGCGGGAGATGAAGGTGGCGTCGGACGCCACGGAGTTCGAGCGAGCGGCTCGCCTCCGCGATGACATCGGCGCGCTTCGGCGAGCGATGGAACGCAACGCGGTGGTGCTTCCTGACGGCACCGACGCAGACGTCATTGCAGTCGCGGAAGATCCACTCGAAATCGCCGTTCAGATGTTCTACGTGCGCGGTGGCAGAGTCCGCGGCCAGCGCGGCTGGGTCGCCGACCGCGTCGACGACGCGGAGCTGCCTGAGCTGCTGAGCCGGTTCATCATTCACGTGTACGACGCCGACGAAGGCACTGCCATCCCGCGCGAGGTGCTGCTTCCCCGCTCGCCTGACGACTCGGAGGCGTTGACCGAATGGCTGACCGAGAAGCGGGGCAGCAAGGTGGCGATTCGAGTGCCGCAGCGTGGTGACAAGCGCACCCTGCTCGAGACGGTCGGGCGCAATGCGGGCCAGTCACTCGCCGTACACAAGACGAAGCGAGCGAGCGACTTCACCGCCCGGAACCGTGCGCTGGAGGAGCTCCAGGAGGCTCTCGGGCTGCCCGCGGCGCCGCTGCGCATCGAGTGCTACGACGTGTCGAACTTGCAAGGTACCGAGGTGGTTGCGTCGATGGTCGTCTTTGAGGACGGCCTGCCGCGCAAGAGCGACTACCGCCGCTTCGTGATCCGGGGTGTCGACGGGCAGAACGACGTCGCCGCGATGCACGAGACCGTCACTCGGCGCTTCCGTCGGCTGCTTGACGACCGGGCGTCGACACGAATCCCCGATCTCGGCGCCCAGGAGACCGACGCCGGGGCGATGCTGATCGACCCCGACTCCGGACGGCCGCGCAAGTTCGCGTACGCGCCTGGCCTCGTCGTCGTCGACGGCGGGCCGCCGCAGGTCGCCGCCGCCGCCCGTGCGCTGGATGACCTGGGCATCGACGACGTGCCGGTCGTCGGATTGGCGAAGCGGCTGGAGGAGGTGTGGCTGCCGGGTCAGGCTGACCCGGTGATCTTGCCGCGCACCAGCGAGGGCTTGTACCTGCTGCAGCGGGTGCGCGATGAGGCTCATCGCTTCGCTATCACACATCACCGGGCACGCCGGTCCAAGTCCATGGTTGAGAGCGCCCTCGACGACGTTCCTGGGCTGGGTGAGGTGCGGCGCCGGGTGCTCCTACGCCACTTCGGGTCGTTGAAAAAGCTGCGAGCCGCGTCGGTCGACGACATCGCCGAACTGCCAGGCTTCGGCCTTCGCAGCGCAGAGACGATCGTCGCCGTGCTGGCTACGCCGCAGGCGCGGCCGGCTCCGGCGATTAACACCGCAACGGGTGAAATCATCGAGAACTGATGCCGCACGCGATCAGTGACCTCATCGTCGTCACCGGCATGACCGGCGCCGGCCGCAGCACTGCTGCCAAGGCCTTGGAAGACCTCGGCTGGTTCGTCATCGACAATCTCCCGCCGCAGCTGCTGCCGTCTGTGGTGGAGCTCATCGAGCACGAGGAGCAGGAGCCGGTTCGGCTCGCGGTCGTCGTCGACGTACGCTCCCGGGGCTTCTTCTCCGATCTTCGTGGAGCACTCGGCGACCTCGCTTTGCACGACGTGCAGCCCCGCATTCTCTTCCTGGAGGCCTCGGACGACGTTCTGGTACGTCGCCAGGAGGCGGCCCGGCGTCCGCATCCGCTTCAGGCCGGCGCGCGGCTCCTCGACGGCATTGCGCGTGAGCGCCGCATCGTCCGGGACCTGCGAGGAGACGCCGACGTTCTCTTCGACACGTCCATGCTCAACGTGCACGAGCTGGCAACGAAGGTCGAGATGGCGTTCGGAGACGTCGAGACGCCGGTCATTCGAGCCACCGTCGTGTCCTTCGGCTTCAAGTACGGCATCCCGGTGGACGCCGACATGGTCATCGACATGCGTTTCCTGCCGAACCCGCACTGGGTCTTGGAACTGAGACCACGCACCGGGCTCGATGACAAGGTCTCTGACTATGTGTTGGAACAGGCAGATGCCGCCGAGTTCCTCGACCGCCTGGACCAGCTTCTGAACGTGGTGTATGCCGGGTACTTGCGCGAGCGCAAGCAGTTCCTCACCCTTGCCGTCGGCTGCACCGGCGGCAAGCACCGCAGTGTGGCGATCGCGGAGGAGATCGCCACGCGCATGAAACGCCACGGCGGTGAAGTGATGGTGGTGCATCGTGACCTGGGGCGCGAATGAGCCAGCTCAAAACCGATCCGTGGAGCGAGGTGACCGATTCGGTGTCCGGCCGGATGACAGTGGTTGCCCTAGGTGGCGGGCACGGTCTCGCCGCAAACCTCTCCGCCTTGAGACGGCTCTCCGCCGACCTCACCGCCGTGGTGACCGTCGCCGACAACGGCGGCTCCTCCGGACGGCTTCGCGAGGAGCTCGGCGTGCTCCCACCGGGCGACCTCCGACAGGCACTGGCCGCTTTGTGCCGCGACGACGAGTGGGGTCGCACCTGGGCGCAGGTGCTTCAGCACCGGTTCACCACAGGTGGTCCGCTGCACGACCATGCGGTGGGCAATCTGCTCATCGTGGCGTTGTGGCAGCTGCTCGGTGAGCACGTCGAAGGTCTTGACTGGGTGGCGCGGCTGCTGGGGGCGCAAGGCCGGGTGCTGCCAATGGCCGCCGTACCGCTGGACATCGAGGCTGACGTGGTCGATGTCACGGGGGAGACGCCCGGCGTTTGGACCGTACGGGGACAAGTAGAGGTTGCGACAGCGGCCGGTGCGGTGAAGGCGGTCCGGCTCGTTCCCGACGATCCGCCCGCCTGCGCGCAGGCGATCGAGTCGATTGAGCGGGCTGACTGGGTGATCCTGGGGCCCGGATCGTGGTACACCAGTGTGTTGCCGCATCTGCTCATCCCCGACCTGCGCCGGGCGATTACCGAGAGTCCGGCTCGGCGTTGTGTGACGCTCAACCTGGCACCACAGCAGGGGGAAACCGACGGCTTCTCGCCGCACACGTACTTGGAAGTGCTGGCTCAGCATGCCCCCGACCTGAGGCTCGATGTGGTGTTGGCAGACTCATCCGCTGTGGTCGACGGGCAACGATTGGAGGACACCGTGAACGAACTGGGCGCAAAGCTGGTGATCGTTGACGTTCGCGCTTCTGATGGTTCGCCGCGACATGATCCGCGACGCCTCGCTGAGGCGTACGAGCGGGTGCTCCGATGAGCGCCGAGTTGCTTCCCGCCGGTAGTGCTGGCACTTCCTCGCGTGGCAGGATCAGCGTCATGGCCATGACCGCGCAAGTGAAGGCGGAACTCGCCAACACCACGGTGACGAAGTCGTGTTGCCGCAAGGCAGAAGTGTCGTCCATGTTGCGGTTCGCGGGCGGATTGCACATTCAGAGCGGTCGGATCGTGATCGAGGCGGAACTGGACTCCGGAGCCACCGCCCGTCGGCTCCGTCGCGACATCTTCGAGATCTACGGTCATCCCAGCGAAATGCTCATGATCAACGGCAACGGCGTGCGCAAGAGCACGCGGTACGTCGTGCGTGTGGTGAAGGACGGCGAGTCGCTCGCCCGCCAGACCGGACTGCTGGACGGCCGCGGTCGCCCTGTGCGGGGTCTGCCTCCGCAGGTCGTCAGCGGCGGCGCATGTGACTCCGTCGCCGCTTGGCGGGGAGCGTTCCTGGCGCACGGGTCACTGACAGAGCCGGGACGCTCGTCGGCTCTTGAGGTGACGTGTCCCGGTCCGGAAGCAGCCTTAGCGCTTGTCGGCGCGGCGCGGCGGCTGAACATTCCGTCGAAGGCGCGCGAGGTCCGGGGCGTCGACCGCGTGGTGATCCGCGATGGCGACGCGATCAGCGCCTTGCTGACCCGGCTCGGTGCTCATGAGTCGCTGCTCGCGTGGGAGGAACGTCGGATGCGCCGGGAGGTCCGGGCGACAGCGAACCGGCTCGCGAACTTCGACGACGCCAATCTGCGCAGGTCGGCTCGAGCCGCTGTCGCGGCAGGGGCGCGGGTGGAGCGCTCACTTGAAATCCTCGGCGACGACGTGCCGGAGCATCTGCGCATGGCCGGAGTGCTGCGCGTGAAGCATCGCCAGGCGAGCTTAGAAGAGCTCGGTCAACTGCACGAGCCACCCTTGACCAAGGATGCCATCGCGGGGCGGATCCGTCGTCTGCTCGCCATGGCGGACCGTCGAGCGGTAGAGCTCGGTGTACCCGACACCGAGTCCTCACTTACTCCAGAACTGCTCAACGACCTCCCCTGACCGCCGACACGCCACCTAAGGCCCCATCCTCGACGGCGTGTCGGCCACGAATTGACGTCTCAGTCAACCTGGGTCGGTCACCGAGATTGTTGATAAGGTCGCGCGCAGGACAACAAAGGGGAGTGGCGCGTGACCGTACGGGTCGGAATCAATGGCTTCGGTAGAATCGGCCGCAACTTCTTTCGGGCAGCCCTGGCGTCCGGGGCCGGCATCGAGGTCGTCGCAGTCAACGACCTGGCGGACAACACGACGCTGGCCCACCTGCTGAAGTACGACACGATCCTCGGCCGGCTCGACAAGGACGTAGAGACGACGGCCGACTCCATTTCTGTCGGCGGCCAACGCATCAGCGCGCTGGAGGAACGCGACGCCACCCAGCTGCCCTGGAAGGAGCTCGGGGCTGACATCGTCATCGAGTCAACCGGCCTCTTCACCGACGCGACCAAGGCGCGGGCGCATCTCGACGCGGGGGCACGCAAGGTCATCATCTCCGCCCCCGCCAAGAACGAAGACGTCACCGTGGTCATTGGGGTCAACCACACCAGCTACGACCCGGCCGCTCACGACATCATCTCCAACGCCTCGTGTACGACGAACTGCCTCGCGCCCATGGCGAAGGTGCTTCATGACGAACTCGGCATCGTCAGAGGCCTGATGACCACCATTCACGCGTACACCCAGGACCAGAACCTCCAGGACGGGCCGCACAAGGACCTGCGACGGGCGCGCGCTGCGGCGGTCAACATCGTTCCGACCTCAACCGGAGCCGCGAAGGCTATCGGGCTGGTCATGCCGGAACTCAAGGGCAGGCTCGACGGCTATGCGTTGCGGGTGCCGGTGCCGACGGGGTCGGTGACCGACCTGACCGCAGATGTCGAGCGCGACACCACTGTCGAGGAGGTCAACGGCTTTCTGCGCGCCGCTGCTGAGGGGCCGCTCGACGGTATCTTGAAGTACACCGAGGACCCGATCGTCTCCAGCGACATCGTGACCGATCCGCACTCGTGCATCTTCGACTCCGGCCTCACCAAAGTTGTCGGCAACCAGGTCAAGGTCGTCGGCTGGTACGACAACGAGTGGGGTTACTCGTGCCGTCTGGTCGACCTCGTGCAGTACGTCGGCTCGTCGCTGTAGCGCAGGCGTTGATGCTGACGGTCGAGCAGCTGGCAGACCGCCTGGGGGGGCTTTCGGGCAAGCGGGTCCTTGTGCGTTCTGACCTCAACGTGCCGCTGGACGACGGGCGGATTACTGACGACGGCCGCATCCGCGCCAGCGTGCCGACGATTCGGGATCTTCTCGACCGGCGAGCTCACGTCGTGGTCGCGGCACATCTTGGCCGTCCGAAGGGCCAGCCCGATCCGGCGTACTCGCTGGCACCGGTGTCGCGCCGCCTCGGTGAGCTGCTCGCCGCACCGGTGCGACAGGCTTCGGACACGATCGGGCCTGATGCTCGGCGCCTGACCGCGGACATGGCGGACGGCGAGGTCGTCGTACTGGAGAACGTCCGCTTCAACTCCGCCGAGACGAGCAAGAACGATGCTGAGCGGGGCAGCTTCGCCGACGAGCTGGCCAGCCTGGGCGAGGCTTTCGTGAGCGACGGCTTCGGTGTCGTGCACCGCAAGCAGGCCAGCGTGTACGACGTGGCGAAACGCCTGCCGGCGGCCGCCGGAGGGTTGGTGCTCGCCGAGGTACAAGTACTACGACAGCTGACCGAGCGACCCAGGCGACCCTACGTCGTCGTACTGGGCGGGTCGAAGGTGTCAGACAAGCTCGGAGTCATCGATGCGCTGCTGAGCAAGGCGGACCGGCTGCTCATCGGTGGCGGGATGCTGTTCACGTTCCTTGCCGCGCAGGGGAAAGAAGTGGGCAAGAGCGTTTTAGAGCCCGAGCAGATGGAGACCGTACGCCGCTCCCTGCAGACAGCTGAGTCCGACGGGGTGGAGATCGTGCTCCCGACCGACGTGGTCGTCGCTCCACATGTCAGCGCCGACGCTCCGGCGACGGTCGTCAGTGTCGACGCCATCCCAGCCGACGAGATCGGGCTCGACATCGGCCCGAAGTCAGCGGCGCACTTCGCGGCTCAGCTGACCGATGCCCGCACGGCCTTCTGGAACGGGCCGATGGGGGTCTTCGAGCTCGAGCCCTTCGCTGCCGGCACTCAAGCGGTAGCCCAAGCACTTGCCGACGTCGCCGGCCTGTCGGTCGTCGGTGGCGGCGACTCCGCGGCAGCGGTGCGACAGCTCGGGTTCCGCGACGACGAGTTCGGCCACATCTCCACCGGCGGCGGAGCAAGCCTTGAGTACCTCGAAGGCAAGCCGCTCCCCGGCCTCGACGTCCTCGAGAGCTAGGCGGAGCCAGCGCCGTGCCTTCGCCTCACTTCGTCCGGGTGCCTCTCATGGCGGGCAACTGGAAGATGAACCTCATTCACTCCGAGGCCGTTGTGCTGGTGCAGAAGCTCGCCTGGTCACTGGCCGACAAGAAGCACGACTTCGCCCGAGTCGAGGTGGCCGTGCTGCCGCCGTACACGGATCTGCGCAGCGTCCAGACGCTTGTCGACGGCGACCGCCTGGAGATCGGGTACGGCGCCCAGGACGTCTCCGTTCACGACGACGGCGCCTACACCGGTGAGGTCAGCGCCCGGATGCTCGCCGCCCTGGGGTGCTCGTACGTCGTCGTCGGGCACTCCGAGCGCCGCCAGTACCACGGTGAGGACGACGGTGTCGTGAGCGCCAAGGCGCGAAAGACGCTGGAGGCGGGCATGACTCCGATCGTTTGTGTGGGCGAGGGCCTGGAGGTACGTCGAGACGAGCGGCAGATCGTCCATACCCTCGAGCAGCTCGACGGCTCTCTTGCTTCCATTCCGGCCTCTGCTGTTGCTGAGCTCGTGGTCGCGTACGAACCGGTCTGGGCGATCGGCACCGGAGAGGTCGCAACTCCAGCGGACGCTCAGGAGGTATGTGCAGCGATTCGAAACCGCGTGCGGGAGTCGTCCGGCAAGTCCGCGGCCGATGCCGTCCGAGTGCTGTACGGCGGATCAGTGAAGGCGGCCAACGTGGCCGGCATCATGCAACAGCCCGACATCGACGGATGTCTTGTCGGAGGCGCTAGCGTGCGGGCCGACGAGTTCGGCGGTATTTGCCGGTATTACGACATGCCCCTGCTGTGATCCCGAGCCGACAGTTAGAATTTTGGCGTGATTCTTGCGTTCGAGATTTTGCTGGTGCTCACGAGTGGCCTGCTGGTGCTCATGATCTTGCTGCACAAGGGGCGCGGGGGCGGTCTTTCGGACATGTTCGGTGGCGGAGTGTCCAGCGGCCTTGGCGGCTCTTCGGTGGCGGAGAAGAACCTCGACCGGTTCACGGTGGGAGTGGCCGTGATCTGGATCGCCTGCATCGCAGCGCTGGGCTTGCTGTTGAGGACCGGCTGAGCGGCAGGCGCGTACAATCCTGCGACGGACAGCCGCCCGGCTGAGCGCCGCGACCACGCGACAGGAGACATGCAGTGGCTAGTGGCAATGCCATTCGGGGCAGCCGCGTCGGATCCGGCCCCATGGGCGAAGCCGAACGCGGCGATGCGGCGCCGCGCCAGCGCATCGTCTACTTCTGCGCCAACGGACACGAGACGGCTCCGATGTTCGCCGTCGACGCGCAGGTCCCCAACACCTGGGACTGTCCCCGCTGCGGGCTCCCGGCCAACCGTGACAGCGACAATCCGCCGCCTCGGCCCAAGGTGGAGCCGTACAAGACGCACCTCGCGTACGTGAAGGAGCGGCGCTCCGACTCTGAAGCCGAGGAGATCCTGGACGAGGCCCTTCAGACGCTGCGGTCCAAGCGCAAGTCCGGCGAAATTTTGTACTGACTCCCCGCTTCTCGCCATCTGTTGCGACGGAGGAGGCTCGAAGCCTCAGCGGATTAGGGGGAGGCGAGGCGAGGGAGCGCGGGTGGGACCTCGGATGCCGCGTCGGCGTCGAGCAGCCACAGTGTGCGTTGGACGCCGCGTGGGCCGGCAGCCGGAATCTGTACGGCGCCGGCACCGCTCATCGCCATCCGCACTGCTGGTGCCTTCTCGGCACCGGAAACGACGAACCACACTTCTCGAGTGCGGTTCAGGGCGGGAAGGGTGAGGCTCAGCCGGGTGGGAGGTGGTTTGGGCGCGCCGCGAACGGCGACAACTGTTCGCTCGTCGTATAGCGCAGGCATTTCTGGAAACAGCGACGCAACGTGCCCGTCCGGCCCGACCCCGAGCATCACGAGGTCGAACAACGGCGTGGGCCCGTGGTCCTCGGGTTGCGCGGCATCGGCGAGCTCTGCGGCGTACTCCTCCGCGGCCGCGTCGGGATCGTCTCCGCTGGTGTTGGAGGCGGGCAGTGCGTGAACCCGGTCGGCGGCAAGCGGAAGCTGGTCGAGCAGAGCCGCTCGCGCCTGCGTCTCGTTGCGGTCGGGATCGCCAGCGGGCACGAAGCGCTCATCGCCCCACCACAGGTCGACCCGGGACCAGTCGACAGCGTCGCGGGCCGGCGACTTTGCCAGGGATCGGTGCACGAGGTCAGCGATAGTTCCTCCACTGAGCACCCACGACGGCACCCGGCCCGCCGTCTGCGCGTCGACCAGCGCGGTGACGATTCGGGCGCTGACCGATGCCGCGAGCAGGTCCGCGTTGCGGTGCACCGCAACGAAGGAAGCTGTCACGAGCTGGAGCGGCTCCGCCCGGTGCTGCTCTTGGCGGAGGACTTCTTGCCTGTGCCGGTGGATTGTGAGTTCGACGCCTTCTTGTTCGGCTTCTCGTTCACCGGGTTCATCTGACACACTCGTGCCACCACGGCGGCGTAGATGTCGTCGGGGTCGAGCCGCCGCAGCTCCTCGGCGAGCAACTCGGCGAGGTCGCGGCGCTTGAGCGCGACTGGACGGTTCTTGGCGTTCGGTATCGAGAAGTTTGCCAGGCGTCCGTCGGGGCGGCTGATTTCGATGTCGCCGCCGCCGGTGTGCAGCGCCACAGCAGTGATGCCGGGACCTCGAGACACGACTCGATCGACGTCGATGTGCAGGCGGTCGCCGAGCCACGCGCCTAGCAGGTCGGCGCTGGCGTTGTTCCGCTCCGCGGCCACACGGCCACCGGTGACATGCGCGGGGTACTGGTCCAGGGCGGCGGCCAGCAGCGCCCGCCACGACGTCAGTCGCGTCCACGACAGATCGGTGTTGCCCGGCGCGTAGTTTCGGCATTGTGCCAGCAGCGCTGCCTCCTTGCCGCGGTGGCTGTTGACGCTGTCGGTGATGCGGCGCTGGCCGAGAACACCAATCGGGTCATCCGCCGGGTGGTCCGGGGCCTTGCGCGGCCACCACACCACGACCGGGGAGTCCGGCAGCAGTAGGGGAAGTACCACGCTCTCAGCGTGATTGGCGAGCTCACCTGACATTCGCAGGAGTACCGACTCGCCCGAGCCGCCCTCCCCGACACTGACCTCGGCGTCGAGGTTCGATGCGCCACGCGCGGAACGGCGGATCACACCCAATATCCGCGACGGATGCTCACGAGACACTGAGCGTGCCACCTTGAGAGCGTCGTAATGGTCTCCCTCGTCAGTGACTACGACGAGCGTGAGGACCATGCCCATCGATGGAGAGCCGGCTTGGCGACGAGCCCGCAGAAACTCGCTGGAAATCTCGCTTGCGTTGGTGTTGGTGAGGTCGAAGCGCACAGATCCTCCTCAGGGCCGACGCCAGACGCGGCCATCTCGCGCGAGCATCTCGAAGGACGACTGCGGGCCCCAGCTGCCCGCAGGATACGGCTCAGGAGGTCCATGCTCGGCCCAGTAGTCGATGATCGGGTCGAGAATCTCCCAGGACAGCTCGACCTCCTCTTCTTGCGGAAACAGCGGCGGGTCGCCGAGGAGGACGTCGAGAATCAGCCGCTCGTAAGCCTCAGGGCTCGACTCGACAAAGGCGCCACCGTAAGCGAAGTCCATGTTGACGTCGCGGATCTCCATCGCCGTGCCAGGGACTTTCGAGCCGAACCGGATGGTGACTCCTTCGTCGGGCTGCACCCGGACCACCAGTGCGTTCTGCCCGAGCTCCTCGGTCGCAGTTTCGGTGAACGGCAGGTGTGGCGCACGCTTGAAGATGACCGCCACCTCGGTGACGCGGCGCCCAAGGCGCTTGCCGTGGCGAAGGTAGAACGGAACCCCGGCCCACCGACGGGTGTCGATGTCCAGCCGCACGGCGGCGAACGTCTCGGTGGTGGACTGCTTTGAGATGTCCTCCTCCTGCAGATATCCCTTTACTTTTTCTCCGCCCGCCCATCCGGCGGCGTACTGGCCTCGGGCAGTATGCACGTCAAGGCGATGTGGCCGCAGCACAGAGCGCAGAATTTTCTGCTTCTCGATGCGAAGGCTGCGCGCATCGAACGACGTTGGCTCTTCGATCGCGACCAGCGCCATCAGTTGAAGCAAATGGTTCTGGATGACGTCGCGAGCAGCGCCGATGCCGTCGTAGTAGCCGGCGCGACCGCCTATTCCGATGTCTTCGGCCATCGTGATCTGCACGTGGTCGACGTAGTTGGCGTTCCAGATCGGCTCGAACATCTCGTTTGCGAAGCGCAGGGCAAGAATGTTCTGGACGGTCTCCTTGCCCAGATAGTGGTCGATGCGGAACACCGACTCCGGCGGGAACACCTCCGAAATGATGGCGTTGAGCTCCTGCGCGCTCTTCAGGTTGCGGCCGAACGGCTTCTCGATGACGACTCGGCGCCATGTGCCGGGGTGCTCGTCGGCAAGTCCATGTTTTTTCAGCTGACCGACCACGTCGGGAAAGAACCGCGGGGGGATCGACAGATAGAACGCGTGATTGCCGGAAGTCCCTCGCTCGCGGTCGAGCTCCTCAATCGTGTCCCTCAGCTGTCCGAATGCGACGTCGTCGGAGAAGTCGCCGGGCACAAAGCGGAAGCCCTTCGCCAGCTGGCGCCACACCTCCTCGCGAAACGGCGTACGCGAGTGCTCCTTGATGGAGTCGTGCACAATCTGCTCGAAGTCCTCGTTCTCCCAGTCACGACGGGCGAAGCCGACGAGGGAGAAGCCGGGGGGCAGCAGCCCGCGGTTGGCGAGGTCGTAGACGGCGGGCATGAGCTTCTTGCGCGCCAGGTCTCCGGTGACGCCGAAGATGACCAGGCCGCACGGACCGGCGATGCGGGGCAGCCGCCGGTCCTGGGGATCTCGAAGCGGATTGGTGTCCTCGATGGACTCGTCCTTCATTGGAGCAACTCTTGCAGAATTGGTACGCCGACTGCAGGGTCTTGCAGGTGCAGCCGGAGAACAGGTCGTCCGTGCCCGGCCAGCACGCCGGCATCGCCAGCAGCCTGAGCGGCGATGAGCTGGCCGAACGTGAACGGCCGGTCCGGGATGGCGACGTCTTGGGATTCGCTGGAAGTGATCTGCAAGAACACCCCCTGTGCTGGGCCGCCCTTGTGGTACTGGCCGGTGGAGTGGAGGAACCTCGGTCCCCAGCCGAACGTGGTGGGCCGACCGGTCCGCTGCGCGAGCGCCGAGCGCACGTCTCGGAGACTCTCGTCGCGTGCGGCGTCGAGGTAGGCCATCACTGCGAGGTAGCCGTTGTCAGAAAGCCGGTTGAGCAGGGCCAAGATCGCAGCAGGAAGGTCGTTCGCGTCGCCGAGCACGCCGTCTGACGCACGGATCTCGACGCCGCTGTCGATGAACGCCGGCGGCTCGGGCTCAGGCTGCTCGTCGAGCATTCCACGGGCGGCCTGCTTGGCACTCTCGACGTCGGGTTGGTCGAAGGGATTTATTCCGAGCACACGACCAGCGGCCGCGGTCGCTGTCTCCCACGTCAGAAACTGCGCACCCAAGTGACCGGAGACGGCGACCCATGGCTCACCGACACCGCTCGGTGGGGAGGTCTCCGCTCCCGTCAACGCGGCAACGTACACGTCGGAGGCTGGGGAGCGCGCCTCCGGAGCTTCCGACGGGCTCTCGACCGCCACCGGAAGAATGCCCTTGCGGTTCTTGCCAGTGGACTCCGCAAGTAGTTGCTCGGCCCAGTCGGGAAATCCGACGATGCCTGAGCCGGCGTCGGCAAGGATCACCTTGTTGCGCTCGGGGTCGCCAGCGAGGGCGGCAGCCAGGATAAGGGCTGGGTTGGCCGGTGCGTCGGCTCGCACATCGGCCAGCACTTCCGCCGCAGAGTCGAGCAGCTCGGCGACCTCGACTCCTGCGAGACCACTGGGCACCAGGCCGAATGCGGTCAGTGCGCTGTAGCGCCCGCCGACGTTCGGGTCGGCGAGGAAAACCTTGCGGTAGTTCTGGTCACGACCCAGCTTTTCCAGATCGGAGTCGGGGTCGGTGACCACGACGAAACGCGACGCCGGGTCGACGCCGATCTTCTCGAAGGAGGCGGCGAACGCCCGCCGCTGGCTGTCGGTCTCCAGGGTGTTGCCCGACTTGCTCGAGATCACCACGACAGTGCGACTCAGGTCGTGAGCCAGCGTGCGGGCAACGACTGAGGGGTTGGTGGAGTCCAAGACGTCTAGCGGCACGCCGTAGGTCTGCGTGATCACCTCAGGTGCCAGTGACGAGCCGCCCATGCCGCACAGGACCACTCGGTCGATGCCTTCGGCGCGCAGGTCTGCACCCAGTGCATCGATCTCAGCGAGCAGAGGACGGGAGGTTTCGGGCAGATCCACCCATGACAGCCGCTTCGCGGCTTCCTCCTCGGCGTCTGGTCCCCAAAGGGTCGGGTCCTGGGCGGCGATCTTGCTCGCCGTCTGATCTGCGACAAGAGCAGCTACGACCTCCTGCGAGGGATGGGAGGCAGCGACGCGTACGCCTGGGGTCACTGACGCGCCTCGGCGAGGGCATTCTTGACCGTGTCGAGAAGCTCCTGCCAGGACTTCTCGAATTTCTCCACCCCCTCTTCCTCGACCACCTCCACGACCTCGTCGTAGGAGATGCCCATCTCTTCGAGACTGTTGAGGACCTGCTGAGCGTCGTCGTAGTGGCCCGTCACCGAGTCCTTCGGGATTTCGCCGTGGTCAGCGGTCGCGTCGATCGTCGCTTCTGGCATCGTGTTCACGGTGTCAGGAGCGACGAGTTCGGTGACGTACATCGTGTCGGGCAGGGAGGGGTCCTTGACCGAGGTCGAAGCCCACAGCGGCCGTTGCCTGTGCGCACCTGCAGCCTCAAGCGACGCCCAGCGGTCGGAGCTGAAGAACGTCTCGAACTGCTGATATGCCAGCCGCGCGTTGGCGACGGCGGCTTTGCTGCGCAGCGCCTTCGCCTGATCGGTGCCGATCTTGTCCAGCCGCTTGTCCACCTCGGTGTCGACGCGGCTAACGAAGAACGACGCGACCGACCGGATCGTGGAGAGGTCGACGCCGTCGTCGCGAGCTCGCTCGAGTCCGGACAGATAGGCATCCATGACTTCGCGGTGGCGTTCCAAGCTGAAGATCAAAGTGACGTTGACGCTGATGCCTTCCGCGGTCGCGTCGATGATCGAGGGCAGACCGTCGTGTGTGGCCGGGATCTTGATCATCAGATTCGGCCGGTCGACCATCCACCACAGCGCCCGCGCCTCGGCCACCGTAGCGGCGCAGTCGTGAGCGAGTCGCGGATCGACCTCGAGGCTCACCCTGCCGTCCTTGCCGTGGGTGCGTTCGTAGGTGTCGAGCAGCACGCCGCATCCCCAGCGGACGTCGTACGTCGTGATCGCCCGCACCGCCTCCTCGAGGTCGACCCCGCGAAGCGCGAGGTCCTTGACCTGGTCGGCGTAGTGGTCGCGGTCTTCGACCGCCTTGGCGAAGATCGTCGGATTGGACGTCACGCCGACGACGTGCTTGGAAGCGACCAGGTCGGCGAGATTGCCGGTGCTGAGTCGCTCCCGGGAGATGTCGTCGAGCCAGGTCGACACTCCGGCGTCGGAGAGGTCTTGAAGTCGATCAGTCATGGGCTTTGTCCCGTCTGCGAGTGGTCGTGCTAGTCCTGTTGCAAACCTAGGCGCTCAGGTCGCGGCCTGCACTGCCGCGATGCTGTCGAGTGCAGCTTGGGTGACAACCTCTGCGGTCAGGCCGAACTCCTGATACAGCCGCTGGTAGTCAGCCGACGCCCCGAAGTGGTTGATGCCGACGATGCGGCCGGAGTCGCCCACTACCTCCCGCCAGCCCTGCGGCACCGCCGCCTCCACCGACACGCGTGCTTTGACGAGTGGCGAAATGACGGAGTCGCGGTAGGTCTGGTCCTGCTCGTCGTACCACTCACGGCACGGCATCGAGACCACGCGGGCGTGGATGTCCTGCTCGGCGAGCTGAGTGCGGGCTGCCACGGCGATCTGCAGCTCTGAGCCGGTGCCGATGAGGATGACGTCGGGGAGTCCCTCGTCGACGTCGAGGAGGACGTATCCGCCCTTGGCGACGCCGCTGGTGTTGGCGGCGTACCCGTCCTCGCCGCGGGGGAAGGTCGGGACGTCTTGGCGAGTCAGGGCCAGACCCGCCGGGCGGTCGCTGCGTTCGAGGATCGCCCGCCAAGCGGCGGTCGTCTCGTTGGCGTCACCGGGGCGTACGACGTCGAGTCCCGGTATCGCGCGCAGCGCTGCCAGCTGTTCGATCGGCTGGTGGGTGGGGCCGTCCTCGCCCAGGCCGATCGAGTCGTGCGTCCAGACGTACGTGACCGGAAGCTGCATCAGTGCGGCTAGCCGCACGGCGGGGCGCATGTAGTCGGAGAAGATCAGGAACGTTCCCCCGTACGGCCGGGTGCCTCCGTGCAGCGCGATGCCGTTGAGGATGGACCCCATCGCGTGCTCCCGTACGCCGAAGTGAACCACCCGTCCGTACCAGTCGCCGCTCCATTGCTTGGTCGCGTGGTCAGGCGGAATGAAGCTCGGCTCGCCCTTTGGGGTGGTGAGGTTGCTCTCGGCGAGGTCAGCAGACCCGCCCCACAGCTCGGGAAGCTCCGGCGCGATCGCGGTGAGGACGGCGCCGGACGCCTTGCGAGTCGCCATGCCCTTGGCATCGGCCTCGAACTCCGGCAGCGCCTCCTCCCATCCGTCGGGAAGCGTCCGGGTGCTCATACGCTCATAGAGGTCGAGCCGCGCGCCCGCCTTCGCCGCCCAGGTGTCGTACCGCCGCTCCCATGCCGACTGCAGCTGCTTGCCACGGTCGATCGCGGCGCGGGTGTGAGCGATGACCTCGTCGCTCACCTCAAAGTACATGTCAGGGTCGAATCCGATGACCTTCTTGGTGGCAGCGACCTCCTCCTCGCCGAGCGCCGTCCCATGCGCCTTGTACGTGTTCTGGGCGGTTGGCGCAGGCCAGCCGAGGATCGTGCGGAGGGAGATGAAGCTCGGCCGATTGCGCTCGGCCTTCGCGGCCGCAAAGGCGGCGAACAGTGCTGGGATGTCTTCCTCGTAGCGCTCACCGCCGTGGGTCCAGTCGATCTCCTGGACGTGCCAGCCGTAGGCCTCGTACCGCTTCGCGACGTCTTCGTTGAAGGCGACCGCTGTGTCGTCCTCGATGGAGATGTGATTGTTGTCGTAGAGCAGCACCAGGTTCCCGAGCTGTTGCGTGCCGGCGATCGAGGACGCCTCGCTACTGATGCCTTCCTCGAGGTCGCCGTCGCTGGCGATGACGAAGATGTCGTGATCGAAGAGGCTGTCACCAGGCGACGGCTCAGGGTCGAAGAGCCCACGTTCCCGGCGTGCCGCCATCGCCATGCCCACGGCGTTGCCGACGCCCTGGCCGAGCGGCCCGGTCGTGGCCTCCACACCGTTTGTGTGCCCGTGCTCCGGGTGACCGGGGGTGAGGCTGCCCCAGACTCGGTACTGCTTGAGGTCGTCCAGCTCCAGCCCGTAGCCGGCAAGGTAAAGCTGGACGTACAGCGTGAGGCTGGTGTGCCCGCACGACAGCACGAAGCGGTCTCGGCCTGCCCAGTTCGGGTCGGCGGGATCATGTCGCATGAGCTTCTGGAAGATGAGGTACGCCGCCGGAGCGAGACTCATCGCCGTACCCGGATGCCCGTTGCCCACCCGTTGCACGGCGTCCATGGCGAGTACGCGCGCGGTGTCCACGGCGCGGTCGTCGATGTCGGACCAGTCGAGTTTCGAGTAGTTGTCCGACGCTGCGACAGTCACTGGAGATCCTTCCTTGGCGGTTCTTGCCCGAGTCATCTCCCGGGCTCGGGCTAGCGACTCGTGCGAACCGGTACCGACCTCGTGAGCCTACTGCTGCTGCCGCGCGGCGTACCCGCCGCTGGCGCTCATCAAACCGAACGGCACTAGACTGCCGCCGTAGCGGGTTCTTGGTGGTCGCCGCCTCGGTGGATAATGGCCGTACGCAGCGGACCCGTAGCCCTGAGAGCGTGGATTTCGAGGTGTTCGTGACCGCTGTCGATCCGCAACCTCCCGCGTTGGCCGGGGAAGGCGTCGTCGACCGATATCTTCCGGAGCAGGCGCGTGCCAACCGGTCCCGACCGGCTGCGCAGCTGCTGGGAATTGTCGGCGCCTACGTCTCGCTCACCAAGCCGCGCATCATCGAGCTGCTGCTGCTGACGACGGTTCCGGTGATGTTCCTGGCACAGCGCGGCGTCCCGTCGTTGGAGCTCGTGGTCGCCACCGTGACTGGAGGCACTCTCGCGGCCGGCAGCGCCAACGCCTTGAACTGCGTCGTTGACCGCGACATTGACGAACGGATGCTTCGCACTCGTCGGCGGCCGCTCCCGAGGCACAAAGTGTCACCGGCGGCAGCGCTGGTGTTCGGTGTGGTGCTCGGCATCGCGGCGACAGTGCTCCTCGGGCTCACCGTGAACTGGCTGTCGGCGTTACTGGCGCTGGCCGCGAACGTGTTTTACGTCGTCGGCTACACGATGATCCTGAAGCGCCGCACCGCGCAGAACATCGTGTGGGGCGGTGCAGCCGGGTGCTTTCCCACCCTCATCGGATGGACAGCCGTGACCGGTCGACTTGCCTGGGCGCCGGTCATTCTGTTTCTGGTGGTCTTCTTGTGGACCCCTCCGCACTTTTGGTCGCTGGCATTGCGCTACCGGGAGGACTACGCCCGAGCTGGAGTGCCGATGCTGCCCGTGGTCGCGTCGTCGGCCGAGGTGTGCCGCCAGATCCTCATCTACTCCTTCCTCACTGTGGCCGCTTCGCTCGTGGTCTGGCCCGTGGCCAACACGGGAGCGGTGTACCCGGTGGTCGCGGGCGTGCTCGGAGCGCTGTTCGTGCGCGAAGCCTTCCTCTTGCGCGGATTCGTCCAGCAAAGCCAGAGTGCTGTCGTCGCCCGGTCCATGCGGGTCTTCCACTGGTCCAACGCGTATCTGGCACTCCTGTTTCTGGCACTCGCGGTCGATCCACTGCTCACCCGCTGATCTGACTTCCCCGGGCGTATAGACGTGCGCGACCCGGCCACCCGCTCCGCACAACAGAAGTTCCGGTGGCGCTAGCGTGCGCGCCATGCCTGCGGTGCCCCCGGCCCTCGTGCTCGGTTGTGCCCTGGTCTTGCTGGCGACCGGCTGCTCGGGAGGCTCGGTGCTAGAGGGCGGGGAGCATTCGAGCGCGACGTTTCCAAGGCCAGCGGCCAACTGCCTGAAGTCCCGCGATCATGCAACGCCCGTGAGGTTCGGCCCTCACAAGCTGTTGGGCGGATACGTCTTGGGGAACGGGTCACGCGTGGTGGTGCTGGCGCACCAGTCCGACGGGGACAGCTGCCAGATGCTGCCCCTTGCGCGCCGGCTCACAGCTGTCGGTTACCGGAGCCTGGCGTACGACTCCGCAGGCTCTGCATCGTCGGCTGGCCCTCCGCCAGCGGGATGGACGCGGGCCGATGACGTCACCGCCGCCGTGGGGTATGCCCGCGACCACGGTGCCCGCCGGGTCTATCTGCTGGGCGCCTCGATGGGAGGCTACGCAGTTCTCGGTGCCAACATGTCACTGCGCCCACCTGCAGACGCCGTCGTCAGTTTGTCTGCGCCGGCGACCTACCCAGACGGAGGCAAGCCAGTCGACGTACGTCACTTCAAGTCGCCGTTGCTGCTCGTCGTCGCTCGTGGCGATTCTGCGTTCCTCGGATCCAACCGTGCCTTTGCGCGGCAGGACAACAAGT
The DNA here is from genome assembly GCA_038252945.1 of Propionibacteriales bacterium. GTDB lineage: Bacteria > Actinomycetota > Actinomycetes > Propionibacteriales > Nocardioidaceae > JAUJOE01. The sequence goes on along the minus strand of JBBSHN010000008.1, from coordinate 11,214 downwards.
CCGTCCTTCGCGTTCTCCCCGGCGCCAACCATGGCGTTGACATGGTCGATGAACGCGTATGGAAGAGCATCGCAGAATTCTTGAGAGCGCACTGATCCGGCACGGTCGCTGCGCGGACGGCGCTCAGGTACGGACGACGTTGGTGCCGGCTGCCTTGTCGTGCCATGCCTGCTTCTTCGAGTCCCACAGCGGCCAGAGGTCATCGAGGAGACTCAGGACTCCCGCGACCACGGACACAAGCGGAATGAGTGCGAGCGTCCCGATTCCGTACATGACCGCCACTCGTCGAGCGATGACCGACATCGGCAGTGGCCTCTCGTGGTCACGCTCGCGGACGCGAAGGCCGACTATCCGTTTTCCCGGCGTTGCCCCGCTGCGACGGAGAAAGGCCACCTCGTAGACCAACGACACCAGCAGGCTCACGGCGGCAGCCAGCAGAAGCCACTTGTAAAGCTGCCAGGGGGCTGCGAGTGCGTTGACAATCCGGGGCTGGCGCGGGTGGTTAAGCGCGTGCTGCATGACGTCCTGAAATGCTTCGAAGTACCGGTAGTAGAAGTAGCCCGCGAACGGGATGCTGATCAAGGTCGTGATGAGGTTGTCCAGCAGCCGAGCGCCGACCCGCTGCCACCATGACGCAAGCGGCACGCCATCTGGGGTTCTCGGCTGGCCGGCCGCTGTGGCGGCGGCATACTTGGGGCTGACGTGCTCCGTCCACGCATTGCCGTCCCAGTAGCGGTAGTAGTCGCTGTGGTGAGGATCGTCATACCAGTTGGCCGGATAGGCACTGCCCTGCGCAGGCCCGTCGGGGTAGGGGTTTGGCTGTTGGGGGCTCGGGTAGCTCACGGTGTCATGATTGACGAAGCCCACCGACGGACGTCGCCGCCGACGCGCTTGTCCGTCCGAGTTCTGCAAACACGACCATGGTTAACGGAGCTAACGCATGGCAGCAGTCAACGGCTAGGCATCTCGTCGATGCACATGATGTTCCCTTCGCTGTCCTTGAACCAGGCGGCTCGTCCCATAGTCGGGATGGAAGCGATGCCGTTAGCCCACGACACCCCCTGCATGTCGTACTGCTCGAAGACCAAGCCCTTGCCTTGTAGCTCGTTCACCTCGGCTTCGATGTCGTCGACGTGCCATTGGGCAATGGTGTGTCCGGCTTGGCCCGCGTACTCGGTCTCATATACAGAGAACGAAGTGCCGCCGGTTGTCGTGTAGAAGAGCAAGCCCTCATGCTCTTCGCTCGGTGTGAGGCCAAGCATGTCGGCGTAGAAGCGCCGAGCTCGATTGATGTCGCTAGCGGGAATGTTGGCATGCACTTTGCTGTCGCCCAGCATGGTCATCTCCTTGTTACGTGCGCAGAACAATCGGGAGCTGTAGTTATCCACAACCCATCGCTTCGAGGCTATTCCGGGCTCGAGGTGGAGGTCAATCACACGCAACCGGGAGATCTCGCTTGCGGCGTCCCGCCGTGTCCAGCGGTGCTGAGTTGGTCGTGCTTCCGGAATGCTTCGTGCACTGCGTTATCGGTGTCAATTAGCGTGAGCCCGGCCGCAGAGGAAGACGCCAAGGAAATGTGGAGACCCCAGCTGGCCCAGTCGGGCCGGGTTCTCTGCGCTAGAAGGCGGCCGCCGCGCGGTCAGAGCCTTGCGACCTGGCGGCGGGGTCTGGCTGGAGCGGGAGGTACTCCGGCTGGAAGGGCGGACGCTCCCGGACGCTGACGAGAAGCCAGGTTACGGTCGCGCTGACCAATGCGGCTCCCAACATGTGAACGGCGACGAGGCCGACGGGCAAGTTGGTGAAGTACTGGGTGAAGCCAACCGCGGCCTGCGCCACTTCGACGCCCAGCAGCGTCCTTGCTGCTCGCTGGGCGACCGCTGGAGCGCCCACGGCCCGGAACGCGAACACGCTGCCTATCGTGAGGCCGACCAGGAGGAACACCAGGTCGGCATGCAGCTGCGCGACAATCGCGGGGTTGAGACCGGTACGGGGCGACGAGGCATCACCCGCGTTCGGGCCCGATCCCGTGACGACGGTGCCGATGTACAGCACGAGCCAAGCAGCGGCGAACGTTGCCCGCGCGAGCCACGCAGTGGCCGCCGGCACCGTTGCGTGCGCGGGTGCGTCTCCTTCGCCGATGCGTCGCAGCAGTGCGACGCTCAGGCCGACCATCGCCATCGACAGCAACAGGTGGCCCGCGACCAGCCAAGGATTGAGATGGGTCAGCACCGTGATTCCCCCCAGTACCGCCTGAGCGGGAATTCCGAGCGCCAACAGCGTTGCGAACTTCACCAAGGAACGTCGTCGGGGACGGGCTCGCCAGACTGCCACCCAGGTCGCGACTGCTATCGCGACGAGCACAAACGTGAACATGCGGTTGCTGAACTCAATGAGCCCATGTATTCCGAGCTCGCCACGCACCACGAAGGACGAGCCCGTGCAGCGCGGCCACGAGGGGCAGCCGAGGCCTGATGCCGTCAGCCGAACAGCGCCTCCGGTCACAACGATCACGATGTTGGCCACGAGAAGCGCGATCGCCAGGGGTCTGACGAAGCGTCCTGACGCTGCGTTCACTCCCATCGGAACGTCCTCACCGCCAGGGTCGCGCCCACGACCACCCACCCTGCCAGTGCGACGAACGGCAGCGGACCGACCCCGCCGTCGGCTGTCGCGTTGCGCAGGCCGTCGGCAAGCGCTCCGGACGGAAGCCACGAGGCGACGGGTCGCCACCAGGAGGGGTACTTGGCCAGCGGGACGATGACGGCTCCGGCAGCGAGCAGCAGCACGTACACGAGATTGGCCCCGGCGAGCGTCGCCTCCGCCCGCAAGACGCCGGCCATGAACAACCCGAGGCCGGCGAAGGCCGCAGTTCCGAGGGCAACCAGTGCCGCGCAGGTGAACACGGCGCTGAGACCGCCGGACGGCCGCCAGCCGAGCAATAGCCCCGCGCCGCAGATCACCGCGAGCTGGAGAGCCAGCACCGCGAGCAGCGCGAGGACCTTGCCCAGAAGCAGGCCGGAGCGTGGGAGCGGTGAGGCGCCGAGCCGCTTGAGGACGCCGTACCTGCGCTCAAAGCCCGTGGCGATTGCCAGGGAGGTGAACGCCGTGGACATCACCGCGAGCGCGACGATCCCGGGCGTTAGCACGTCGATCCGGCGGCCCGGTCCCAGGTCGAGCACACCGTCCGCTTCGGCGCCACCGATCAGCAAAAGCAGCGGGATGACGAGTGCGAGAAGAAGCTGCTCACCGTTGCGCAAGAGCAGCTTGACCTCCATGGCTGCATGGCTCGTCACCATGCGGGTCAGCGGAGCTGACCCTGGTGCCGGAGTGAAGTCCAGAGCACTCACGGGCGCATGTCCCGGCCGGTCAGCTCGAGGAAGACGTCCTCCAGCGTTTGTTCCTGAACGGCCAGCCCATGCGGCATGAAGTGGTGCTCAGCGCACCAGGCAGTGACCGTCGCCAGGGTCTCGGGAGTGACGTTTCCGTTGATCCGGTAGGTGCCGGGCGGTGACTCCGACGCTGTGCTCCCGGGTGGCAGTTGGTCAATCAGTCCGGAGAGGTTCAGCCCCGTAGAGGCGGTGAACCGGATGGCACGCGGACCTTGCGTCGCCGTCAACTCAGCAGGCGACCCCGAGGTGAGCAGCCGACCGGCGTCGATGACGTACACGCAGGATGCGAGCTGCTCTGCCTCCTCGAGGTAGTGCGTGGTCAACAGGACAGTCACGCCGTCGTCGGCGAGCCGCTTGATCAGCTCCCAGGTGCCATGCCTGGCCTGAGGGTCCAGACCCGCCGTGGGCTCGTCCAGGACGACCACGTTGGGACGCCCGACCAGCGCCATCGCAAGGTTGAGCCGCTGCTGCTGACCGCCGCTTAGCCGGCGGTACGGTGTTCGGCCGCAGGAATGCAGCCCCAGCCTTTCGATGAGGTCGTCAACGGGCAGCGGCTGAGTATGTAATGCGGCGACGTACCGCAGCATCTCCTCGGCGCGCACACCCGACCAGGCGCCCCCTGACTGCAGCATCACCCCGAGTCGGGGCGCGAGCGAGCGGTGCTGGCGGTACGGGTCAAGGCCAAGGACTTCAACGGTGCCGGAAGTCGGACGGCGGTATCCCTCGCACGTCTCCAGAGTCGTCGTCTTTCCGGCGCCGTTCGGGCCGAGGAGAGCGGTGATGCTCGCGGCCTGCGCGGTGAGGGACAGTCCGTCCACCGCCGTCTTGTCGCCGTACCGGACGACCAGGTCGCACACCTCGATCGCCGGTGCCGTCACGAGGTCGAGTCTAGAGTCGAGGCGACGGCGGTCGACGGACGGGCGCTGGTGCGGGCCCACGACAGTCCGGCAGGGTGTTTGAGTCGCTGCTCGAATTACGACACAATGATGTTGTGAAAACGATGTCCGGTCCGTCTGTGCTCACGGTCGGCGCCGCGCCAGACGCTGTGGCGCCCGCCGCTGATGCTCCGACGCGCCGTCGCGTAGCGGCCGCTCTACTGGAGAACGGCGCGCTGACGGCCGCCGCGATGGGCGAGATGCTGGGTCTCACACCGGCAGCGGTGCGCCGGCATCTCGACTCGCTTCTGGCATCCGGCCTGGCGGAGGTGCAGCCTCCGCGCGGCGCAGTAGTGCGGGGCCGGGGCCGACCGGCCAAGTTCTTCACGCTCACCGACGCAGGCCGGGACACTTTCACGCAGGCGTATGACGACCTGGCGGTCAGTGCGTTGCGATTCCTGGCTGAGGCTGGCGGCCCAGATGCGGTAGCTGAGTTCGCGCGGCGACGTACTGCTGAGCTCGAGGAGCGGTACCGGGCGACCGTCGAGGCCGCCAAGACACCTTCTGAGCGCGCGCGGGCCCTCGCGACCGCATTGGCCGCCGACGGGTACGCCGCGTCGGTGAGCAGCGCTCCGGTGGGAGAGCAGCTCTGCCAGCACCACTGCCCGGTGGCTCACGTCGCCGCCGAGTTCCCTCAGCTGTGCGCGGCTGAGACCGAGGTGTTCAGTCGCCTGCTCGGGCGGCACGTCCAGCGGCTGGCGACAATCGCGCACGGCGACGGCGTGTGCACCACGAACATGCCCGGTCCCGACGTGGTGCGCACTGCAAGCAGTTCCCGAAACTCGACCCGATCCACTCCTGCTACCGGAAGGCCCTCCTCATGACTTCGATCGAGCAGCTGAACCCCGAACTCGCGGGAATCGGCCGCTACGAGTACGGCTGGGCCGACTCAGATTTGGCGGGCGCGACGGCTCAGCGTGGCCTCAACGAGTCGGTGGTGCGCAGCATCTCGGCTCTGAAAAGTGAGCCGCAGTGGATGCTCGACCTGCGGTTGAAGGGGCTCAAGCTGTTCGGCCGCAAGCCGATGCCGACGTGGGGTTCAGACCTCAGTGCGATCGACTTCGACAACATCAAGTACTTTGTGCGGTCCACTGAGAAGCAGGCCACTTCGTGGGAGGAGCTGCCGGAGGACATCAAGAACACCTACGACAAGCTCGGCATCCCCGAGGCCGAGAAGCAGCGTCTCGTCGCTGGCGTCGCCGCGCAGTACGAGTCCGAAGTCGTCTACCACAAGATCCGTGAAGACCTCGAGGAGCAGGGCGTTCTGTTCCTCGACACCGACACCGGTCTCCGTGAGCACGAAGACATCTTCCGCGAGTACTTCGGCTCGGTGATTCCGGTCGGCGACAACAAGTTCGCCGCACTCAACACCTCGGTGTGGTCCGGAGGCTCGTTCATCTACGTGCCGAAGGGCGTGCAGGTGGAGATTCCGCTGCAGGCCTACTTCCGCATCAACACCGAGAACATGGGCCAGTTCGAGCGGACGCTGATCATCGTCGACGAAGACGCCTACGTCCATTACGTCGAAGGTTGCACCGCGCCGATCTACTCGTCGGACTCGCTGCACTCCGCGGTGGTTGAGATCATCGTCAAGCGCGGCGCCCGCTGCCGCTACACGACGATCCAGAACTGGTCGAACAACGTCTACAACCTCGTCACCAAGCGGGCCACCTGCGAGGCGGGCGCCACGATGGAGTGGGTCGACGGCAACATCGGCTCCAAGGTGACGATGAAGTATCCGGCGATCTACCTGCTGGGCGAGCACGCCAAGGGGGAGACGTTGTCCATCGCGTTCGCCGGGGAGGGGCAGCACCAAGACGCCGGTGCGAAGATGGTGCACGCGGCCCCGCACACGTCGAGCTCGATCATCTCCAAGTCGGTTGCCCGCGGCGGCGGTCGCACGTCGTACCGAGGTCTCGTGCAGGTGCAGGAGGGTTCGCACTCCAGTGCCAGCACCGTGCGGTGCGACGCGCTCCTCGTCGACCAGATCAGCCGCAGCGACACCTACCCGTACGTCGATGTGCGGGAAGACGACGTGTCAATGGGGCACGAGGCGACGGTGTCAAAGGTCAGCGACGACCAGCTCTTCTACCTGATGAGCCGCGGCATGGCCGAAGACGAGGCAATGGCGATGATCGTGCGCGGCTTCATCGAGCCGATCGCCCGTGAGCTCCCCATGGAGTACGCGCTAGAGCTCAACCGGCTGATCGAACTGCAGATGGAAGGCGCAGTGGGTTGACGCAGGTCGCCAGCCATCTGCACCCGACTCCGTCGTACCGGGTCGACGATCACCCGAAGCCCAGCGGGCTGGAAGAAGTCTGGCGGTTCACGCCGCTCAAACGGCTCCGCGGCCTGCTCGACGAGATGCCGTCCACGGACCACCTGAAGTGGGAGTCCGACCTGCCCGACGGCGTGACCCTCACCGAGATCCCTACCGAGGAGGCGGCCCAACTCGGCGAGCCCGCACCCGCTGACCGCCCGGCAGCCCTGGCTGTCGCACTCGGCGGGGGCGCGGTGCTGATCGACGTACCGGCAGAAGCCGAGCTCGACGCGCCGGTGCACGTGCGGCTGACGGGCACGTCTGCCGACAGCCTGGTGTGGGCGCACATCGTCGTGAGGATCGGCCGGCACGCGAGAGCGACAGTCATCTTCGAGCACTCCGGAAGCGCCCGCTACGCCGCCACCACGTCGGTCCTCGTCGGAGACGGCGCGACGTTGGAGCTGGTGTCGCTTCAGCTGTGGGACGACGATGCCGTCCACCTCGGACAGGTTGGTGTACGCGTCGGCCGCGACGCCAGCGTGCGGATGTTTCAGGCCAGTCTCGGCGGCGACGTGGTGCGGATCGTAGAGAACGCCGAATACGACGCTCCAGGCGGCGAGCTGGAGATGTACGGGCTGTACTTCGTCGACGCGGGGCAGCACATCGAGCACCGGCTGTTCGTCGACCACAATCAGCCGCACACGAAGAGCACCGCGGTCTACAAGGGCGGCCTGCAAGGCGCGGGGGCGCACTCGGTCTGGGTCGGGGACGTACTGATCCGCCAGGTCGCGCAAGGTATCGAGACCTACGAAACCAACCGCAACCTCGTGCTCACCGACGGCTGTCGAGCCGAGTCCGTGCCCAATCTCGAGATCGAGACCGGTGAGATCAAGGGCGCGGGCCATGCCTCGGCCACCGGCCGGTTCGACGACGAGCAGCTGTTCTACCTGCAGTCGCGAGGCATCTCTGCTGACGAAGCCCGCCGCTTGGTGGTGCATGGGTTCTTTGCCGATGTCGTACGCCGCATCGGCGTACCAGAGGTCGAGTCGCGGCTGATGGCGGCAGTCGAGCTGGAGCTGGCACAGCCGAGCAGCGAGGAGCAGCGGAGTACTGCATGAGCGGCTTCCAACGAGCCTGTGCACTCGCCGATGTGCCACTTGGTGGTGTGGCGGCGGTGTTAGTCGATGGCGTCGAAGTGGCGGTGGTCCGCACCGAAGACGACGTCTACGCGATCCGCGACGAGTGCTCCCACGCCGAGATCCCGCTCAGCGAAGGAGACGTCGACCCGGTCGGGTGCGAGATCGAATGCTGGTTGCATGGCTCGCGGTTCGACTTGCGCACTGGACAGCCGCTTGGGCTTCCCGCTACCGAGCCGGTGGCCGTCTACCCCTGCAAGATCGACGCCGACGACGTACTCGTCGACGTCCACAATCCGCTGAACCTCGATACGGAGTAACGAACTGATGGCCACCCTTGACATCTCCAACTTGCACGTCGCAGTCATCACTGACGACGGCCCGAAGTCGATCCTGCGCGGCGTCGACCTCACCGTCCGCTCGGGAGAGACGCACGCGATCATGGGGCCGAACGGCTCCGGCAAGTCCACGCTCGCCTATTCGATCGCCGGACATCCGCGCTATCGGGTCACCGAAGGCAGCGTCACGCTCGACGGCGTCGATGTCTTGTCCATGACCGTCGACGAGCGCGCCCGCGCCGGCCTGTTCCTGGCGATGCAGTACCCCGTCGAGGTGCCCGGCGTATCGGTGTCGAACTTCCTCCGTACGGCGAAGACAGCGCTCGACGGCGAGGCGCCCAAGTTGCGTACCTGGGTGAAGGACGTCAACGACTCGCTGGACAAGGTGGCGATGAGCCGGGAGTTCGCGACTCGCAACGTCAATGAGGGCTTCTCCGGCGGTGAGAAGAAGCGGCACGAGATCGTGCAGCTCGAACTGCTCAATCCGCGCTTCGCGATTCTCGATGAGACCGACTCCGGCCTGGACATCGACGCCCTCAAGGTGGTGTCCGCAGGAGTCAACCGCTACCGCGAACAAGGTGAACACGGCGTGCTGCTCATCACCCACTACACCCGCATCCTTCGCTACATCGAGCCCGACTACGTGCACGTCTTCATCAACGGCCGCATCGCCGAGCAGGGTGGACCGGAGCTCGCCGAGCGGCTCGAGGCGGAGGGGTACGACAAGTATGTGAAGGCGGCGCTCCCACAGTGACATCGCTGACTGAGCGGACGCCTCTGGCGGAAGCCTCGGCAGACTACGACGTCGAGCGCGTCCGTGCAGACTTTCCGATACTCCGCCGTCGGATGGATGACGGGCGCCGGCTTGTCTACCTTGACAGCGCCAACACGTCGCAGAAGCCGCAGCAGGTCATCGATGCGGTGTCGGATCACTACGCGATGCACAACGCAAACGTCGCTCGTGCGGTGCACCAGCTCGGAGCCGAGGCGACCGCAGCCTATGAAGGAGCCCGCGACAAGGTGGCGGGATTCATCGGCGCTCCGTCGCGCGATGAGGTGGTCTTCACAAAGAACGCTTCCGAAGCGCTCAATCTCGTGTCGAACTCGCTGGCTTGGGCGGCGGGCGACCTCGCGGTCTGCCCCGGCGACGAGGTCGTCGTCACGGAGATGGAGCACCACTCCAATCTCGTGCCCTGGCAGCTGTTGAGTGAGCGCAAGCGGGCCACGCTGCGCTGGTTCTCGTTCGACGAGGCCGGGCGGCTCGACCTATCCCAGCTCGACGAGTTGATCAACGAGCGCACCCGGGTTGTGTCTTTGACCTGGGTCTCGAACATGCTAGGGACCGTAAATCCGCTTGATGTCGTCATCCGACGGGCGCACGCCGTCGGGGCTCTCGTAGTGGTCGACGCTTCGCAGGCCGTGCCGCAGATGCCGGTCGACGTCTCAGCTCTGGGGGCGGACTTCGTCGCGTTCACCGGACACAAGATGCTCGGACCCACCGGCATCGGTGTGCTGTGGGGCAGCACCGCCGTGCTCGGTGAGCTGCCGCCCTTCATGGGTGGCGGATCGATGATCGACACGGTGCGCATGGAGCGGTCGACGTACGCCGGACTACCCCTTCGGTTCGAGGCGGGCACTCCGCCGATTGCTCAGGCGGTGGGTTTGGGCGCGGCTGTTGACTACCTATCGGCGTTGGGCATGACCCGCGTCGCTGCTCACGAGCGGGCCATCACGGCGTACGCGCTGGAAGGTCTGAAGTCAGTGCCGGGAGTCCGCATTCTCGGACCGAGCGAACCTGTGGAGCGGGGCGGCGCGATCAGCTTCGAGCTCGACGGCGTACATCCGCACGACGTCAGCCAAGTGCTCGACTCCCTCGGGATCGCGGTGCGTGCAGGTCATCACTGCGCCAAGCCCGCGCACCACCGGTACGGCGTCCAGTCGTCAACGCGCGCGTCTGTCTACCTCTACACGGCGACGAGCGAAGTTGACGCCCTGATCGACGGTTTGGGTGAAGTGCGGCGCTTTTTCGGGGTGAGCTGATGGATATGCAGAGCCTGTATCAGGCGATCATCCTCGACCACGCGAAGTCACCGCATCACGCCGGTCTCCGTGAGCCGTACGAGGCTGAGGTGCATCACGTCAACCCGACCTGCGGCGACGATGTGACTTTGCGCGTGCACGTCGTCCACGGGACAGTTGCCGATATCTCCTATGACGCCGAGGGGTGCTCGATCTCTCAGGCATCCACGTCGGTGCTCACCGACCTGCTGATCGGGAGACCGATCGACGACGCGTTGGCCGTCCATGACAAGTTCGTACAGTTGATGCGGGGACGCGGCCAGATCGACCCCGACGAGGACGTGCTCGAGGACGGAGTGGCGTTCGCCGGGGTGGCGAAGTTCCCTGCGCGAGTCAAGTGCGCCTTGCTCGGCTGGATGGCCTGGAAGGATGCAACAGCACAAGCTCTCGTCGAAACGAAAGAGTGGGCATGATGTCATCAGAAATCTCCGACCTCCCCGAGGTCGACCTTGCCGCCGCCACGCCGTCGGTCAGCCGGGATGACCTCTTTGAGGCGCTCAAGGACGTTGTCGACCCGGAACTCGGTATCAACGTTGTCGACCTCGGCCTTGTGTACGACGTCACGCTGGAGTCCGACTCGACTGCGATCATCGACATGACGCTGACCTCAGCCGCTTGCCCGCTGACCGACGTCATCGAGGACCAGACCCGGATGGCGTTGCAGGGCTTGGTCAATGACTTTCGTATCAACTGGGTGTGGATGCCGCCGTGGGGTCCCGACAAGATCACCGACGATGGCCGGGAAATGCTGCGGGCGCTTGGCTTCAACGTCTGAACCCGACACCTTTGCACCGCCGCATTCACAGTGGCGTTTGCCATGCTGACGTGGCGGAGTCCCCGTTGACGCCGAAGATCTCCGGTGTCAACGGTGTGCTTGCGGTGCCCGAATCAGCGGACCCGGTCTGATGTGAGCGGGGCTGGCGCTGTCGGGACTACGAGGCGTCGCATCTAAGCGTGTACCTCGATGCGGAAGCCCAGTTCAGGCACGTCAAAGTGGCTTGGAACCGCTTGCCGGGCTGGATTGAACGGTTCTCGGCGCGGCATCCCCGTGCGACCTGGCAGGTCGCCTCCACGCAT
>JBBSHN010000007.1:0-43310 GCA_038252945.1 Propionibacteriales bacterium | reverse complement strand
TGATCCGAACATCCATAGAAACCACCATCTCTGCCATGGCCGAACCCTCAACCAACAGCGATCAGGTGTCAGGAATGTCTTGTCACATACCCGTCAGGTATGTCCTGGCACTGCACAGTCCGTGAGGATCACGGCTTCTTGGTAGGCGAGGCGGGCTTCATCCGTACGGCCGAGGCGGCGGAGAAAGTCCGCGCGCGACGAAGCGAGATAAGGGTATCGAGCCAATTGAGGCTCGGCCGCGAGGTCGTCAAGTGCCTGAAGTCCGGCGGTTGCCCCTGCGGCGAAGCCGACGGCCACCGCACGGTTGAGTGCGACGACCGGGGAGGGCCATCGCTCCTGTAGCAAGTCGTACAGCGCAACGATCTCTTGCCAGTCGGTGTCTTCCCAATGGCTGCTTTCGGCGTGAACGGCGGCGATCGCGGCTTGCAGCGCGTATCGGCCGGCCGGTCGGTGTTGGAGCGCCGCATGAGCCAGCGCGGTTCCTTCAGCGATCGCGGCGCGGTCCCACTGGCGTCGGTCTTGATTTTCCAACAGCTGCAGTCGCCCAGTGGAGTCAGTCCGGGTGGCGCGCCGGGCGTCGGTGAGGAGTATCAGCGCGAGCAGCCCGGCGACACTCGGGTCGTCGGGGAGCAGGAGCCGCAGCATCCGCGCCAGATCGAGGGCACGCTCGACCAGGATAGGGCGTGTCAGAGTGGCACCGCCGCTGGCAGTGTGGCCACCTGTATACAGCAGGTGAACGACGTGCAGGACAGCGTCGATCCGCTCAGGCAGCTGATCGATGGACGGAATCCGGTAGGGGATCCGCGCCGCGGTGATCTTCTTCTTGGCTCGGGTGATGCGGGCGGCCATCGTCGCGTCGGGAACGAGGAAGGCCCGTGCCACCTCGGCTGTGGTGAGTCCACACAGCAGCCGGAGGGTCAGGGCTACCTGAGCCTCGATCGCCAGCGCGGGATGGCAGCACGCAAAGATCAGCCGCAGCCTGTCATCCGGGAACGCCGACGGTTCGCATGGGTCGTTGGGCTCGATCAGCAGCGGCAGTTTTCGCTGCAAGGTGGCCGACCGGCGCATCTGGTCCAGCGCCGCACGGCGCGCCACCGTTGTCAGCCAGGCAGCGGGATTTGTCGGAACTCCGTCCTGCCAGGCCGTCAAGGCCTTCGCATAGGCCTCCTGGACGCCTTCTTCGGCCAGATCCAAGTCCCGGGTGACGCGCACCGTGGAGGCCAAGACCTTGCCCCATTCACGGCGATGGGTGTCGGCGACCGCAGTTGCCACCGCGGCCGCCGACTCACTCTTTGAAAGCACGTCAGTCGAAGGTCATGATCGGTCGAACCTCTACGCCACCAAAGGGTGCGGGCACGTCCTTGGCCACTGCGAGTGCCTGGTCGAGGTCGTCAGCCTCGATCAGGTAGTAGCCACCGAGCGCTTCCTTGGTCTCGATGAACGGACCGTCGGTCACAACCCCATCGCGGATCGTCGTCGCGGTGGCGGTTGGCTGCAGCGCCTGTCCGCCGCGCAGCACCTCCTTGTGCTTCTCACCGAACTCCTGATGTGCAGCCATACCGGCCTCGGCGGCAGTGCCGCCAGCCTGCCAGCCTGCTTCGTCCTCATAGATCAAAACCAGATATTGGGCCACAGTGAAGCTCCTTCGTGTCAGGCCCGCGGATCGGACCTCTCACCGTATCGACGGTCGCCGAGCCTTTGAATCGACAGTCCCTGAAACTCTTCCCTTACTACCTACGTCGGACCGTCTCAAAGAATCTGTGAATGAATTCGCCACTTCCAACGTTTGTCCAGACAGAGCCGAGTGCACCAAGGAAGCAAGTGGCTGAGTGCAGTCGGGACCAAACGACCGCCCGAAAGTCAAGGAGTGTGTGAGATGAAAGCGCTGCAGTTCCAATCGTATGGGGGTCCCGAGGCACTGGGGTGGGCAGAGGCCCCGGTCCCTCACGCCGGCGGAGGGACAATACGCATCGCGGTGCATGCGGCGAGTGTGAACCCGATCGACTGGAAGATGCTGGCCGGAGCGATGTCGGGCGACAAGCCGCTTGAGGGCACGGGCTTCCTGGGCTACGACGCGGCCGGTGTGGTCGACGAGGTTGGCGAGGGAGTCGGCGGTGTGTCGGTCGGTGATGAGGTGCTGGGTCGCGGACAAAACACCCAGGCAGAGTACGCCGTCCTGAACTCGTGGGCGACGAAGCCCGCGTCGGTCGACTGGGCGGTCGCCGCCGCAGCAGGGGTCGCTGGGGAGACGAGCGAGCGTGGTCTCCGGCTGCTCAACGTCATGTCCGGCGACACCGTGTTCATCGACGGAGGCGCCGGAGGTGTCGGAGCAATCGCCGTACAGATGGCGGTCGCTCGCGGTGCACGCGTCATCGCGTCCTCCAGCGAAGCCAACCACGATTATCTTCGAGAGATCGGCGCGACTCCAGTGCTGTACGGCGAGGGACTTGCCGATCGGGTCCGAGCCGCCGCGGGCAGCCCGGTAGACGCGGTGTTCGACGTCGCCGGAAAGACGCCGATCGAGGAGCTGGTCCGCATTGCACCAAAACCTTCCCAGGTCGTGTCGATCGCCAATTTCGACGCCGGTCAAGCCGGAGCCCGGGTAACCGGTGGCGACGCGGACGCCCAACCGATGGAGGCACTGGCTCAGGTCGCCGAGCTGCTGGCAGACGGCAAGCTGGCGATCCACGTACAGGAGTTCGCGCCTGAGCGGGCCGCAGATGCCTATCGCATCAGCCAACGCGGCCACGTCCGCGGGAAACTCGTACTCATCCCCTAGCCGCCGACGTGAACTCCGGGTCGCCGATGAGGATCGGGCTCGACCTCTCGGAGGATCTCCCGCGTGAGGGGGGCGGTGTCGCCCTTGCCGAGCAGTAGATAGCTCACTATGTGCGCTAGCGGATGCCCCTCCGACCAGTTGAAGTAGCACTGGGGGCGTAAGCCGGTGGAGTCTCGCAGGTAGAGCAAAATCGCGGCCAAGGCGTTTGGGACCGCGGCACTTTTGACCCGCAGGACCCGATAACCGCCGATGTCGGCGCCGTGGACATGCAGCTCGGTGGCGAACGCCGAGGGATCGCCTACATGGACTTCCAGGAACAGCACCTGGGCCTGGTCTGGTATGGGATTTACCGCCCGCTGCTCAGCTTCTTTGTCGCGGTACTCCTGCGCGTCACCGGCCTGGCGCTTGTTCGCAATGATGTGAAGTTCACCTGCTTGGGCGGCGGCATTGACGAGGGCGTTGGCTGCGGCATCGAGGTCGATGCCTTCGGCCCTCAGCTCAGTCGTCCGTGATACTCGCGACACGATCGACACAAGAATGATGCCGAGAATGAAGGCACCGGAGATGACGATGCCGTCAGGCTTCTCGATGACGTTCGCGGCCAAAGCGTAGGCGAGTATCGCCGTCACAATGGCGAACCCCACCGCAGCCGTCGATCGTCCAGCCCGGCGGCACGCGATTGTGACCGCGAAGGCCGCGGACATCATCATCGCCAAGATTCCGGTGGCGTAGGCCCCAGCCTGGGCATCGACGTTGGCCCCGAACAGCACCGTGATGATGATCGTGACTGTTGTATAGACCAGTACGACAGGACGGACCGCACGACCCCATTCCGGTGTCATTCCATAACCGGGGAGGTAGCGGGGCACGATGTTGACCAGACCTGCCATCGCCGAAGCACCCGCGAACCACAGGATCAGAATCGAGCTGATGTCGTAGGCGGTGCCGAAGCCGCTACCGAGGTACTGATGCGCGAGGTACGCCAATGCCCTTCCGTTGGCCTTTCCGCCGGATTCGAACTCTTTCGCCGGAATGAGGACCGTGGTGACAAAGGTCGTGGTGATCAGGTAAACGCTCATAACGACCGCTGCGACGGTGAGAAGTTTCCGGGTGTTCGCGATCCGATTGCTCAGCCGCTCCTCGTCGCTGGCCCCCTTCGACTGGACCAGCGGCATCATGCTGACGCCCGTCTCGAAGCCCGAGAGACCGAGGATCAGCAACGGAAACGCCAGCACAGAGGTGCCCAGAATCGACCCGAAGCCGCCACTGGCGTGCAACTTGTCGAGCCACCCGCTCATCAAGCCCGGGTCCGCGACGACATGGGTCAGGCTCACCACGACCACGACACCGTTAAGCAACAAGAAGGCAGCCACCAGAGGAATGGCGATGGTGACAGCCTCGCTGAAACCGGCGAGAAACACCGCTCCTAGAAGGGCCAACAAACCAATCGTCAGCAGAACCGGATGTGACGTGAGTGCCTCCGGTGCATACGGGTTCTGAACGAAGTGCGCTGTCGCATCAGCCGCTGACAGCGTGATCGTGATGATCCACGACGTCGCTACGAACCCCAGCAGACACAAGACGAACAACTTGCCGCGCCAAAAGGGCAGCAGGTGCTCCAACATGGCCACCGAGCCCTGCCCATGTGGACTCTCCCGAGCGACCATCCGGTACATCGGCAGCATCCCCACCAGGGTGAGCGCCACGATCAACAAAGTTGCCAACGGAGACAAGACGCCAGCAGCAAGTGCCGCGATACCGGGCAGATAGCTCAAACTCGAGAAGTAGTCGACGCCGGTGAGGCACATGACCTTCCACCATGAATGCTGCTCACCAGGGGACTCGTGACCGGGTCCCGCAGCGACCTGGACCTGATTCGCGAGCAGCCAGCGGGTGAACGGATTCCCACCGGCAGCGCGCCCCTCTTTTGGCGGAATCGCGACCTTCTCGAGGCCGCCCTCCTGCTTGGCGGCGCTACTCATTCGGCGGGCGCTTGTAATCAGACGCCTTTCCCTCGTCGCGGATGCAGTGGAGAATTCTCATCCCACGACGGCTGGTGAATATGGGAGGACTGGCACATGGCAGTGCAGCGGCAGACGGTGGACCTCAGTCAGTATCCCGACCTCGTCGTCGTCTACCTCGGAATGCGTGTCCGGGTTCCACGCGGCCTGTTGAAACTCGTTGGACTTGGGCCATCCCTTCAGATGTCGTGGAAGGAGCAACCTGACGGGTTGCTCTCGCACGAGGAGTTCCTGTGGTCGCTCGCTCCACTGCATGTGGGGATGCGTCAGTACTGGCGAGACGCAGAAAGCTTGGAGCGCTGGACGCGATCGGAGCCGCATCGCCGTTGGTAGCGAGACTTCCTCAAGGACTCCGGTGGGACCGGCTTCTGGCACGAGGCCTACCACCTTTCAGGCGGCTTCGAGTGCATCTATGACGACATGATGGCACCGAGTGGGATGGCTCTGTTCGCCCCCGTCGTACCTGCTCGTGGGACGCGGTTCTCGGCGCGTAGCCGCATGGGAGGAGGCGCGCCGCGCGGCCTGGAGGCCGTGGTAAAGGAAAGCGACTTGTACCAGTCTGCCGGGCCCCCAGACTCGAACGGCTCACGCACTCCCCCGTCCTAGGATCGGAGAGCCCGCGAGGTCTCGCGGACCATCTGGATGTCCTCGCGAGCGTGAATGACGAAGCTGCGGACGGCTGCCCCGGCACCGGTGACTTCCTCGCCGGAGGCGTCTGGGTCAACCGCCACGCCTAACCATCTCAGTCGCTGTGCGACCCGTTGGCGGAGCACCGCGGAGTTCTCGCCGATCCCGCCGGTGAACACCAACGCGTCGAGACCCTCAAGCGCTGCGACGCAAGCCCCCAGCGACGTCGCCAGCCGGTGAAGATAGACCTGCAGAGCCGCCTCCGCGACCTCGTCCCCGCCGCCAGCGCGTTGCAGGACCTCCCGCATGTCGCCAGTGCCGCAGAGGCCGAGCAGTCCGCTCTCGTTCTCTAGTACGACGGCCAGGTCCTCGTCAGTGTGCTCGCTGAGCCATAGCAGGGCACCTGGATCCAGCGATCCGCTGCGCTTTGCCATCACGAGCCCATCCAACGGGGTGAAGCCCATCGTCGTGACGACGCTGCGCCCGTCCAGCAGTCCGCACAGCGACTCTCCTCCGCCGAGATGGGCTACCACCACGCGTCGGGCGTCTGGAGCCAGGTCAGCAATCCGGATCGCCGACCACGCGTACGAGAGCCCGTGGAAGCCGTAGACCTCAACCAGTTCCCGCAGTCGCGCCGGCAGTGCGTACGTCCGAGCGCTGGGTGGGATGGTCGTATGGAAGGCGGTGTCGAAGCACGCAACCTGCGAGACGTCAGGAAACTCCTGGCGGCAGCGGCGCAACGCCTGCAACGCTGGCGGCTGGTGCAGTGGCGCGAGCTCCGTCAGCGCCTCCAGCTCCGCCAGCACGTCGTCATTGACCACCACCGGCCCGGTTCTCCTTCCGCCGTGCACGACCCGGTGCGCCACCGCGTCGACGTCCGGCGCCGCGTCGATGGCCTCGTCGAGAGAGGCGTAGGAGGTGATCAGCATTTCACCGTCGAGCAGGGTGATCTTGGCCGAGGTGGAGCCAGCGTTGACGGCGAGGACACGCATCCGGCTCAACCGGGCCAGGCCCAGCCGGCCACCTCGGGGCTGTCCTCGCCGTGCTCGCGGGTCCAGGTGCGCGCCTGCAGCCGGGCATCAGCCATGTCTTGACGAAGCGCCGCAGCACGGGAGCCGAGAGCGGGAACCCGGTCGATCACGTCCATCACCAGGTGGTAGCGGTCGAGGTCGTTGAGCATCACCATGTCGAACGGAGTGGTGGTTGTTCCGTTCTCCTTGTAGCCGCGCACATGCAGCTGGGAGTGGTTGTGACGTCGGTAGGTGAGCCTGTGCACCAGCCACGGGTAGCCATGGAAGGCGAAGACAGCTGGGCGATCAATCGGGAATAGGGTGTCGAACTCCCGGTCCGGCATCCCGTGGGGGTGTTCGTCCTCCGGCAGCAGCCGCATCAGGTCCACGACGTTGATCACCCGAACCTTCAGGTCCGGCAGCTGCTCCCTGAGAATCGACGCTGCGGCGAGCGTCTCAAGCGTCGGTACGTCGCCGCAGCAGGCCAAGACGACGTCCGGCAGGTCGCCGACCGCGCCTTCCCTGCTCGCCCACTCCCAGATGCCGACGCCCCGAGCGCAGTGGAGGGCCGCGTCCTCAGCTGACAGCCAGTCGAACTGAGGCTGCTTGCCAGCGATAACGACGTTGATGTGATGCCGGGACCGCAGGCAGTGGTCGTATGTGGAGAGCAGCGTGTTGGCGTCGGGCGGCAGGTAGACCCGCACCAGGGAGGGCTTCTTGTTCATGACCACGTCGAGGAAGCCCGGATCTTGGTGGGTGAGGCCGTTGTGATCTTGCCTCCAGACGTGCGAGGACAGCAGGTAGTTGAGGCTGGCCAGCCGACGGCGCCATGGCACTTGGGCGCAGGACTCCAGCCATTTGGCGTGCTGGTTGAACATCGAGTCGACGATGTGAATGAACGCCTCATAGCAGGTGAAGACGCCGTGCCGACCGCTGAGGAGGTAACCCTCCAACATGCCTTGGCAGATGTGCTCGGACAGCACCTCGATGACGCGGCCATTCCGGTCAAGGCGCTCGTCGTACTTCTCTATGCGCTCCTGCCAGTTGCGGCCGGTCACTTCGAGGAGATCCTGCAGCCGGTTGCTCGCCAGCTCGTCCGGCGCAAACGTAAGGAAGTTGTCGGAGTTGATTTCCGTCACCCGCCGCAGCCACGAGCCCAAGACTCGGGTGGCCTCGTGCTGGGCAGTCCCGGGCCGGTCCACAGGTACGGCGAAGTCCTGCCAGTTCGGCAGCCGCAGGTCGCGCAGCACGCTGCCCCCGTTGGCGATGGGATTGGCGCTCATCCGCCGGTCGCCCGTTGGAGCGAGTGCCGCGAGGTCCGGCAGCGGCCGACCCGCGTCGTCGAACAACTCCTTCGGGCGATACGAGTGCAGCCAGGCGTCCAGGACTCGGCGGTGTTCCTCGTCGGTGCGGGCGGCCGGCAGCGGTACCTGGTGAGCGCGGAACGTGCCCTCGACCTGCTCGCCGTCGACCACCGGCGGACACGTCCACCCCTTTGGCGTGCGCAGCACGATCATCGGCCACGGGGCATGCTCGGCGCTGGCAGTGCCACGTCGCGCGGCTCTTTGCACCTTCTCGATGTCGTCCAGGCATCGGTCGAGTGTCTCGGCGAGAGCCTGGTGCACCGCCGCCGGCTCGTTTCCGCTGACGACGTGCGGCTCGTATCCGTAGCCGCGGAGAAGAGCCAGCAGCTGGTCCCCGGGTATGCGCGCCAGCAGCGTGGGATTGGCGATCTTGTACTCGTTGAGGTGCAGCACCGGCAGCACCGCTCCGTCCCGAGCCGGGTTGAGGAACCTATGACAGTGCCAACTCGTCGCCAGAGGACCGGTCTCCGCCTCACCATCCCCCACCATGCAAAAGACCACCAGGTCCGGGTTGTCCAGCGCGGCGCCATAGGCGTGCAAGAGCGAGTAGCCGAGCTCGCCGCCCTCATGAAAGGAACCCGGTGTCTCCGGCGCGCAATGGCTGGGCACCCCGCCCGGATAGGAGAACTGGCGAAACAGGGTCCGCATGCCGTCGACGTCCTGGGTGACATGGCTGTAGACCTCGGAGTAGGTGCGCTCCAGCCAGGCACAGGCATTGGGCCCCGGCCCGCCGTGGCCTGGTCCGGCGACGAACACCGCAGACAGGTCACGTTGCTTGATTGCCCGGTTGGCGTGCACGTACAGCAGGTTGAGGCCGGGCACAGTGCCGAAGTGGCCGAGGAGCCGCGGCTTGATGTCGTCGGGCTCGAGCGGACGACGTACCAAGGGATTGTCGGTCAGGTAGATCTGGCCGACGGCGAGGTAGTTCGCGGCCCGCCACCAGGCGTCAAGAGCCTGCAGCTCGTTCCGGCTGAGCGGTCCCGGTGCGTCCCGCAGCTCGTAGGCCTCCGGGGGCACCGTTGGCCCGGTCTGATCTGGCCGATCCATGTCGGCTGCGGTATCGCCACCCATGCTGGCCAGGTGCGTCATGGCAACCACTGTTCCACTCGCCTGTTATGGCGATGGAGGGAGGCTGCCTCCCACGACGGCTCAGCCTTCGAGTTTCCGGAGGCGCAGGCAGCCAGACGGTTTCGGCAGGCCTGCCGAGAGACCTCTCCTACAACTGGTCGGCGGGGATGAAGCAGACGCCCGCGTGGCCCTTCTCGCCCGCACAGGCGGCAGAGTTCTGCGCGTTGTCGCTGGCGATCCACAAACCGGCGGTGGTGCGCAGCATGTCGTCCGCGCCAAGGCCCCTGGCTCGCGTGGGGTTGTAGTTGAGCTGTCCTGAGTTGGGGTCGAGCCCAGCCATGCCAGGCGCCGATACGGCTGTCCCCGAGTTGTTGTTGTCACATTGGAAAGGGTTGTTCGCCCAGCGTTCGTGTCCGCCGACGTAGACGTGTGCGGCGTCAGCCGCGGTTGAGTACAGCGAGTCGCAGCCGGTGTAGTTGACCCACTGGTGCGTCTGAGTGGAATTCGCCGAGCTAAACGCCGCTGCGGAGTCGCAGAGGCCGCTTCGCGGCTCCCAGGTGTTGTAACCGGGTCCACTTGCCGGCTTGTAACCGGTGGTAGCGATGTAAATCGTGGACCCCGTCGGAGACCACGACGCATCCTGCAGCCAGAACGGTTCACCTGCGGCGCAGTTCTGGTCGAACTCCGGTGAGTACCAAGAGCTCACCGTGGCACTGGTGGCGCCGAGGTCCAACATAAAGATCTGTCGACGCGCTTGGCTGCCAACGGACGTAAACGTCCCCATCGCCAACAACCGGCTGCCGTCAGGACTAAGTGCGGTGTTGTACACCTGGGTGGAGTTGGCGGCGCTGGCACGGCCACCTTGGTCGGTGTAGACGTAGTGGCCGGAGATGTTCAGGTTGACATAGCCGTCGTCGGTCCCATTGCCCGGATCCAGGCTGACCATGTAGTCCGTGCCCGAACCGTTGATCGACGTGAAGTTGCCACCGACCAGGAGGTGGCCGCCAGACATCACCAGGGTGTTGACCTTCTTGTTCGCCGAGGAAAGGAAGTTCTGGATGACCTGCCCGCTGGTGGCGTCGACCGCCGCGATATTGCTGACCGCTGTGCTACCGATCGACGTGAAGCTGCCGCCCAGGTAGATCGTCTGGCAGTCCGTCGACATCGCCACGGAGTTCACTTGCCCATTGACGTTGGGGTCCCAGTTGGTGACGGTGCCATCGGAGGCCGAGAAGCTGAACGCGTTGTTGCGGTTGTACATCGTCCCGCTCTGTTTCACCTGGCTAAAGCGTCCAACCGCGTACATGGTGCCGTTGCACGGCACCAGCTGGCGTACCTGCTCGACGGTGCCGTCTGTGCCGCTGGTGGAGAGGCTCGGCGTCCAGGGAGCCGCCGTCACATCCGACGCACCTTTGATCGCGCCCGCGGCAGCCGCTCCGCCAGCGCCGACGACCGGAAGTGACACAGCCATCAGGCCGGCAAGGAGCAGAGAGGAGGCTTTCTTTGACACCATGGAAAACACCCTTGAAGTATATGAAGAGATTTATCAATAGCAGGATCATGTTAACACCGGCAGGTTGATTCCGCCTCGTCAATACACACGGTGATTTATTTATTACACATTGTTACTGCTTACGCGCTTGTCAATGCCCAAGTTGCAGTTGATAAAGCGCCGCTGATACATAAGACGTGGGCCGCATTCGCTCACTCGTCGCCGATGTGGCGTGTCATGGCATCACCAAGTGAGCGAAGCTTTCCACTTACCCCGCCAAGTACTTGCTCGACGTTTGCCGGCCCGGCAATGTCCTCGGCGAAGTCCGCCGTTTCGTTGAGTCGCTCGACGAAACGGATCCACGCCGCTCGCCGGTTAGGGGGCAGGAAGTTTGAGCGGTAGGCGAGCTGAAAGTTCGCCCCGGTCGCAGAGCTCATCATCCCGCAGCAGATGTCCGACGGCAGGCTCGGATTGCGGCATGATCGGGCGCTCGGGGTGAAGGCGAGCCGGGAGCCCGAGCACCACCATCCCAGGCATTGCACCCAGGGGCGTCGCATCTGCACCGTCGCATTAGCCATCTGCCGGAGCGTGGGCGATGGTGAGACATGGTCCACTCACCGGAAGAGCCCCCAAGTGCAGCACCTTTCGATGCGGCCGCGAGTTTTCGCGATCAGCTCACGGTGGGTGAAGAGGTCATCGACCCTGCGACTTTCGCTGGCTCGATCCCGGCGGTCAAGGGGGTTGCCCCGCGGATAAGGATCGGCCGCGATCACTGGTTCAACTTGTTGTGGCTGATCCCGATCGGGTTCGCGACAGCGCTCCTGCTGGTTGCAGTCGCTCAGGCTCTGCGCGATACGACTGCGGTGGCGTCGTTCATCGGACGCCATCCTGGTGCGGACATTACGCCCCGGGTCGAGCGTGACGCGGGGTTGCCGGCCTGGGCGGGAGCGCAGCACTTTCTCAATCTGTTCCTCATGATCTTCATCCTCCGATCCGGGATTCAGATCCTGACCGACCACCCGCGGCTCTACTGGACCCGGCACAGCACTCCGGGCAAGGACTGGTTCCGCATCCAGAAGCCCGTCCCCGCAGACCCTTTGTGGACCGCCAAGAAGGATTCGATCAGTCTGCCTCAGCAGGTTGGTCTGCCGGGGTTGCGTCACTCGATCGGCCTGGCCCGATGGTGGCACCTGGGCGTCGACGTGCTGTGGCTTGCGAACGGTCTGGTGTTCTATGTCCTGATCTTCTCGACCGGGCACTGGCGCCGCATCGTCCCGACGTCTTGGGACGTCTTCCCTGATGCCTTGTCCACGCTGGTTCAGTACGCCTCACTCGACTGGCCGGCAGAGACCGGTTGGGTGGCCTACAACGGGCTCCAGCTGCTGGCGTACTTCTTGACCGTGTTCGTCGCTGCTCCGCTCGCGCTGGTCACAGGGCTCGGGATGTCGCCCGCGTTGTCGACGCGATTCCGCCGCATCAGCTCCGTGCTGAGCATCCAGACCGCCCGTTCGCTGCACTTCTTGGTGTTCGTGTGGTTCTTGCTGTTCATCGTCATGCACGTCGCCCTGGTCTTCATGACCGGCCTGCAGGACAACCTCAACCACATCTTCGCCGCACGTCACGACGACAGCTGGAACGGCCTGTGGATCTTCCTGGTCGCGATCGCTGTCGCCACTGCTGGCTGGCTCGCGGCCACACCGTTCACCTTGCGGCACCCGCGCACCGTTCAACGGGCCGGGTACGCGTTGATCGGGCCGGCGCAGCGCTGGTTCGAGCACTTGGACGCCAAGCCCGGCCAGTACGGCGAGGACGACATCTCGCCCTACTTCTGGCACAACGGTCAGTATCCGGAATCT
Source organism: Propionibacteriales bacterium (assembly GCA_038252945.1). Classification (GTDB taxonomy): domain Bacteria; phylum Actinomycetota; class Actinomycetes; order Propionibacteriales; family Nocardioidaceae; genus JAUJOE01. The sequence continues at coordinate 31,093 of JBBSHN010000007.1, read as the reverse complement.
CACGAGTATGCCGCTCTGCAAGCCGGCAACTTCGAGGACTACCGGCTGCGCATCAACGGTTTGATCGACGAACCAGTCGAGCTGAGTCTCGCGGAGCTCCGAGCGATGCCGCACCACGAGCAGATCACGCAGCACTTCTGCATCCAAGGGTGGTCCGGTGTTGCCAAGTGGGGCGGTGTCTCCATGGCGTCAATTCTGGAGCGGGTCCAGCCCCTGCCGGAGGCGCGATGGGTGGTTTTCTACTCCCTCGGCGAGGGCTCCGATGGCGGTGTCTACTACGACGCTCACCCGATCGAGCAGATGGGCTATCACCTGACCATGTTGGCCTACGACATGAACGACGAGCCTCTGTCGTTCGGCCACGGCGCCCCGTTGCGGCTGCGGAACGAGACACAGCTCGGCTTCAAGCAGGTCAAATGGATCAAGGGCATCGAGTTCGTGGCCGACTTCGCCGAAGTCGGCGGAGGTCACGGCGGCTACAACCAGGACCACGAGTTCTTCGGCTACCGACAGTCGATCTGACGCACGGAAAGGCTTTCATGAACACCTCCCTCACCGCCCTCGCACGCGAGCAGCTCGAGCTGGCACTCGCGGCATCAAGCGGCCGCAGTGGGCACACGGTCTTCGGCGGGAAAGAACATCGCCTTCGGCAAACGCTCATTGCGCTCGCGTCCGGTCGCATGCTCGACGAGCACAGCAACCCCGGCGAGGCCACGGTGCACGTTCTCCAAGGACGCGTGCGGCTGTCAGCTGGAGATGCCAACTGGGAAGGAGCGGCCGGACACCTGATCGCAGTGCCCGACGCCACCCACAGCCTTGAAGCGTTGGAGGACTCGGTCATCTTGTTGACCGTCGTAAGTCGAGCGTGACCCGCTTGCTACCCACACGCTCATCGGCTACTTGTTTCATTGACCCATGACCGGAGCCTGGCGAGGCTTGGTCTAGGCGCCCGGGCTGTCGCTCTCACATCGGCTGCCCTCGACTCGTCGTGTGGCTCTCATTTGGCCTGCGCAGCCCGGGCGTCACCCAGAGCGGGGAGAGGCTCAAGAGGGGTTTGCTCAGCTCGAAGTAGCGTTGCCCTCCCGGCTCGATAACCAGTACTGGATCGAGCATCGGAGGAGCAGATGAGTGACGCGATCAGCCGCGTGGTGATCGGGATGGATCCGCACAAACGGTCGGTGACGATCGAGGTGATGACGGCCGACGAGACCATCCTCGGCGGCGGCCGATTCGCCACCGACCAGGCCGGTCTCGCCGCGTTGAGGCGGTATGTGAGCCAGTTTCCCGACCGCGTTTGGGCGATCGAGGGCTGCAGCGGGATCGGTCACCACGTGGCGATGAGACTCCTCGCCGCGGGTGAGGAGGTCGTCGATGTGCCACCGAAGCTGTCGGCCCGGACCAGAGTTTTCGCGACCGGCCAGGGACGCAAGACCGACGCTACCGATGCCCACTCGGTCGCACTGGTTGGGACCCGGATCGCCGGACTGCGTCCGGTCGTCAACGACGAGCAGCTCGCCGTGCTGCGGGTGCTGGTCGATCGCCGCCGCTCGCTAGGTGAGGACCACACCCGGATGATTGCCCAGCTGCACCAGCTGTTACTCGAGCTCATTCCGGGCGGCGCGAAGAAAGACCTGTCCGCAGCCCAAGCCAAGGCGCTGCTGGCGAAGGTTCGACCCGCGACATCGTGGGCAAGACCCGCCGCCGGGTCGCAGCCGAGCTCATCAGCGACCTGGAGCGGATCTACCAACGCAAGAAGGCCGCGAACAAGGAGCTGACCGAGCTGCTGGCTGCCACGGGCACCACTTTGACCGACCTGCCCGGCATCGGACCCTCAGGTGCGGCCCGGCTGCTCGCCGAGGTTGGCGACATCACCCGCTTCCCCGACCGCGACCACTTCGCGTCTTGGAACGGAACTGCACCGATCGACGCTTCCTCGGGCGACCAAGTCCGACACCGGCTGTCGCGAGCCGGGAACCGTCAAATCAACCGGGTAGTGCACATCATGGCGACCGTCCAGTTGCGCAACCCCACCGAGGGCCGGGCCTATTACGACCGCCGCAAAGCCGAAGGCAAGACGTCGATGGAAGCGATGCGCGCACTGAAACGGCGACTGTCGAACATCGTCTACAAGAACCATGGTCGACGACGCGATCACCCACGCCGTAGCCAACTCCAGGACGGGCCCGGGAGGGCAACGGGGCAACGACTCTGACTCCAGCGCGGCCGGCTCACAGCCCCACACCAGCTCTTCGAACCAGCCACTTCCCGAACCCGCCAAGACCCACCCTAGAACCCCACTCCCGGCCGCTTCTTGACACAGAGGGGAGCCATGAGCGGTCGGCGACTGTGAACTTGGCGTGATGCGCAACGTAGCGGTCCTGCGTAGTTTCTAGATCGGTTTTGGTCCCGGTCGCGGTGCTCATCATCCCGCAGCGGATGTCCGACGCCCCGCTCGGATCGCGGCACATGTGCGGCTGTCGGTCGCATCGGTCCCGCGTGGGTTCAGTCAGCCGTTATCGTCGTAATACAGAACGGGTGCCCGGCAGGGTCGAGAAGCACGCGCCATCGAACGTCAGGTTGCGGATCGACCTCGACAGCGCCCAGGCTCACCGCTCTTGCCGACGGCTCGTCGACGTCCGAGCCAGCCGACAGATCGAGATGGACGACCGGCGCGCCCGGCCAAACAGGTGGAACATAGGGAGTGACCCGTTGCGCAACAAGTGTGACTCCGGGAACCCGCACGCCCGCGCTGTCCGCGTTCTGCCAGAGCAATTCCCCGCCGAGTAAGTCGAGGTAGAACGCGGCCAGGGCCGCTGGGTCTGCACAGTCGAGCGACACTCCGACGAAGTGGAGTGTGTCTCTGTCTTCGGGCACACACCGACGCTACGGTACGCCGCGCATGCCGATCCGACTCTCGAATGAGCGGGCGGTGTGCAGTCGAGGTGGTTGCGTCTCGCACGCATGGCTGCGCATAGTTCTGGATCGATGTTTGCCCCAGTCGCCGTGGTCATCACCCGCCCGACTGCCCAGACGGAGCCGAGACCCACAGTGTTGAAGGAGTGCTTGAGAAGAGCGGCAGCACCTTCAGTCGCGAGTCCTCGACCCCAGTTCTCCGGCCGCAGGCGGAAGCCGAGATTTGCGGTCGCTGGGTTCCATGAACACGCGCCAAGACCCCACCAACCCACGAACGTTCCTGCGCTCCAACCAGCCCAGTAGCCCAGGCTGCGTTCTATGTCTGAGCGTCCGTGCAGTCGCTCATCCCATTCCGCGTCCGTCTTGGTGTGGGCTGCACGCCCGCCGAGGTGGCGCATTACGCACGCATCGTCGTTAAGGGCGTGCAGGTGCTCTCGGGCATCATCCGTGACCGGCACCAGATGCAGATGCGACGTGGTGAAGTCGGGAAGCACTCGGTTAAGGTAACGCCCGCACTTCGGCATGACCGGGTCGGCAACTCTGATCTGAACCGATGAGAACGACATCGCAGCCTCGGTGGCGGCAGTACGGCGAGCTGCATCCTAAGCTTGAGCCCACCATGAGCTAGCAGGAGGATTCCATGACGGGGACCGTCAACTACTTCGAGATCGGCACCCCGAACCCCGAGCAAGCACGGCGCTTCTACAGCGGCTTGTTCGGATGGAGCTTCGGCGAGCCGTCGCCGGTCGGCTACGAGATGGTCGCCGAGGGAGCGGGAGGTATGTGGGACACGACCAGCGACCTCGGGGGCGCATCCTGGGGCATTTTCTACGTAGGTGTCGACGACGTAAGAGCGACGATCGCGCAGGCTGAGTCGCTCGGGGCCACTGTGCTGATTCCGCTCATCGATAACGGCGACATCGAGTTTGCCCATCTCGCCGACCTTGAGGGCAACCGGTTCGGCGTGTGGCGACCGAAGACGTCACCGTGAGCCAACGCAACAGCGGGCGGTTCCCGCCGGAGCGTCAGCGCTCCGTCGGCCATTCCGGAAATCGGTAGCCCGGCGGGTCTGACACTGCCAGCATCGGCGCATGTCCTACGAGCGGTCAGCCCGTTATTACGACGCCATCTACGAGTCCCTCAAGGACTATCGACGCGAAGCGACCCGTGTGCAACAGCTGGCGAGGGAGCACGGCTTCATGTCGGGTCATCGCCTGCTCGATGTTGCCTGCGGAACGGGCCTGCACGACCAGTACCTCATCGAGTGGTACGACGTGGAGGGCCTGGACTCATCCGAGGCGCAACTCGAGGTCGCCCGCCAGCGACTTCCACACGTGACCTTCCACCACGGCGACATGGTCTCCTTCGACCTGGGCCGCGAGTACGACGTGGTGACCTGCCTCTTCAGCGCCATTGGGCACCTTTCGTCAGAACAACTGCGGCCCGCGGTCGCCACGATGGCCCGGCATCTCGCGCCAGGCGGGGTGCTCATGGTCGAACCGTGGCTGCTGCCGGACATGTGGAACCCCGAACGAGTCCTCTCCGCCGACTTCGTCGACCGGTCCGACCTCAAGATCGCTCGCATCACCCAAAGCAGACGAGAAGGTGACATCACCAGGCTTGAGATGCATCATCTTGGTGGACGCCCCAACCACATCGAGTACTTCGTGGAGCACCACGACCTCACGCTCTTCACCGAGCAGCAGTATCTCAATGCCTTCAGGAACGCGGGGTTGGAGGCCTGGCGAGACATCGACGGCCTCAGCGACAACGGCCGTGGCCTCTTCATCGGTCGCAAGTTGGCTGGCTGATGCAGTCGGATCCCCCACTGCAGGTGCTCAGACGTTTCGGCGCGAGGGACGTGTGCGAGGCAATCCCAAGCGGTGAAGGCAGGAGCGTTCGTTGCGGCAACATGGTGCTGAAGCCGGCCGACAATCCAGTTCAGGAGGAATGGCGAGCGCGACTGCTGCTCGGTATACAACAGCAGGGCTTCCGGGTGGCACGACCAGTGCCAGCGGAGGACGGGTGCTATGTGGTGGACGGCTGGACGGCAGACGAGTGGGTGGAGGGTCAGCACGCCGAACCGCCCAACTGGCACGAGTTTTGGCCGGCAACGCGTGCTTTTCATGCGGCCATCCGTCACATACCACGCCCGGACTTCCTCGACGCCCGTACGCATCGCTGGGCCAACGGCGACCGAGTGGCGTGGCAAGAAGCCGACCCTCGGGTGCATGCATATCTCGTCGAACCGTTTGATCGCCTGCGGTCATTGCTGGAACCGATCGAGGCGCCGTGGCAAGTGGTTCACGGGGACCTCGGCGGCAACCTCCTGTACCACGCTGCGTTGCCTCCGGCGATCATTGATGTGTCGCCGTTCTTCCGGCCTGTCGCGTACGCCGAAGCCATCGCGGTGGTGGACTCCTTCTTGTGGTACGGCACATCGCTTGCAGTCGCCAGGGTGCTGGACCGCAGCGTCGCTCATCAGTCGCTGATTCGGGCGGCGCTGTTTCGGCTGGTAGACCACAGCGAATGGCTGGTGACTGGCAATCCGTCCTACCCGGGCGATGTGGAAGGCTTCCAGGCACTCGCGACGCGCGCTTGACTCCCGCGCGGTGAGTTCACCAAGCGTTAGTTCCAGGCGCTGTCCCAGCCGAGAAGTCGGCGGACTTGCTCGCTGTCATCGGCGAAAACCTCTCGTAGGCGCGACCGCAGGGCAAGATTCATAGGCTTCGTGGCGCCACCGCTGGACTTACTTCTGCCGAACTGCTCGGGGACGAAGTTGCGCAGCTGCAGAAACTCCAGCAGGTCTCGGTAAGTCTCCTCAGGACGCTGGAACAAGTCCTCGCTCTTGATCACCTTCAGGGCGCCAGACGGCACGGCTGACAACCACCGCTGCAGCTGGTGGAGATACATGCCGCGCTGCACGTAGGAGAAGTTGCGATGGAGCCGGAGACCCACGGCAGTGTCGAGCCCGCGGTCTCCCGCCTCAGCTAGTCGGTCGTCTTCAGCGGCCAGCGCGTCCTCGAAGCTCAGGGACTCAAACCCGAGATTGCGGCTGTGTAGGTAATGGGAGTACGCGCGTGCCGCTGGATCACGCAACAGAACGACGAACTTGGCATCCGAAAGCACCTCGGCTGCCCGACGCGCGGCCTGAGGATGGAACAAGTAGTAGGGGCTCGCCTCAAAGGTCTGCTCCCCACGGCCGGTAGCCGGGAAGTTGGCCCGGTACCACCGCACTCCGCGGCTGAAGTGCAGGGTCAAGAACTGCAGCTCTTTACCCAGCGGCCGTAACACGTCGGGATGTTCCACCAACCGGCGGTACAGAGACGTCGTGCCACCCCGTTGTGCGCCGATAATGACGAAGTCTGGCAGTGACCGGCGAGACGCGGTGGGCAACCGGCCTGCGGCTCGGATCGAACGCACTGACTTCCGAGTCAGATTGGCGACTCTTTCCTGCCTGTCAAGAAGTAAATCCAACCGGAACCCCCGATTTGTGGTGGCCTCCGTGGGGAAGCGTTGGGCACAAAAGACAGTACACGGTGGTTCGCCGAGTTGGATACTTATCTACTTTTCACGTGCTTGTAAGCCTGCCCCGCTCAGCGCAGTGCACCGCGCCTCTTGCCGCTATTCGACACACCGATGAAGAAGGCAGTGGCAACCGCCACGACACCACCCCATAATGCGAGGACAAGCGCTGCAGCTGCGACAAAAAACAACCCCAAGACCGTGGCGACAAGCGCCCACGCGCCGAACACGACAGTCAGGCACAGCAACACCGCAAACGCCACAGCAGCGATGCCTTGCAAGCTCATCGGTCCCCTTCCCCGCAGCACGTTAGCGGTGTCTACCCGTCAGGGTCGAGGGGCGGACACGCCGGAGTCCCGACGAGCCAGGGCTATTCAACCCCCGGCGGGCCGAGATGGAGTCGGCGACTGCATGCCTTCATACCGGGGCACCAGCCGTCCGTCGCGGTGCTGCGCCGACGTCCGTCGTCTGGTGGGATGCGGTGCCCGTGCAGGTGACCGGCCTGAGACCAATGGAGGAACTCCTCCTCCCATGGTCGGTTGAGCAGGCCGAGCCGCTCATACATCTGCTCCTGCGTCGCGTAGAAGTGGCGAAATGCACGCCAGGCATGGACCAACCGATCCCTCATCAAAGGCATGCTGGCGCCTTCACCCCGAACCACCGCGCCAGGCTAACGCAGCACCAACCGCCACCAAACCCCAATCCGTGACCCGACGGCTGCCGAGCGACGCCGATCACCACGACTGATGTTCTCCTTCGCCAGCCCGGTGGTGTACCGCCGCCTGAATTTGAACGTCGACCGTGCTCGCGGCCGGGTTTCCGGCGCGCTGATCTTTGCTCAGGGCTACGGTTGCAGTCGCCTTGAAGAGGCTCACCCTCAGTGACTCATAACCGGCACAGACCTGCCAGGGAGGCAAATCGTGTCGCAATCGACGCCGGACGCAGACTCCCACGCGTTGCTGTTGACCTTGACCTCGCAACGCGAGCACGTGCTGGGCATCCTGGAGGGTCTGGACGAGGAAGCGTTGCGGCGGCCGGTTCTTCCGTCACGGTGGACCTGCGTCGGACTGGTTCACCACCTGGCGCTCGACGTCGAGCGGTTCTGGTTCCGCGGAACCGTCGCTGGTGAGCAGGCGGTCATCGACGCGGTGAACGAATCGTCCGACGACGGCTGGCACGTAGGACCCGATCAGTCAGCGCTGGAAGTGTTTGACCTGTATCGGCGTGAGATCGACCGTGCGAACGAAATTCTCGCCACCACTCCGCTTGACGCCGCACCGACGTGGTGGCCGGAGTTCTTCGGCGACTACCGGCTCGGCAGCGTGCGGGAGATCATTCTGCACGTTCTCGTGGAGACCGCATGTCACGCCGGCCACCTTGACGCTGTGCGCGAGCTCATTGATGGCCGCCGGTGGATGGTCCTGGACTGACGCTCAGAACGGAACGCGCGTACTGAGCAGCCCTGAACCGGTGCCCCGCCCAGACAAGATCCGGCAGAACTCCACCGCATCCATGGTGAATTCGGGACCACCGGACCCGCTGGTCCATTGGCCGCCGGCAGGTCCAGTGAGGACCAACCTGTACGGCTGGCCGTGTCGATCGGCCCATTCTGCGACGACATCCGCCACCAGCGCACCATCGTGCTCTGCGGTGAGCTCAAGTGCGCAGTCGGTGGCGGACGCGATGTCTACGCGGTGCATCCACGGGTCGCGGGTCAAGATGACGTCGAGCAGGTAGCCGAACGTCCACGGCTCGCTACGACCGTCGCCGATAGGTTGTGGCTCCGGCATGGAGCGGCCCCGGATGATGCGGGGTGTACGCCGGCGGGCGCGGGCAGCTTTGGGAGCCACGGTGGCGAAGCGGCTCACCAGTTCGACGCTGCTCAGCGCCTTACGGCTGTCTACTTGCACTGCGGTCAGCGCGTCGATGAACTCGCCACCTCGCCGCCGCGCTTGCCTTTGCTGGCTGATCATCTCCCGCATGGACGCGGCCATCTCGGCCATACCGAGCATGTGGGCCGCGGTGGCTTTCACATCCCACCCAGCGCATTCGGTGGGTCGGTTCCAGTCTTCGGGCGCCACGGAGCCCAATTGCACGACGCAGCGTTGATATTCGTCCGCTGCGAGCCTCATCGCCGTGGCGTGTTCGAAGGCCGGCGTGCGCGATCTCGCCCTGGCGGTCGTTGTGTTCATCGGCTTCCCCTCCGTGGATCGGGCAGTCCCATTTCCGTCGCGTACATGTCGATGCTTCGGTCGAGGAGGCGACGCCAGCGGTTTCCCCCTGGATCGTTTGCCCACTGCTGTTCGACCAGCCCGCCGGTGAGCGCGGTGAACAGGTCAACCGCGTCGCTGTCCTCGATGCCGACGCGGACGAGATTGGCGCGTAAGCGCCCAAGGATCCGTACCGCCGGCTCGTACGACTCGGGGCTCGGCTCGAAACCCGGAATGCTCCGAAGGTTGATCAGCTGATGTCTGGGCAGGTCAGCCAAAGCGAAGTCCACGAAGGAGGATGCGATGAGTTTCAGCGCGGCTCTCGGTTCACTTGGCAGCTGCTCCTCGAGCCCGTCGATCTCGACTTCGTATGTCTCCCATGCCTGCTGAAACATCGCGTCATAGATCGCGTGCTTGGAGTCGAAATGGCTGTACAGCGACGGTGCCCGCATCCCCACGCGTAGCGCAACTTCCCGCAGCGTCAGTTGTCCGAGCCCTTGGTCACCGGCCACTTGCCAGGCGGCGTCGAGGATCTCCCGCCGAGTTGCCTGACGTCGTTCGGACACCCTATCTCGCATAGGCATGCCTAACATGATTAGGATCATGTCCGACTGCTTCGACACCTGTCAAGTGTCCACGTCGGCGGGTCTGCGCTTGCCGGTGTTGAAGGACGTCGGCGAGGAGAGCAGCCGCTTCGGGCAGCTAGTGATGACAGCCGCGGCGCTGGCCGAGGTAGGACCCATCGTGTTGCTGTCCCTCTTCTCCTCCGCCACTTCAAGCACTGCTGAGGCTCGGCTCGCTCTTTGGCGATCCTTCTGGTCTTGCTCGCTGTGCTGGGTTTGGCTCTTGGGCGAGTGCGCCAGCTCGAGGCGCTCGAGCAGATGCTGAACCGGCTGGAGGACCGCAGCGCTCAGCTACGGGTCCGGGCCTCGCTAACACTTGCGCTCGGGTTCGGCGTACTGGCCCTTAACTTCGGGTTCGCTTCGATCCTCGGCGCGTTCGCGGCAGGTTTGCTTCACATTCAACCTGGGAGCCCTGCTCGGCAACGCCACGGCGCTGGCCGAGGTACCGCTCTTTCTGGCCGCTGGACTGCTCTCCGCGGCGATCTTCCCGGCCGTCTCCGTGCGGCTTCTCGGGCCGGAGGTCCAGTCCCCCGCTCCGCAACCGTCGCAGGAGACGTACTGACCTGGATCGGTACGTCGTCACGTGGCATCGTCGGCTCATGACTCAGATGCAGGAGTCGGCAGTGCGACTGCCGCCCTTACCGCTGCGCCGGTACGTCGCCTCGTACACCGGCTACAAGCAAGTGGGGGACCAGCGCGGCCGGCACCGCGGCCTACCGTCGCCATACCTCACGCTGATCCTCACCATCGACGAGCCGCTGTGGCTCGCTGAGTCTTCCGGCGGTGCACCGAGCTGCCGCTACGACGCCCTGATCGGTGGCCTGCACACCACCCCAGCGCACGTCGTACACGAGGGCTCGCAATCGGGTATCCAACTGGCGCTGACTCCACGAGGTGCGCGTGCGCTTCTCGGCGTTCCGGCAGCAGAATTCGCACATCGCAACGTTCATGCGCTCGACGTACTCGGGGACTGCACCGAGGAGTTGCGCGAGAAGTTGTGGAAGTCGAAGTCATGGGATCAGCGCTTCACTTTGCTGGAGAGGTGGCTGACGACCCGAGTCGTCGACGCCGGCGGGGCCACGCTCGCGCCAGAGATTGCCGAGTCGTTGCGGCGGCTAACAGCACCTGAAGACGTTCACGGCTTCCAGCGGGTTGAGCAGGTCGCACGCGACGTTGGCTGGAGCACTCGACATCTGCGTAATCGTCTCCATGCGGAGGTGGGCATCGCACCCAAGGTGGTGTCGCGGCTCGCCCGGTTCCACCGTGCCCGTCGGGTGCTGCAGCGACGAGTCGGAGCCGGGCGTCCCGCGGAGCTGGCGACAATCGCGGCGACATGCGGATACGCCGACCAGGCACATCTTGCTCGGGAGTTCCGTCAGCTGGCCGGCTGTCCCCCGAGTGTTTGGGTTCTTGAGGAGTTCCCAAACGTTCAATCCGGCGTCGAAGCGAGCCTGGCAGAGTCCTCCTCATGACAGACAAGACGCCACCTCCTCAGGTATGGCCCGTGCTGCGGGCACGCGACCCCCGCGGACTCATCCGATTCCTCGTCGATGCGTTCGGCTTCGAAGAGACAGCGGTGTACGGCGACGGCGACCGCGTCGACCACGCCGAGCTGTCATGGCCGCCTGGCGGCGGAGTGATGCTGGGGACTGTCGACGGCGGTGCGGAGCAGCGCGTCGGCACGTTCAGCGCGTATGTCGTCACAGACGACCCCGACTCGCTGCACGCTCGGGCCGTGGCCGCCAGCGCCGAGATCACCGACCCGCTGCACGACACAGACTACGGCTCGCGGGACTTCGCCGCCAAAGACCCGGAAGGCAACCGCTGGTCCTTCGGCACGTACCGGGGCCAACCGGTTGAGCCTGCAGGCGACGCCTCTTGAAGGGTGCCGACGTAAGCAGAACTGCCCCTGCGCTATTCGCTCCAGCAGGCGACGACGTCAGCGGCGATCGCGTATGCAACGTCAGTGCGCGACTGCGGGCGCGGTCCTATTCTTTGCGGCAGTCGGCTGGCGTCGACTTGCAGGGTCTTACCGTCCTTGAGAAAGACGGCCATTCCGTCCGGAGTCTCGTAGCCTGGAAGTCCCAAACTCAACAGACCCGGAAGACGTCGCGGGCGGTTGGCAGCCGCTCTGCCGTGACGATAGTAAGCCCGACCCGATTCGACGTTAGGCGAATCCTTGACGGTGAGTACAAGCTTTCCCTCGGGTAGCCGATAACTGCACCGATAAAGGCCATGCGCCCAGCTATGGGTTCGGCTCGGCGGCGAGCTCCTCTGCAGATTTCGCTGAATGTCACGGCGAATCTCATTGCTACAGATCATCCGGGCCGGGGCTGAAGGACCTGGTGTCATCGCGGCGCCTCGCATGTTCATGCCCGGGGACATTGACATGCCCGGGGACATCGGCGTGCCAGAGCCAGACGGCGAGTTAGACGCGGCCGGAGTGGCCGCCTGAGTAGCGGAACATGCGGTCAGCAGGAGTAACACCAGGCACGTGAGTAGCCCGCTTCTCGCGTGGTGGTGGACCATGTGCACTCTCCCGGCGGCTGCTACGTTCCTGGCATTATCCCCTTATTCGTCGCCATCTGGCTGTCGGATTGCTAAATGTGGCTCCTTTCAGTCCGCATTGCATAACTTCGCATCGAAGATCACCTGGCTTCCTGAGAAATAGCTAAACGGCCAATCCGCTCCCCTGCCGGTGCCGAATAGCGTAATGAAAAGTCTCGAGGGGGTCCGTGCATGAGTACGCCGCCCGGGTTGAGACACTTACCGAAGGGATGTTCTGCAATGCGAACAGCTAAACGATTTGTGGTTCCGCTGGCCGCCGCAGCGATCGGCGTGATGGCCGGACCTGTTGCGTTCGCCAACGCCAGCAGCAGCGACACGACGTATCAGGCGACGCTGAGCCCGCTGAATCACGCGTCCGGGTCAGGCATGCTGACGCTGACGCTGAACGCCAACCAGGCGACCGTCAACGAGCACTGGTCAGGTTTGGCGGGGACGTTCAACGGTGCGCCTTATCCGCACGTCCAGCACATCCACGGCGGAGCGCAGGGGACCTGCCCAACCATGTCGGCTGACAAGAACGCCGACGGAGTGGTCAACACAACCGAAGGTGCTCCCGCTTACGGCGCCATCCTCACCACCCTGGGAACGAGTGGTGACACCAGCCCGGCAGCCGGCACGAACCTGAAGATCGCACCGGCGGGCTCCAGCACCAACTATTCACGCACCATCACGCTGAACGGCAAGACAATGCAGGCACTCAACGCTGGAACGGCCGTCATTGTCGTGCACGGCTTGGACCCCACCACGCTGAGCAAGAAGGCGCAGGGTGAGAAGAGCGACCTGGTGCCTTCACTGCCGTTGGCGGCAACGTCGCCCGCGCTGTGTGGTGTCCTGACTGCGATGGCCGGTGCTCCGCAGACCGGTTACGGGTCGACAGCCGGCACAGAAGACCTGGGGATGTTCGCCCTCGGTGGCGGTCTGTTGACCGTGGCTGCTGGCGGCATGGTCCTGGCCAACCGGCGCAACCGCGTTGCCGCTGAAGCACAAAAGTAAGCCGCAGCGGTGACTCGCTTCTTCTCGGCGGTCACCAACGCAAGCGGTCGCCAGGTCGGGCTTTACCTGCTCGCCCTGGCGGCCGCCATCACCGGCGTTGTGGCCATTGTTGTGGGACTGTCTCGACAACAGTCCGCGCCGCAACCACCGGCCTCGGCCACCGGTCACATCTCAACCTCCCCCACAACTGGCGCCTCCTCGCCGCACTCGTATGGGGGGGCCGGTCACAGCTCCGGCGGCGCGAGTGCGAAACCACCTCTTCCGGCATCTCGACCAGTCTCGATCGACATTCCGACGATCAACGTGCACTCCGCCGTCATACCCATCGGGAAAGCTCCCGATGGCTCCCTTGCGGTTCCTCAACCTGGTCCCAATCTGAACAAGGCGGCCTGGTACAAGAACTCCGTAACACCCGGCCAAGACGGACCCGCGGTCATCGAAGGACACATCGACACGATTCAGGGACCGTCGGTGTTCTTTCAGCTCGGCGCGGTACGCCCCGGCGATCACATCAGCATCACCCGACAAGACCACATCGTCGCTGAGTTCGTCACAACCGCGGTTCGCTCCTACCCCACACACAACGCATTCCCTACACAGACCGTCTTCGGTGGCCAGTTAGCAAAGCCGACCTTGCGGCTGATCACCTGCAGCAACTTCGACCAGTCAACCGGCCACTACCTCGGCAACACCGTCGTGTACGCCGACCTCACCGCCCTCCACCACGTGAAGCCCACGAATTAGTCATGTGACCATCCAAAGCTCCGACACCTCATCCGCAATAGAAGAGTCAGCCCAACTCAGGGGGAAAACGCCATGAACACAAGATTTCGCAACCTCGTCGGTCTCGCCTCGATCGCGGCCATTGCGAGCATCGGTCTCGCCGGTTGCAGCTCCTCCTCCGGCAAGACCGACAGCGCAGCCTCGTCATCGAGCACGCCCGCCACGCACAAATCTCCGATGAACAGCATGCACACCTCGCCGACACCGACTGGCGGGGCCACGTCGATGCCGACGATCTCCATCGACAACTTCGCATTCCAGGGGGCAACCAGCGTCCAAGCTGGCGCTAAGGTGATGGTCAGCAACGCTGACAGCACCAATCACACCGTGACCTCAGACCAGCCAGGACTTTTCGACGTAGTTGTCCCGGCCAACGGCGGTAGCGCCACCTTCACTGCCCCATCCAAGCCCGGGACATATGCGTATCACTGCACTTACCACGCCACCATGCACGGGAAACTGGTCGTCAAGTGAGCTCCGCAGCCAGAGTTGATCGGCCATCCGCCCGGCGGAGTCGGACGGTGCTCCTCCTGCTACAGATCGCGATTGTTGTCGCGCTCATCATCGACGCCGTCGTGCACCTGCGTCTGGCAGCAAACTACGAGCTCGCTGCACCGGGCGGGATAGGAGAAGGCACCCTCTTCCGCGCCGAGTCGGTCGCCGCGCTCGCGGTTGCGGTTCTCATTGTCTTTCGTGGCACCAGTCGGAGTTCGTATCTCTGCTCACTCGTTGTCGCTGGAAGTGCAGTAGCCGCCGTTGTCTTGTTCACTTACGTCGACGTACCAGCAATCGGTCCCATCCCGTCGATGTATGAGCCGGTGTGGTACTTCGAGAAGTCTTTGAGCGCTGTCGCGGAAGGCGTTGGCGCTGCGCTCTCGGCGGCGGCGATCGCCGTCGCCACCAGGCGCTGACCGAGGACTGCTCGTCAGCATCCCACGGTCACCGGCCGACAGCGACTCGGCGGGTGGCGCGGCCACGCAGGTTAGGCTGGTCTCGCAGAAGAGAGCGCTGAGAGGGGATTTCCCTGGCTACCAGTCATGGCTCGCCACAGGAGAAAGCCGGGCGAGCAACGGCTCATCACCCACCGGCATCCTTCGGGTCGCACGCCGCTGGGACGTTTGGGCAACAGCCTGATCCGGGCCAGATCCCTGCCACGCCAACCGCGGACGAACGCAACTGGGCGGCGGTCGCGGCACATCTGGGTAGTCTGTTGTCGGCATGGTTCGCGTTGGGCTTGATCGCTCCGCTGCTCGTGCTGCTCGTTAAGGGCGGCAGTTCTGAGTACATTCGTCGCCAAGCGACAGAGTCGCTGAACTTCCAGCTCAATGCCTTTGTCTGGAGCGCGATTCTTGTCGTGTCACTGTTCTTCCTGATCGGTTTCATACTGTTGCCGCTCTACGGGTTGTTCTATTTGATCCAGGTCATTTTGGCTTCGGTGCGAGCCTCCGGGGGCCGAGACTTCCGCTACGCGCTCACGGTGCGCGTGATCTCTTAGCCGACCGCTCTGACCCCCCCCAGGTCTGCCATGCGGACATGGCGGGCTCCCCGTCCGCATGGCGGATTTGCGGTGCGGAGAGTGCATTTGCGGTGCCACGGTCAAGCGACTTCAACGGGGAAATCGCGGCAGGGTGACAGGGGCGATGTGGAAAGAGACAACTGGGAACCGAATGCCGACAATAGGTAGCTTCCAGAGCGAAGCCGCCCCCATGTCAAGGGCTGCCATGATGGGTTTCGTACGCTTCGACATCGCAATGTGTCAGCGTGGAGAGTCGCACACCAGTGTCTGATGAGCGCGCGCCCACCCTCGCTCACGGTGGTTCGCTCTCCGGTCAGGGTCTTGAGACGCCGGATCTGCGATACGCCAGCCCTGCCGGCCGATGGGTGTTGGCGGCCACCGTGCTCGCCTCGGGTGTTGCTGGGCTGGACGCCACGGTGGTGGGCATCGCGTTGCCAGCGATCGGCCACGACTTTTTCGCAGGAGTAGCTGCATTGCAGATGGGTGGTGAACGGCTACACGCTCACCTTGGCCGGCCTGCTTCTGCTGGGCGGGTCCCTTGGCGACCGGTACGGGCGGCGGCGCGTCTTCGTGATCGGCACTGTGTGGTTCGCTGCGGCGTCCGCGCTGTGTGGGCTTGCTCCATCTGCGACTTGGTTGGTCCTTGCGCGGACCCTGCAGGGCGTCGGCGCTGCGCTGCTGACCCCTGGCAGCCTGGCGATTCTCCAGGCGTCCTTCACACCGGACGACAGGTCCAAGGCAATCGGCGCCTGGTCGGGGCTGGGCGGCGTTGCCGCCGCCCTTGGCCCTTTGGTGGGCGGCTGGCTGATCACCGCCGTGTCGTGGCGGCTGATCTTCTTCATCAACCTGCCCTTAGCGCTTGCGGTGGTGCTCATTGCCGCTCGGCACGTCCCCGAGTCACGCGCGCCGCAGAATCCAGGCGGAAGGCTGGATTTGGCTGGCGCAGCAGCTATCACCTTCGGCTTGCTTGGAGTCACATACGGGCTGATCGAAGGACCCACGAAGGGCTGGACATCTCCGATTGTCCTGGCTGCTCTGGTGGCGGGGGCGGCGTTGCTCGGCTGCTTCGCCGTCATCGAGAAACGATCGGCCGATCCGATGATGCCCCTAAGCATGTTCGCCTCCGCACAGTTCTCGGCAGCGAACGCGGTGACCTTCGTCGTCTACGCCGCGCTGGGTGGCGCGTTGTTTCTGCTACCCGTCGTACTCCAGGAGGTCGCTGGCTACACGCCGCTGCTGGCGGGTACGGCACTGCTGCCGGTCACCGCCATCATGCTGGCGTTGTCCGCCCGGTCCGGAGCGCTGGCTGCCCGGATCGGCCCTCGACTGCAAATGACAGTCGGACCATTCGTGATAGCCGCGGGCCTTGTTCTCCTCGTCAGAGTGGACCAATCCGGAAGCTACTTGACGGGGCTTCTTCCGGCCGTCGTGGTCTTCGGCCTCGGCCTGGCCATCAACGTGGCACCGCTGACGGCCACCGCCATCGGGGCGGCGTCATCCGAACACGCGGGAGTCGCCTCGGCAGTCAACAACGATGTGGCTCGCGCGGCATCCCTCATCGCCGTCGCCGTGCTGCCGGCCGCGGCCGGTCTCACCGGCCAGGCCTACCTCCATTCGGACGCCCTGACCCGAGGCTTCCACGTGGCGGTGCTGATCGCCGCCGCGGCATGCGCAGCTGGTGGATTGCTGGCCGCGGCAACAATTCGCAATCCGCCACGCTCGACGTCCCCGCGGCCAGAGCCACCAGACCGGCAATGGCATTGTGCGCTTGACGCGCCACCGCTGCACGACCGCGGCTCCGGCGTCGAAGAGGTTCGCGTGTGAACCGCAGGCGTCTAAGTGCCCTGCACTCGTGCTCTGCGACGACCGTCGGACCACCTGAGAAGATGCTGCCGTGAAGTTCCAAACGGTAGTGGAGCTAGGTGGAAAGACGGCTACGGGATTCGAGGTGCCCACCCAGATTGTTCACGAGCTAGGGCCGGGCAAGCGACCCGCGGTGTGCGTCACCATCGGCAATCATGTCTACCGCACTACGGTCGCTTCTATGGGCGGCAGATACATGGTCCCTCTCAGCGCGGAGAATCGGATCGCGGCTGGAGTGGCCGCCGGGGACCGAGTGGACGTACAGATCGAGGTCGACACAGAACCTCGACAGGTCGCGGTGCCGGACGACCTAAGCGCAGCCTTCGCTGAGCATCCCGACGCTTTCGCGTTCTTCGCGACACTCGCATACAGCCACCGCAAGGAATGGGTTCGCTGGATCGAGGAGGCGAAACGTCCCGAAACCCGGCGCGACCGTGTCGCCAAGACAGTCGCTGGCCTTGAGACTGGCCGACGAACTCACTGACCTTCCGCGCCATGCGACGGGCTCAAGTGGGGGGATGCGCTTGGGTGACGCGGCCTTCGCGGGGAACCATGCAAGGAGAAGCTATGGCAGGGCATGTTTTCATCCTGGGCGGTACCGGCCAGATCGGCAGGGCGCTGGTACTGCGGTTTCTGAGCGGCGGATGGCGGGTGACCGTCGCCTCTCGCGGCGGCAAGGCAGGTCGCGCCGGCACGGCAGCCCCAAGCACGACGGCCCGCGGCGATGCGGCTGCTGATGACGTACCGGTGGGCGCGAGCCAAGTGACGTGCGACCGGAACGACCCCGGCGCGGTGAGCCGGGCGCTCAGAGACGGCGCCGACGTCCTGGTCGACGTCGTAGCGATGACTGCGGAACACTCGCGCCAGATCATCGACAACGCAGACTGCCTGGGGTCCGTGATTGCCATCTCGACCGGCTCCGTCTATACGGACTCCGAAGGGCGTTACTTCGACACCGCCGACGACGATGAGAGTTTCCCGCGTTACCCGGTCCCGATTCCGGAGTCGCAGATCACCGTGAGGCCGGGAGGGCCTTCGTACTCCCCCAGCAAGTCAGCGATGGAGCAGACGCTCCTGGCGAACGCGCCTGTTCCAGTGACGATTCTCCGTCCGTGGGCTGTTCACGGTCCCTGGAGTCGAAGTCCCCGGGAGTGGTGGGTGGTCAAGCGGATTCTTGATGGCCGCCGATTCATCCCGCTCGCCCGTGGAGGCAGGAGCCGCTTTCACACCACGTCAGTCGACAATCTGGCCGAGCTCGCTTGGCTCTCCGCGGTCACGCCGAAGACGCGCGTGCTAAACGCCGCCGATCCGGAGGCGCTCACCGTTCAGGAGATCACCGACACCATCGTGCAAGCGATGGCAGCCGACGTAGAGGTGCTTACCTTCGAAGGCACAGCTGACGAGGTGGGCGCTGCCCCGTGGTCGGTGCCGTACGACGTCGTGGCTGACATGACGGCCGCGCAGGAACAGCTCGGATACCGCCCCGTGATGAGCTACCGCTCCGCGGTCCTTGACACGGTTCGGTGGTTGCAGGAGTCGGTGTCACCGTCGGAGTGGCAGAAGCAACTGCCGGGCCTTTCGGCGTACGACACCGACCTCTTCGACTACGCGGCAGAGGACCGCTGGCATCGGGAGCAGGGAGCCTAGAAGAAGGCTCGACAAGCTCGACCGCCGGTCAGGCGTGGTCTCGACGGGCCAGCCCTCCGATCAGGATCTCGACAGGCTTGAGCCACCGAACCGAGCGCTAGCGGCGCGCTCTCCGCATTAGCGCGCCCACACCCATCCCAGCGGCAGCCGCGAATGCACCGCCGAGCAGCCCGTGATGCTGAGACGCCCACAGTTGGTACGACCGGTTCTTCGACTGGTCGTCAAAGATGCCGTGCGCACCGAAGTCTCGGCCGTCCGGGCCGTCGGCCGGCTGCCACAGATTTGCCGGTTGATCGGAGTCGTGCGGTTGATCGGACTGCTGCGACTTGAACCCGGTGCGGGCGAGATAACGATCGAGCAGCCCCGGCGCGATCGCGTTGGCAGCGAGTGTGGCCGCCGTGGTACCGCCCACCCAGTATTCCCGGCGCCGGGGATGGTCGGCGGCGTACACGACGGCTCTGGCGGCCAGCTCGGGCTGGTAGATCGGCGGAACCGGCTGCGCCTGTCTTGGCAGCCGCGACAGCACCCAGGAGAACTGCGGCGTGTTTACCGCCGGCATTTGCACCATGGTGACCCGCACGTTGCTCTTGTTGTGCAGCAGCTCCGTACGCAGGGACTCGTGGAAGCCCTGGATGGCGTGCTTGGAGCCGCAGTATGCCGTCTGCAGTGGAATGCCTCGGTAAGCAAGCGCCGAACCGACCTGGACGATGACACCGCGGTCGCGCGGCAGCATGCGTTGTAGCGCTGCTCGGGTGCCGTAGACGTAGCCGTGATACGTCACGTCGGTCACTCGTCGAAACTCCTCCGGCTTGATCTCGGTGAACGGCGCGAACACCGAGGTGAACGCCACGTTGACCCACACTTCGATTTCGCCAAGGTCCTGTTCGACCCGCTGCGCCGCAGCCTCCACCTGGCCGTAGTCCGAGATGTCGGTCGGGACGACGAGCGGAGCGCCGCCGGCCTGCTCGACCTCTCGGGCCGCGGCCTCGAGGCCACGCTCACCGCGAGCGAGAAGCGCCACCTTCGCCCCGCGCGAGGCAAACGCGACAGCGGTTGCGCGGCCGATGCCTCCCGAGGCTCCGGTGACGACAACGACCTGACCTGCGGTGGTTCCCAACGTGCCTCCTGACGCGGAACGGTGCTGAGACCCGCCTGTGGGGCTTGGCGGCGAGTCAGTGGCCGAGGATACGTTGGCGCTCAGTACCCCGAAGCGGGGTGCTGACTCCAGATAAGGAGCGGGCTGTGTCAGAGCGCTGGTACAAGGAAGCGGTCATCTACTGCCTCGACGTCGAGTACTTCCAAGATAGTGACGGCGACGGCTACGGCGACCTTCGGGGCCTGATCAGCCGACTTGACTACTTGTCCCGGCTTGGCGTCACCTGCCTGTGGCTCAATCCCGTTCACCCCAGCCCACACCGCGACGCCGGATACGACGTTGCCGACTACTACGGCATCGACCCACGCCTGGGGTCGCTCGGCGACTTCGCTGACCTCGCACAGCAGGCGCGACAGCGCGGCATCCGGCTGATCGTTGACCTTGTCGTCAACCACACGTCCGACCAGCACCCGTGGTTCCAGTCGGCGCGCAGCGACCCCGCCTCGCCGTACCGCGACTGGTACATCTGGAGCAAGGAGGAGCCACCCGACCGTCGGCAGGGCATCGTGTTCCCCGGCGAGCAGAAGGAAACCTGGACCTTCGACGAGCAGGCCGAGGAGTGGTTCTTCCATCGCTTCTTCGCGTTCCAGCCCGACCTCAATTGGTCCAACCGCGCCGTGCGGGAGGAGATCAAGAAGGTGATGGGCTTCTGGCTGCAGCTCGGGGCGTCGGGCTTTCGTGTCGACGCGGCACCGTTCGTGTTGGAGCAGGTCGAGGCTGGAGTCGACCCCGCCCCGATGGACTTCGGCATCCTCGACGACTGGCGCCAAGACCTTCAGTGGCGATCCAGCGACGCCGTGTTCCTCTGCGAGGCGAACGTTGGCCCGGAAGATTTGCCGAAGTACTGCGCGGGCCGCCCCGATGGGCCAAACGACCGCGCACACATGCTGTTCTCGTTCCTTCTCAACACCCGGTTGTGGCTGGCGCTGGCCAGAGGCGACGCCGAGCCGCTGTACGAGGCGCTGCAGACGCAGCCTGCGTTGCCCGCCATGGCGCAGTGGGCGACATTCCTGCGCAACCACGACGAGCTCGACCTCAGCAAGCTGACGGCAGACCAACGTGAAGACGTCTTTCGAGCCTTCGCGCCGAAGTCGGACATGCGAATCTTCGAGCGGGGTATTCGGCGTCGCCTGGCGCCGATGTTCGGCGGTGGCCGACGCCGGGTCGAGCTGGCGTACTCCCTGCAGTTCACGATGCCTGGCAGCCCGGTGCTTCGGTACGGCGAGGAGATCGGTATGGCTGAAGACCTCTCGCTTCCCGGCCGAAGCGCCATCCGTACGCCGATGCAGTGGGACGACGGCACCGCCGCCGGCTTCTCGTCAACGGGCGACTCGGGGCTCGCGCCGCTTGTGAGGCAAGGGGGGCGCTACGGCTGCCGCCGAGTGAACGTTCGCGACCAGCGCCGCGACCGTGACTCATTGCTGTCCTGGTTCGAGCAGCTCATCCGGACTCTGCGTGAGTGCCCTGAGATCGGGGTGGGCACCTGCACGGTGCTCGACGTAGCACTGCCGCGGCCGGTGTTCGCTCACCGGTTCGATGCACCAGAGGGGTCGATTCTGCTGCTGCACAACCTCGCCGATGGGCCGGTCACCGTCGACATCGGGCGTCTAGACGGCGTGACCGAGCGGCCTTACGACGTCCTGACCGACGCCACATACGACCGCCCGACGATGCGGCTCACCGGCTTGGCTCTGAACGGATTCGGCTACCGCTGGATTCGCCTGCGGCGCAGCGACCGCATCTGATTCGCACCTCCGGCCGCCGCCGTGCATCACTACGGCATTCCGGCTCGGGATCCGTCAGCGGCGGCGTTGGCAGGTGGGGCACCAGTACAGTTTGCGACCTTCCAACACCCGCGTTCGAATCGTGGAGCCGCACACATGGCACGGCTGATCGTGGCGCCGGTAGACGTACACCTCACCGCCGCGCCCGTCGGTGCGCGGCGAGCGGCCCATTACCGCCGGCTCGTGCTCGAGCCGGACAGTGTCGATGCGGCCAACGCGCACGCCGTACCGCATCAGCTCCACGAGGTCACGCCACATGCCGTTCCAGCGCCGCTTGGAGACCTTGCTACCGGGGGTCAGCGGATGCAGGCGGGCCCGGTAGAGAACCTCGGCGCGGTAAACGTTCCCGACCCCGGCCAGGACGCTCTGGTCCATCAGCAGCGCTCCGATCGGACGAGCGCTGGAGTGGATGCGCTTGAAGGCGCGTTCAGGGTCAGGGTCAGGGCGCAACGGGTCGGGCCCGAGTCGTGCGATGACCTTGGCTCTGCCGGTGAGGTCGAGCAGAGCGCACTGTGTCGGACCGCGCAGGTCGGCGTACGACGTCGTACCGACGAGCCGCAGACGCAACGCGCCGACCGGTGGTGGCGCGGGAAGTGCGGCGATCGGCCAAACGCCGTAGAGCCCGAGATGCACGTGAACGATCGCGTCGTTGTCGAACAGAACGAACAGGTGCTTGCCGGCAGACTCAGCCTCCTCCAGCACGTGTCCGTCGATCACGGCCGCTCCTGCCGCGAATCGGCCCTGGGGGCTGGAAGCACTCACCGGCTGGCCGCCGAAGGTCTCCCGAAGACCGGTGGCCAGACGGTAGAGCGTGTGGCCTTCAGGCATCGGCGGTAAGCCTTACGCCTTGTACTCGGTGAGCAGTGCGATACGGCGCTGGTGGCGCTCCTCCTCACTGAACGCGGTCGCGAGGAACACCTCGACGAAGGACGTCGCCTCATCGACGGTGTGCATCCGCGCGCCGATCGAGATCACGTTGGCGTCATTGTGCAGGCGAGCGAGCTGCGCCGTCTCCACCGACCAGGCCAGCGCGGCTCGTACGCCGCTGACCTGGTTGGCAGCGATCTGCTCACCGTTTCCCGACCCACCGATAACAACGCCGAGGCTGCCGTGGTCTGCCACCACCGCCTCACCGACGGCGAAGCAATAGGGCGGATAGTCGTCCTCGGCGTCGTACGCCGTGGCACCGTGATCGACCGGTTCATGGCCGACATCACGGAGCCACGTGTCGAGAAAAGTCTTGAACTCGAAGCCCGCGTGATCTGAGCCGATGTGCACGCGCATGCCGCTCATCCTGACACGGGCCGCTTTGCCACGCCCTTAGAGCAGCCAACCCCTAGCCCAAGCACCTGCACTCGGTGGATGGCCGTCCATCAGACCCGCTGCGGCCCGGCCCCATACGCTCGGGCAACGCCGTGCAGCCCACTGCGGTGTGGGCTCTGCCGACGCTCGGCCGAACCAGCGGTTTGCAAGGCCAGCCTGGCAAACCACCCCTAAGCACCGGAGATCCGCCACGCAGACGGGGCAACCACCACGTCCGCATGGCAAACGCGGGAAGCCAGCCGCGGGTTTGAAGAGTCAGGTGAAGATGGGGTCCTCGGTACGGGTGCGCTTGAGCTCGTAGAAGCCCTTGGTCGCGGCGACGAGCCTTACGCCGTCCCAGAGGTTGCCGGCGTCCTCACCCTTGGGAGCGGGCGTGACCACAGGACCGAAGAACGCAACACCCCCGACGGCGATGACGGGCGTACCGACCTCCATGCCGACCTGGTCCATACCCTCGTGGTGGGACTTCTTCAGCGCCTCGTCGTACTCCTCGGAGTCCATGGCGTCGGCGAGTTCCACCGGCAGGTTGGCCGCCTGCAACGCGTCCTCGACCGTCGCTCGACTGCGCTCCTCACCCTGCACGTGGAAACGGGTGCCTAGCTCGGTGTACAGCCGGTCCAGCACCTCTAGGCCGTGCTGCTGCTCAGCGGCGATGCAGACCCGGACCGGACCCCACGCGGTTGCGAGGAACTCGCGGTACTCCTCAGCCAAGTCGGCCTTGTCCTGGTTCAGGTAAGCAAGGCTCATGACGTGGAAGCGTGTGTCCACATCTCTGACCTCCTCGACCTCCTTCATCCACCGCGACGCGAGCCACGCCCACGGGCACAACGGGTCGAACCAGAAGTCAGCTGCCGCGCGACCTTCCGCCATGAGTCCTCCTCTAAATCCATCCGACTTGTCAGTTTGTCGTGACCGGAACCCGGCACTCTCGTCCGAGCAGCTCGGGAAAACCTGTCTCCTGAGTGAACCGTCACGCCCTGCGCAACATTCCACAGACGCGTGCGAGGATTGCCGACATGCCTGGCACCAATCTCACTCGCGACGAGGCCGCAGAGCGCGCTCGTCTTCTCGAAGTCGACAGCTACGACGTATCCCTGGACCTCACCACGTCGACGACCACATTCCGCTCCACCACCACCATCCGATTCGCCTGCCGTGAGGCTGGCGCGTCGACGTTCGCTGACCTCGTCGGAGCCAAGGTCTCCGAGATCGCTCTGAACGGCGAGTCGATCGACACCTCGACGTACGCCGACAGCCGCATCGAGCTGACCAACCTCAAGGCGGACAACGAGCTGCGAGTGGTCGCCGACTGCACCTACAGCAGGTCCGGCGAGGGGCTGCACCGCTTCATCGACCCCGTCGACGACAAGATCTACCTGTACACGCAGTTCGAGGTGCCGGATGCCCGCCGCATGTACACGACCTTTGAACAACCAGACCTCAAAGCAGCGTTCACCTTCCACGTGACCGCGCCGTCGGACTGGCAGGTGGTGTCCAACTCCCCCACCCCGGATCCCAATCCGGTCCGCGACGGAGTGGCGGTCTGGCACTTCACGCCCACCGAACGCATGTCGACGTACATCACCGCGCTCGTTGCCGGCGAGTACACCGTCGTCCGCGACTCGTACCGCGGCGAACACGGCGAGATTCCGCTTGGCATCTACCTGCGAGAGTCGCTGTGCCGGTACCTCGACGCCGACGACCTCTTCGAGGTCACCAAGCAGGGGTTCGAGTTCTTCGAGAACGCCTTCAGCTTCCCCTACCCGTTCGGCAAGTACGACCAGGTCTTCGCACCCGAATACAACATGGGCGCGATGGAGAACGCCGGCTGTGTGACGTTCCGCGACGAGTACATCTTCCGCAGCCGGCAGACCCGCGCGGCGTACGAAGGCCGCGCGAACACCGTGCTGCACGAGATGGCGCACATGTGGTTCGGCGACCTGGTCACGATGAAGTGGTGGGACGACCTGTGGCTCAACGAGTCGTTCGCCGAGTGGGCGTCGCATCACGCCTCCACGGTCGCCACCAAGTACGTCGAAGCGTGGACGAGCTTCTGCAACGCCCGCAAGACGTGGGCCTACCGGCAGGACCAGTTGCCGTCGACGCATCCGATCGCGGCTGACAACGTCGACCTTCGGGCCGTGGAGGTCAACTTCGACGGCATCACCTACGCCAAGGGAGCGTCCGCCCTTCGCCAGCTGGTGGCCTGGGTCGGTGAGGAAGAGTTCCTGGCGGGCCTGCAGAGCTACTTCAAGCGGCACGCGTACGGCAACACCCAGCTGACCGACCTGCTCAACGCTCTGGAAGAGACCTCCGGACGTGAGTTGCAGTCTTGGGCCAAGGAGTGGCTGCAAACCTGCGGGGTCAACACCGTGCGGCCGATCTTCGAGGTGGACGACGAGGGATGCTTCACGTCCTTTGCCGTACAGCAAACTGCGTTGGCCGAGTTCCCGACGCTTCGCCGTCACCGACTCGCCGTCGGGCTCTACGACCGCACGCCGGAGGGATTGGTACGCCGCTCCAGCACCGAGATCGACGTCGCGGGGGCAGAGACTCCGGTGCCGAAGCTCATCGGTGAGCCGCAGCCCGACCTGGTGCTGCTTAACGACGGCGACCTGACGTACGCCAAGGTGCGGCTGGACGACCGCTCGCTCAGTACGGCCGTCGCCGATGTCGACAAGCTCACTGACTCGCTGGCCCGAGCACTCGTGTGGGGCGCCGCATGGGATATGACTCGCGACGCCGAGATGCGCGCCAGCGACTGGGTGGAGCTGGTTCGGCGGGGCATTGGCTCGGAGACCGATCTCACGGCTGTGCGTTCGACTGTCATGCGGGCCACACAAGCGGCCACCTCCTACACAGCTCCGCAGCATCGCGAAGCCGTGCAGCGCGAGTGGGAGCACGGTCTGCTCGAGCTAACGCGACAGGCGCCGGCCGGCAGCGACGTACAGCTAGCGCTGGTTCGTGGTCTAGCAGGTGCAGCTTCTCAGCGCGAAAGTCTCGACCTCCTGGCCGGACTGCTCGACGGCTCACAGAGCCTCGACGGCCTCGCCGTGGACACCGACCTGCGGTGGGAGCTGCTGCACGGCCTGGCTCGGGAGGGCGGGGTCGATGAAAGCGACATCGCCACGGAACTGCAGCGGGACAAGACGATTTCGGGTCAGGAGCTCGCGGCTGCCGCACACGCCTCCTTGCCGACTGCCGAGGCAAAGGAGTGGGCATGGACACAGGTGCAGCGCGACGACATCCCCAACGAGACGATGCGCAGCATCGCCTTTGCCTTCAACCAGCCGCGTCAAAACGACGTGATCCAGCCCTACCTCGAGCGCTACCTTGCGCGTGCAGACGACGTCTGGGAGGAGCGCGGAGTTCACTACGCGTCCACGGTGCTGGAATACATGTTCCCCCGGTACCTCGCCACGCAGGAGACCATCGACGCCGTCGACGCCTGGCTCGCCTCAACCTCCGCAAACCCTGCTGCTCGCCGGCTGGTCTCTGAGGGCCGCGCCGACGTCGCTCGGGCTTTGGCGGCCCAGAACTGCGACGCCAGCAGTTGACTCTACTTCGGTGCCATATGTCTAGCACTAGACGCAGGTACTCGGTGGGGGCCGGCGGCCTACGGGGTGTCGGTGTGCAGCGTGACCGGCGGCCGCACAAACTCTGCCAGCTGCTGCAGGCCAGAGAGGATGCCGCGCGGAAGATCGCCGGCAGCGAACGCTGTCTGCATGGTGAGCGCTGCGAGCGCCGCCTGCCGGTTGGTGACCTGCTGACGTACCGCCGAGCCGGTGACGATCTGCAGGTCGCGCACCAGAGGGTCGACGTGGATCAACACGGTATTGGGCGGGTCTGGAAGCGCGGCGTGCATCTTCTCGGCCGCTTGTCGCGGGTCACCGTCTGAAGGACCGACGTGAACGGCGAACCTTCGACTGGACAGCCTCTCCGCCTCGCGGACAGCGCGCTGAATGTCGTCCCGCTGGTACGGCGAGAACAGGTCACCATCGGACACTTGCGCCACCGGAGTCGTCGTCGCTCGGAGCCTGGGTGCTGCCCGTCAACTGTGGCTGGTCAGGTGCGGCATCGAGCGATGGTGGAGGCTGAGAGTCACCGAACCACTCAGACACCGTATTCGCCCGATGACCCGGGCTGTACCGCGGCCCGCGCGCCAGTGATGGCGCCATCACTGCGACCACGATGATCGCGGTGATCAACAGCGGCACGCCGCCGAAAAGCAATAGCGCATGCAGCGGTGACATGTGCGGGGGGTTGACCCAGGTGCGTGGGGGCTCAGCGAACAGCACGGGGAAACGGTACTGCGACGCCGACTTGTGTACCGTTTCGGGGCGCCGTTGTTGTTGACCGTTATCGGATCTGTCGCTGGAGACGTCATGGCCGACTCCGTCTGTCCGCCCACCGGCGGAGACCTGTGCCGGCTGGTCCGCGACATCACGTCGAACGACTCGCTCGCCCGGGCGTCGAACTGGCTGATCGCCAAACCGCTGGCGATTCTGGCCCTGGTCATCCTCGGCTTGGTCGCCAGGTGGCTGCTGCACCGGGCCATCGACAAGGTGACGGCGCAAGCCGCTGAAGGCGCCGTGCCATCGGTCCTCGCCCGCGGCAGGATGTCGCAGCTGCTGCTGGAGCAGACCGCGGCAGGCGCTGAGCGCCGCCAGCAGCGCACGGCAACGATAGGCAGCCTGCTCAAGAGCATCACCACTTGCGTCATCGCGACCGTTGTGGTCTTCATGGCGGTGGCGCAGCTGGGCTTCGACATCGCTCCGCTCATCGCCAGCGCGGGCATCCTTGGTGTAGCTCTTGGATTCGGTGCGCAGAGCCTCGTCAAGGACTTCCTCAGCGGGATCTTCATGATCCTGGAGGACCAGTACGGCGTTGGCGACGTCGTCGACGTTGGCAGCGCGTCCGGCACCGTCGAGGCGGTCGGACTTCGCGTCTCCCGGCTGCGCGACGTGAACGGGACGGTCTGGTACGTCCGCAACGGCGAGATCTCCGCCGTCGGCAACATGAGCCAGAACTGGGCGCGGACTGTGCTCGACATCCCGGTGGCCTTTTCAGAGGACATCACAAGGGTGCGCGCACTGCTGGAGGACGTCGCAGACCAGGTGTGGCAGGACGCGGAGTACCGGCCGGACATTCTCGAGGAGCCTGAGGTCTGGGGAGTCGAGCGCTGGGACCCCGACGGCGTCATCCTCAGGGTCGTACTCAAAACAGCACCGCTTCAGCAGTGGAGCGTTGCGCGCGAGATGCGGGAGCGGATCAAGGGCCGCTTCGACGCCGAGGGCATCGAGATCCCGCTTCCGCAGCGCATGGTGTGGCACCGCGACACCACCCCGCCCGCCGAGTAGCTGGCCCCTTGTGGTGTGGCAGAAGTACAACGCCGCTACCACCTGGCTGGAACAATGGAGGCGTGCGCAGTTCTGAGGAGAGCTTCTACGACGCGGTAGGCGGTCACGATACGTTCGTGCGCCTTGTCTCGACGTTCTACGCCGAGGTGTCGCGAGACGATCGGCTGCGCCCGCTGTACCCGGACGAAGACCTCAGCGGCGCAGCGAAGCGGCTGACGATGTTCCTGGAGCAGTACTGGGGCGGCCCGACGACGTACTCGGACACCCGCGGCCACCCGCGGCTCGGCATGCGCCACGCGCGGTTCCGCGTCACGCCCGAGGCTCGCGATCGGTGGCTCACCCACATGCGCAGCGCGCTCGACCAGTCCGGCATGTCACCTGAGCATGCCGCGACGTTTTGGGACTACGTCGTCCGCGCCGCGCACTTCCTCGTCAACACGCCGGACGGGGAGCCAACCCGCCGCTCCTTGCCGGTCCAATAGGCGAACTCACACGCCCTCAATCGTCGCCCGAAAGCCAGGAAACGTGCCCGAAGCCGTACTTGTCGCCGCAGCGCGCTCCCCCATCGGCCGCGCCGGCAAAGGATCGTTGAAGGCGCTTAGACCCGACGATCTCGCCGCCACCATCGTCGCGGCCGCCCTCGACAAGCTGCCGCAGCTCGACCCCCGCGACATCGACGACCTCATGCTGGGATGCGGTCTGCCCGGTGGCGAGCAGGGCTTCAATCTGGCGCGGGTCGTCGCGGTCTTACTGGGTTACGACCATCTCCCCGGTACGACGGTCGCACGCTACTGCTCCTCGAGCCTGCAGACGTCCCGGATGGCATTTCACGCCATCAAAGCTGGCGAGGGTGATGTGTTCGTTTCGGCCGGTGTCGAAACGGTGTCGCGCTACGTGCACGGCAACTCCGACAGTCACCCCGACACACGAAACCCTCGATTCGCCGAGGCTCGGCAACGCACAGAGGACGCAGCGCTTGGCGGCGTCGAGCCCTGGCACGATCCACGCACTGATGGTGTGCTCCCCGACGTTTACATCCCGATGGGCCAGACCGCGGAGAACGTCGCAGCCATGCGCGGACTGAGCCGCCGCGAGCTCGATGAGTTTGGGGTCCGCAGCCAGAACCTCGCCGAGAAGGCAATCGCCGACGGCTTCTGGCAACGCGAGATCACACCCGTGACCCTGCCGGACGGTACGACGGTCGCCGCCGACGACGGGCCGCGACCGGGTGTGACCTACGAGGCGGTGTCGCAGCTCAAGCCGGTGTTTCGGCCGGATGGCGTGGTCACCGCCGGCAACTGCTGCCCGCTCAATGACGGCGCCGCGGCAGTCATCGTCATGAGCGACGCCAAGGCCGCCGAACTGGGGATTACTCCTCTGGCGCGCATCATCTCCACCGGGTTGAGCGCGCTCTCGCCGGAGATCATGGGGCTGGGACCGGTCTACGCCACCGGGCAGGCGCTCACCCGCGCCGGCATGTCGATCGACGACATCGACCTGGTAGAGATCAACGAGGCCTTCGCGGCGCAGGTCGTGCCGTCGTACCAAGATCTCGGTATCGACCTCGACCGGCTCAACGTCAACGGTGGCGCCATTGCGGTGGGTCACCCGTTCGGTATGACGGGGGCGCGAATGCAGGCGACGATGCTCAACTCGCTGGACTTCCACGACAAGACGATTGGGCTCATCACCATGTGCGTCGGTGGCGGGCAGGGTATGGCGATGATCCTTGAGCGCCTCAATTGACGTCGGTCACACCAGCCGCTGATCACCCTGGCAGCGGAACGACCCGGTGGCTGGAGGCGACGCAGCAGCGAGCCTGGCGGGCCGTCTACCTCGGTACCGGCGCGCTGATGGAGCAGTTGGACAGGGAGCTTCGTGAGCGCCACGGGCTTTCACTGCCGGAGTACGAAGTCCTAGTCCGGCTCTCCGAGTCGCCTGACCGAGCCCTTCGGATGGCGGATCTCGCCGAGTCGGTGGGCAACTCGCGCAGCCGCATGACTCACACCATTACGCGGATGGAGCGCGGCGGGCTCGTCGTACGCCGCTCCTGCCCGTCCGACCGACGAGGAGTGCTGGCGGAACTCACCGACGCCGGCTACCGCAAGCTGGTCGACGCCGCGCCCGATCACGTCGAATCGGTGCGTGAGGCACTGGTCGACGTACTGCCGTCGGAAGAGCTGGCGGCAATCGGACGCGCCATGGAGCGCGTGCTGTCGGCGCTACATCCAGAGTTGGAGGACGCTTCCGCAAACCATGGGCCGCACGACGTTTGACGAGTCGCGGCCGGGCACGCCGTTGCAGCTCGCGGCAGGATTCTGTCGCGCTGGTCAGCCGCCGCAGCGGAAAATCTTAGTCGCGTGTGAGGCGTCGGTAGGTGACCCGGTGCGGGCGAGCAGCGTCGGCGCCGAGGCGCTGGACCTTGTTGGCCTCGTAGTCGGCGAAGTTGCCCTCGAACCAGAACCACCGCGCCGAATCCTCGTCGTCGCCTTCCCACGCGAGGATGTGCGTGCAGACGCGGTCGAGGAACCAGCGGTCGTGGGAGATCACCACGGCACAACCGGGAAACTCCAGCAGGGCGTCTTCCAGTGATTGCAAAGTCTCGACGTCAAGGTCGTTTGTGGGCTCGTCGAGCAGCAGCAGGTTACCGCCCATCTTGAGCGTCATCGCCAAATTGAGTCGGTTGCGCTCTCCGCCGGAAAGCACTCCTGCAGGCTTCTGCTGATCTGGCCCTTTGAAGCCGAACGACGCGATATAGGCACGGCTGGGCATCTCGAAGTTCGCGACCTTGATGTGGTCGAGGCCGTCGGACACCACCTGCCACACTGA
>JBBSHN010000006.1:0-55331 GCA_038252945.1 Propionibacteriales bacterium | reverse complement strand
TTCGGTCGCTCGGGTCTGGCCCTGACCGTGCTGGGCACGTTGATCTGCGCGGTCGGGGTGATATGCCGCGGACTCGCCGCGAGTCGGGTGCCGTGGGGCAGCATGTACGAGTTCGCGATCACGGGCTCGCTGGCCGTCGCCCTTGGGTACCTGTACCTGGTACGCCGCTACAACGTGTGCTGGCTCGGGCTGTTGGTGACCGGCTTCCTCACCACCGTGCTCGGCATCGCCGTTCTTCTGCTCTACCGGCCGGTCGCCCCGCTCGTTCCAGCCCTGCACTCCTATTGGCTGCTCATCCATGTGTCGGCTGCTGCGATAGCCGGGGGCGCTTTCACGGTAGGAGCCTTGATCTCGGTCCTCTTTCTGCTGCGCTCCCGGCTGGAGGCGTCAGCCGCTGCTTCTTCGGGTCTGCCGCAGACCGGCATGTTGTGGCGTACTCCGAGCGCGGCGGCGATGGATCGCATCGCCTACCGGGTCCACGCGTTCGCCTTCCCACTGTGGACGTTCGCCGTGCTCGCCGGTGCGATCTGGGCTCAGTACGCCTGGGGCCGCTTCTGGGGCTGGGACCCCAAGGAGGTGTGGGCGTTCATCACCTGGGTCGTCTACGCGGCCTACCTTCACGCCCGGGCAACCGCGGGCTGGCAAGGTCGGGCGGCAGCGTATGTCGCACTTCTCGGCTTTGCGACGTTCCTCTTCAACTTCGTCGGAATCAACCTGTTCGGCTCAGGGCTGCACTCCTACTCCGGTATGTGACGTCCCACCCCGGCTAGTCGTTGTCGGGTGGCCGCTTGCGCAGACTGCGGAGAAACTCCGGGTCGTCGTCAGGAGCCACCCTGCGAGGCTGCGGTCGCGCTGCCCGCGGTGGCACGTTGGTGCCGTTTGGGCGACCGTAGATGAGCCAGGCCGCTGCGCCGAGGATGGGCACCACGACGAGCAACGCCCACGCGAACCGAGGGAGCACCCGCACTCCACGCGGGTCGGACTGAGCGATCTCCACCCAGCAGTAGACGTACAAGACTATGGCCACCGCCCACGGCAGAAACCTCACGGCTCACCTCCTGCTCCCGCGTCAAGGGTAGGCGGAGCTCATCGTGTGCGCGCTTAGAGTGCTGACATGGGGTCACCGGCGGGCGTAGAGACTCCGGATCTTGTCTCGCTGACCGACATACGAAGCGCAGCATCGCGGATCGCTGACAAGGTCCGACGGACCCCGGTGCTCCCGACCTCGCTGGTGGCGGGGAAGCTGCTGTACGTCAAAGCGGAATCGCTGCAGGTGTCCGGCTCGTTCAAGATTCGAGGAGCGAGCAATGCGGTGGCGTCACTCAGCGCCGACGACCGCGCTCGCGGTGTTGTGACGCACTCCTCGGGCAATCACGGCCAAGCACTGGCGCGCGCCGCCGCCGCCGCGGGGATCACAGCGACAGTGGTCATGCCCCGCGGATCACCGACCGTGAAGCAGCTGGCGACGACGCGGTATGGCGCGCAGGTGGTCTTGGTCGAGAGCAGCGAGCGGGTCACCGCCGCACTTCGGATTTCGGCCGAGACCGGTGCTGTGCTTGTTCCTCCCTTCGACGACCCGGCGGTGATCGCGGGCCAGGGCACCGTTGCCCTCGAGATTCTCGCTGATCTGCCCGAAGTCGCGACGGTGGTGGTCCCGGTGAGTGGCGGCGGTCTGATCAGCGGCATCGCGGCTGCCGTCAAAGGCCTTCGGCCGACCGCACGGGTGGTCGCGGCTGAACCGGAGCTGGCCGGCGACCTGGCCGAGAGTTTCAAGGGCGGCCAGCGGGTGATGTGGCCCAGCGAGCTGACTGACCGCACGATCGCGGACGGCCTGCGGGTGCCCGCGGTGGGAGAGCTCAACTGGCAGCACATTTCGCGATACGTCGACGATGTCGTCACCGTCTCCGACGAGGCGGTTCTGGCCGCCATGCGCCGGGTCGTTCTCGAGGAGCACCTGGTGTGTGAGCCGAGTGGGGCGGTGGCCGTGGCGGCAGCATTGGTCGAGCTTCTCGGCGCGACCCCTGCGGGGCCCACCGTGGCGGTGGTGTCGGGTGGCAACGTAGACCCAAACCTTCTCGCAGAAGTCGTGGCGCCGGAAAGACACAGCCGGCTGCCTACAGTGGGACCGCTGCCGCAGCACAACCATCACCAGCCCGGGAAGCTGAGAACCTGATGCCCACGATCGTCGTCTACACGCTTGCCCGGCTTGGACTCTTTCTCGGCGTCTACGCAGTGATCTGGCTGGCGCTAGGCAGGAAGGTGCCGTTCGATTCGGTCAGTGGCCTGTGGACCGCGTTGATCGCGATGGTCGTGTCGTCCCTCATCGCTTTTGCCGCGCTGCGAGGGCTGCGCGCTCGTCTGGCCGCCGACATCGCGGCCCGCGCCAGCCGCGCGACGACAGCCTCAGCCGCCATGTCGCGACGCGATCAAGAAGCCGATCAGCGCACCGACGGCGTACAGCAGCTCGGTGAGCCCCGTGTCCCGCAAGACAGCGACCAGGTCTGAGCCGACTTCTCCGCGTCGTACCACACCGAGAGCTCGCAGCGAGAGCGGTAGCGAGATCGCACCCAATAAGACCCAGTAGGTCGACAGAAGCGCAGCGATGCCCAAGCACCCGTATGCGCCGGCGTGGAGCATCGCGAAGAGACCTCGGGTCCTTGTGTCGCCCCACCGGACGGCTAGGGTGCGTTTGCCAACGTCCTCGTCGCCAGCGGCATCGCGCAGATTGTTCGCCACGAGCACCGCACATGCGAATGCGCCAACTCCCCCGCCCAGCACGAGGGCAGTGCCACTGATCCGCTCGATCTGGACGTAGGCCGTACCGACCACTGCGACCAGGCCGAAGAACACGAAGACACTGATCTCGCCGTACCCGGCGTATCCGTAGGGCCGCGGACCCCCCGTATAGAGCCAGGCCGCCGCCAGAGCGCACGCTCCCACGACGAGCAACAGCCAGGAGGTCGTGGCCGCAAGCAAAACTCCAGCCAGGCACGCGACTCCCGCAGCTGTCAGCGCCGCACCCCGCACCGCCGCAGGTGACGCCGCTCCTGAGCCGACGAGC
The DNA here is from genome assembly GCA_038252945.1 of Propionibacteriales bacterium. Lineage (GTDB taxonomy): Bacteria > Actinomycetota > Actinomycetes > Propionibacteriales > Nocardioidaceae > JAUJOE01. The sequence goes on along the minus strand of JBBSHN010000006.1, from coordinate 52,270 downwards.
CGCTGCGGACCCACTCTGGCCGAGTCGGTGCCCCGCACGCCATCGGAGTAGTCGTTGGCGTAGTTGGCCGCGATCTGCAGCGCTAACGCGACCACCAGCGCCAGCAGCGCCTTCCACCAGGCGAAGCGTTGCTCGAAGGCGGCCAACCCCGTGCCTGCGAGCACCGGAGCGATCGCGACTGGCAACGTGCGCAGCCGAGCACCCTCCAGCCACTCCTTGACGGTCGCCATGACCGGCAAGTGTGACAAAGCCGGCCGTCCACGGCGCGACGCGCCCCGGCCGTAGGCTGACCGCGTGTCTGCCGTGCCAGCGTCGCTGCGGCCGGTCGGCGGCACCGTGCGCGACATCAGCGCTTCCCTGAGACCGTGGCTGGCAGCCTCGGAAGCGGAGCCCCTGGTGGTGCGCACTTCCGGGTCGACCGGGATTCCCAAGAATGTCCTGCTGTCGGCGCCAGCCATTCGGTTCTCTGCTGAAGCCTCCCTTCTCCGGCTCGGAGGACCGGGGCAATGGGTGCTCGCGCTTCCTGTGCACTACGTCGCAGGATTGCAGGTGCTGGTGCGTTCGTATCTCGCCGGCCACCCCGTCGTGGCACTCGAGGAGTACGACGACCTGGCCGCTGCAACGAACGTGCTTTCCGCTAGCCGGCGTTACCTCGCCTGCGTGCCCACGCAGCTTCGACGTTGGCTCAGCGACTCTTCGAGCAGAACCTCACTGACCCGCTTCGACGCAGTGTTGGTCGGCGGCGCTGCTCTTGGTCGCACGCTCCAAGAAGCGGCCACGGGAGCGGATGTGCGCGTGGTCAGCACCTATGGCATGACGGAGACGTGTGGCGGTTGTGTGTATGACGGCACGCCACTGGACGGCGTCGCCGTGGTGGTCGACGCCGAGAGGCGCATACGGCTGGCCGGGCCGATGCTCTTCGACGGATACGCCGGAGAGCCGGACCGCACGGCCGATGTGCTGCGCGACGGGTGGCTGGTCACACCGGATCTCGGACTCTTCGACCTTGAAGGCAGGCTGGTTGTGTCCGGACGTGCAGACGACGTCGTCAAGTCCGGAGGAGTCGGCGTTCCCCTGTCGGCGGTGGAGAACAGGCTGGCCGCGATGCCGGAAATCGACGAGGTGGCGGTGCTCGCCGCTCCGGACGCCGAGTGGGGCGTCCGTGTGGTGGCGGTGGCGGTGGCTTCGCGGCGGATCGATCTGGGTGCTGTGCGCGACTTCGTGAGTGACGTTCAGCCGCGGGCCTGGGCCCCGCGCGAGCTGCATCTCGTCGACCGGCTTCCGCGCCTGGCGTCGGGCAAGGTCGACCGAGAATTGCTCGTACGCTCGTTGCAGTCGGCGTCGTGAGCGACGAAGTGAGCGGAGTCTTCGCCATTCCGATGACGGTGCGTTTCCGTGGCATCACTTCCCGGGAGGGGATTCTGCTGCGCGGCCCTGCGGGTCACGGCGAGTTCAGCCCGTTCTGGGGCTACGGAGTCGAGGAGGCGGCCGACTGGCTCGCCGCTGCCCGAGAAGCGGCAGAGTTGGGTTTCCCTCCACGCGTGCGAGACGTTGTGCCGGTGAACTGCACTATTCCTGCGGTTGGCCCTGAACAGGCAGAGGCGTTCGCCGCTGGCGGCCATGGATGCACGACGGCCAAGGTGAAGGTCGCTGAGCCGGGGCAGAGTCTTGCCGACGACGTGGAACGGGTGGGCGCGGTCCGATCGGCACTGGGTCCACACGGAAGTGTGCGCGTCGACGCCAACGGAGCGTGGTCGGTGGAGGAGGCCGTTGCCGCGATCGGCGTGCTGACACAGTTCGATCTCGAGTACGTCGAGCAGCCGTGCACGACGGTCGCTGAGCTCGCGGCCGTGCGAGCGCAAGTCGGCGTGCCGATCGCTGCCGATGAGTCAATCCGCCGGGCCGCGGACCCGCTTCGCGTCGCGGAGGCGCAGGCGGCTGACGTCGCGGTTCTGAAGGTGCAGCCGCTCGGGGGAATTCGCCGCTGCCTGCTGCTTGCTGAGCAGATCGGGTTGCCTGTTGTGGTGTCGAGTGCGCTGGAGTCCTCAGTCGGGCTCGCTGCGGGGATAGCACTGGCCGCCGCGCTCCCGGACCTCTCCTACGCATGCGGGCTGGCGACGGCGACGATGCTCGCCGCAGACGTCTCGGCCTCTCCGCTCCATCCATCAGGTGGCTGCATCACCGTACGCAGGGTGGAGGCCGACGCCGAGTCCCTCCGCGAAGTGACCGCCGACGCCACCGTCACGGCGCGGTGGCAGAAGCGGCTGAGCGCGTGCGCGGCACGGCTTGACGAGCAGGCTTCGTGACCGATTCAGCGGAGGTGGCCACAGCGCTGGCGACCTCGCTACGCGCCTGCGGCGTAACGGATGTGGTGTTGGCGCCGGGGTCCCGCTCGGCACCGCTCGCGCTGGCGGTCTTCGAGGCGGACCGAATGCGGCGGTTGCGGCTGCACGTGCGCATCGACGAACGCACTTGCGGGTTCCTGGCCCTTGGTCTTGCCAAGGGTTCGCATCGACCGGTCGCGGTAGTGACCACGTCTGGATCCGCGGTCGCGCACCTGCATCCGTCGGTGCTGGAGGCGACGTCTGTCGGCGAGCCGGTGATCGTCTTGTCGGCAGACCGGCCGGCTGAGATGCGGGGCACGGGAGCGAACCAGGCGACGGAGCAGGTCGGCATGTTCGGTCCACGAGTGCCCTGCGTCGACGTAGAGCCTGGAGACGGAGGTGCTGCAGTCCGGGCCGTCGAAGCGGCAGTGCATCGGCCCGGGCCGTCCCACATCAATCTGCAGTTCGCTGAGCCACTCGTCGCACCGACGTACGACTCAGTGGCTGAGTCGAGGTGGACAGAGGCTGCTCCGGGGGTTGAGGAGGACCTTGCAGTTCCAGGAGCTGTCGCGGAGGTCCTTGCGCCCGGCCGCCGTACCGTGGTCGTGGCCGGCGACGGGGCGGGCCCGGCGGCGCGCCTGCTGGCCGAGTCGGCGAACTGGCCGCTGTTCGCTGAGCCGACGTCCGGTGCGCGCACCGGACGCTGCGCTATCCGCAGTTACCGACTGCTGCTCGAACAGCCGGATTTCGCGGCGCGGATCGAGCGTGTGGTGGTCGCCGGACACCCGACACTCTCGCGGCCGGTCACGCGGCTGATTTCACGAGCAGACGTCGACGTGATCAGCACCCCAGGACCCGGTGGAGTTCATACCGACCCCGGCCGGGTCGCACGACGTGTCGACACGCTGCCGCATGCTACGGAGCCGGACAACGCCACGTGGCTGAACAACTGGAGAGGCGCCGACAGCCGGCTCAGCGCACACGTCGACAACTTCGTGAACACCGGAGGAGCCGCCACCCTTCCACTCAGAGTCGCCGCGGAGGTGGCCCTTGCGGTAATCCCCGGATCACTGCTGTTCGCCGGGTCGTCGTCCCCGGTGCGAGATCTCGACGTCATGGCGACTCCATATCCGGTGGGGGAGCGGCGGCTCATCATCGGCAACCGCGGCTTGTCCGGCATCGACGGGTCGATGTCAACCGCGGTCGGCGCCGCCTTGGGGCGATCGTCACCACGTGCCCTCGCCTACATCGGCGACCTCGCGTTCCTGCACGACGCAACGGCGTTGGTGCTTGGGCACGATGAGCCCAGACCCGACCTCACGATCGTGGTGCAGAACGACGATGGCGGGGCGATCTTCGCCACGCTCGAGCAAGGTGACGCGCGGTTCGCGGCTGGCTTCGAGCGAATTTTCGGCACCCCGCACGGTGTGCAGCTGCAGCAGCTGTGCGCCGCCACTGGAACACCGTACAAACGGATCTCGGGGACTGAGGAGCTGCGGGACGGCCTCGGCGAAAGCGCCGTAGGCATCCGGGTGCTCGAGGTGCCGGTCACACGGGACTCCCGGCGGCAGGTTGCTGCCCGGTTGCACGAGCTCGCGGGCGAGAACGAGCTCCGCAAACCCGATCAAGCGCGAGGGCGGCCCCAACAGGCACAGTGAAGCTATGAGCACGTCGACCGACACGTTCGTGACGTTCGTGGACACCGTGGCCGGCTCACTTGACGACCACGAGATCTCGGGCAGCGACCTGGCGGCGCGGGCGTATCTCTCACGCTTTCACTTCGACCGAGTCGTCAGTGCGACCTCGGGCGAGGCGCCGGGCCGATTTCGCCGGCGCGTCCTGCTCGAGCGTGCGGCGTACCGGCTCTTGTCGGGTCGGCAAGGAGTACTCCAGATCGCGGTTGAGGCCGGGTACTCCTCTCATGAGGCGTTCACTCGGGCCTTCGCCCGGGCATATGGCGTTAAGCCTTCCCTCTGGCGGGTCAAGCCGACCCGACCGGTGTGGCTCGACACTCCCAACGGCGTGCATTTCCATCCACCGGGTGGCCTGCGGCTACCCGCTTCCAGTGAGGTGACTGACATGGACTTGTTGCAAAAGATGGTGGAGCACCACGTGTGGCTCGTCGGCGAGCTCGTCGACCGAGCGGCTCAGCTCCCCGATGAAGGGCTCGACGAACCGGTGCGAGTCTCGGTCGACAACGAAGACGGCCGAATGACTTTGCGCACGCTGTTGTCGCGGCTGATCGGGCAGATGGACATGTGGATCTGCGCTCTCGAGACTCGCGACTACGACTGGTCGACCGAGGAGCACGAGAGCGTCGAGCAGATGCGCGTGCGGCTCAGTCTCGTTGGGCCGGAGTTCCTCGACCAGGTGCGCTCATTCGTGCGGGACCGGCGCCTCGACGAGACGTTCGTTGACGCCCTGTGCGATCCCCCAGAGGTCTTCACCTACGGCGGAATGATTGCTCACGTGCTGACGTTCGCGGCGTATAACCGCACCCTCGCAGTGCAGGCCCTGGATGCCGCCGGGGTCAAGGACCTTGGGTGGGGCGACCCGATGAAGTGGGTCGCCTGAGGCTCATCTACGCGGGGTTGAGCTCCTCGCCGGGTTCGAGTCGCCGATAGGTGGACCCGTATGGCGCAAGCATGTCACGCATCCGCGTGTCGATGAGCGTCAAGCCGATGTCGCTGGCAAGCGTCTCGTGTATCGCCAGTGTCGTTGGCGCCTTGACGGCCCGGGCGAAGTCGACCGACTCGGCCAACTTGAGCCACGGGCCGCTGATCGGCGCGAGGAAGACGTCGACCTGGGAGTCGGGCACTGTGAAGGAGTCACCCGGATGGTAGACGGTCTGCTCCGCGCACACGACGTACCCACTGTTGAAGAACACCGGTGCCTCCGGATGCACAGGCGCATGCAGCTCACCGACTGCGGTCACGGCGAAGCCGGCCGCTTGGAACGTCTGTCCGGGTCCGACGACCGTGACCCGCTCGCGCACGGCAGGGTCGTCCTTGGCGATCTGCTGCGCCACCTCCGCGATGGTGTAGACCGGCGCGTCGTTCTCCTGCAGGTGCTCGATCGTGTAGTGGTCGAAGTGCACGTGCGTGATCAGCACTGCATCGACGCCTGCAACCGAGTCGGCGCTGGTGAATCCGCCCGGGTCGATGGTCAGCGCTCGGTCACCGGAGGAGATCCGAACGCAAGCATGCCCGAACTTGGTGATCGTCATACTGGTCACTCAATCATCAGCGACGCACCGTTCGCCAGCACTGCGTTCGGTAGGGCAACGCCACGCTCAATTCGCCAGAACCCCGCTCTGTGACGAAGTCGGCGTTTGCGTCGAAGAGTCGGCCCACCTCATCGAGCAGTTCCGCTCGCCGCGCCTCCGGCAGTGCGATGACGTAGGAGCGCGAGGCCACAAGCCTGACCAGCTGATCTCGGGTGATGTGCTGGACGAGCGAAAATTCGGCATAGCCGAGGGGGCCGAAGAGAGCACAGTCCGCGACCGCCGTGACCGACCGGGTAGCCCAGTCGCCGTGCCCTGGGACAGGTTGGACCCGTTGCAAGAGGCTGCCGAGACGCCTGGCGAACGAGGTGCTTTCGTCTCGGGTGTTCCATGTCAGCGCCAAGGTCCCTTCGGGCACGAGAACCCGCGCGATCTCCGGAAGCGCCCGGTCGGCCGCGAACCAGTGGTGAACAATCCGGTGCCGGCAGCTAGATCGAGGATCCGTCGCGGCGGGGGTCCCACCATCCAGGCAACAGCGAGCTCAGGATATGTCGGACGCGACTCGGCGTACGGACGCGAGTCGGTGGAAAAGCTGCCGGCCAGGGCCTGTCGTAGCTCGGGGCCCATCGAGCGGTGAACAGTTTACGGAGCGAGCGCATCGCGCATGGGCATGAACTTCGCGGCGGCCTCGGCCAGCTCGGCTTCTGGATCGGAGTCCGAGACGATGCCGCAGCCGGCAAAGAGCCGAACCCGGGACCCGTCGTACTCTCCGCAGCGCAGCGCGATGCCCCACTCGCCGTCGCCACTGGCGTCCATCCAGCCGACGGGCCCGGTGTATCGGTCGCGGTTCATGCCCTCGAGCTCAGCGATGAGCTCGAGGGCCGCGGCGGTGGGTGCGCCGCCGACAGCGGCGCTCGGGTGCAGAGCCGACGCCAGGCCGAGTGAGCTGATCTCCCCGAAGAGGACTCCGGTCACGTCGGTGGCCAGATGCATGACGTTCGGAAGATGCAGCACGAACGGGCTTTCCGGCACATTCATGCTCGAACAGTGCGGAGCCAAAGCCTTGGCGACCGATTGCACCGCGAACTCGTGCTCCTCCAGGTCCTTCGACGACCGTGCGAGCGACGCGGCGAGCGCCAGGTCAGACGCATCGTCGCCGGTACGGCGAATGGTCCCGGCCAGTACGCGACTGGTCACGAGACCCCGCTCGCGCCGTACTAACAGTTCCGGAGTAGCGCCGAACAGCCCATCGACGTCGAACGTCCAACACGACGGGTAGCCCTCCGAGAGCTTCCGCAGAGGGGCGCGGACGTCAAGGGGTGCGTCGAGCTCGACGATCAGATCGCGCGCCAGAACGACCTTGTTGAGACGACCGGCCCGGATGCGGGCAACCGCCTCGGCCACGGCGGTTTGCCATTCGGTGCCGCTCATGGCGCCGTCGCTGAATCTCAGCGCCTCTGGTGAGCGGACCGGGCCGGGCGCTGGCGCCGGTCGAGTGGGTACGCCGGGGACGCCGCCGGCGGCCACCCGCGTCATCCAACTGATGTCGCCGCGGCGTCCGACCACCACTTCCGGAACGATGAGCGTGGACGAGCCGGGGTCGTCGGCGTACGCAAGAGAGCCGAAGGCGAGCAACCCGCTTCCGGGGACATTGACGTCGTCTCGGACCAGGGCGCGGGAGGTGAGGTCCCGCCACCACTGGTCGGTGAAGGCGAACCGGTCAGGACCGCTGGCGTCGTACCGAGTCGTCTGACCCCAGGCCACCAGACCGTCGCCTCGACGCAGCCATGCGAGTGGTCCGGTCTCTGGTAACAAGGCGACGAGGGAGCCGGGGTCGCGGATGCGAACGCTGCGGGCGACCGTGGTGGACGCCCTCACATCGCGGGCCGCTGTCGTCACGGCTTGAGCGTACGGGGCAGGTGTGGCGGAAGGCTCTAGCACGCCGGCGTGCGAAGGTGGAGGTATGCCTCGGGCTTCCCTGGACAAGCAATCCGCCGAGGTGGCGGCGATGTTCGACCAGGTCGCGCGACGTTACGACCTGACGAACGACGTGTTGTCGCTGCGTCAAGACAGACGATGGCGGCGGGAGGTGCTCCGGGCGGTCGACCCGCGTCGAGGCGAGCGGGTTCTCGACCTGGCGTCGGGGACAGGCACCAGTACCGTCCCGTTCGCTCTTGCCGGTGCTACCGCTATCCCCTGCGACTTCTCACTTGGCATGCTTGTGGTGGGCAAGCACGAGCGCCCACGCCTACCTTTTGTTGCCGGCGACGCGCTGCGGCTGCCCTTTGCTGACGAAGTTTTCGACGCTGTCACGATCTCTTTCGGGCTGCGCAACGTTGCCGACACCGGCCACGCCCTGAGGGAGATGCTGCGGGTGGCGAAACCGGGTGGGCGGCTCGTGGTGTGTGAGTTCAGCACGCCAACGTCTTCGCCTTTCCGCAAGGTGTACGGCGAGTACCTCATCAAGGCCCTGCCCGCCATCGCCCGACGCGTGTCGTCGAATCCCGACTCGTACGTCTATCTCTCCGAGTCGATCTCGGCCTGGCCGAATCAGCCGGCGCTCGCGGCGTTGATAGCGCGTTGTGGATGGGGTTCGGTTGAGTACCGGAACTTGTCAGGCGGCATCGTTGCTCTGCACCGCGCCGTCCGCTGACCGCTTCGGAGGCAGAAATGCGCTGAGAACTGCTGAGCCGGTGCACACGCCCGGCTCGAGGAACCACAATTGACGACTCGATGCACCACGAGTGACGCCTCAACGAACCACGACTGACGGCTCAACGGAAGAGGGAAGGGAACGATGGTGATGGTGATGCGACCGGAGCTGCTGCAGGCGGCGGCAGAACGGAACCTCGGCGTGCTCGCGACGATCAAGCGCGACGGGCGACCACAGATGTCTCATGTGGGGTTCGTCCTCGACCTGGAGCAGGGAGCACTGCGGATCTCGGTGACAGACGACCGCGCGAAGGTCCGTAACCTGCGCCGCGACCCGCGAGCGTCCATGTTCGTGTCAGGCCGCGACGGATGGTCCTACGCCGTTCTGGAGGGCACCGTGCAGCTCTCCGCAGTGGCGCAGGCACCGAACGACCCGGTGGTAGGGAGTCTCATCCAGTTGTATCGCGACGTCCAAGGCCAAGAGCACCCCGACTGGGACGACTACCGGGCTGCCATGGTCGGCGACAAGCGGCTCATCGCCACGTTGCGCGTCGAACACACCTACGGCATAACTTCGTAGTAGTGGCGGTCTGACTGTCGTCGTAGACTTGCCACAGTCGCTCGTGAAATTTTTCACTTGCGGTAGAGGGCAGAATAAGAGGGCGACGAGCGAGGACCATTGTGACGACATCGCTGAGCGCCGATCAGCATGCTGACGTCATCGTAGTGGGAGCCGGACCGGGAGGCTCCACGGCCGCCACCTATCTGGCTCAGTCTGGTCTGGATGTCCTCCTACTGGAGAAGACAGCGTTTCCACGAGAGAAGGTCTGCGGAGACGGTCTGACTCCGCGAGCGGTCAAGTCGCTGGTCAAGCTGGGAATCGACACCAGCGAGCCTGGCTGGGTGAAGAACCGGGGTTTGCGCATTGTCGGCGGTGGCCATCGCCTCCAACTGCCCTGGCCGGACCTGTCGGCGTACCCCGACTTCGGTTTGGTGCGCACCCGTTACGACTTCGATGCCACGCTGGCCCGGCACGCGCAAAAGGCCGGAGCACGGCTGCAGGAGCGTACGACGGTCACGGGGCCGGTGCTCGACGATGCTTCTGGCCGCGTCGCGGGCGTGATCGCGCGGCCGGTCGACGATGCCGGGCGCAAGGCCGGTCGGGAGGTCACCTACCGAGCGCCTGTCGTGATCGCCGCCGACGGCAACTCCAGCCGGTTGGGTCTCGCTCTGGGGATCCAGAAGCGGAGCAACCGGCCGCTCGGGGTCGCTATACGCACCTATTACTCAAGCCCCCGGACATCCGACGACTGGCTCGAGTCGTGGCTGGAACTTTGGGACGGCACACCTGGAAAGAGCTCGCTGCTCCCCGGATACGGCTGGATCTTCGGAGTAGGGGACGGCACGGTCAATGTCGGCCTTGGAATCCTCAACACGTCCAAGGCCTTCCAGCACGTCGACTACAAAGACCTGTTACGCGCCTGGCTCGACTCTACGCCGGCCGAGTGGGGACTTCGTGAGCCGCAACGGACGGCTCCAGTCCGCGGAGCGGCGCTTCCCATGGGCTTCAACCGCAAGCCGCACTACGACCGTGGCCTGATGCTGGTCGGAGACGCCGGGGGCATGGTCAATCCTTTCAACGGCGAGGGCATTGCCTATGCCATGGAGTCCGGTGAGCTGGCAGCCGAAACGATCGCGTCCGCGCACAGCCGTGGCACTCGTGCGGGCAGTGAACGCGCGCTGCATGCGTACGCCGGTGCGCTCGATGCCCGGTACGGCGGCTACTACACGCTGGGCCGCCTGTTCGTGCAAGCCATCGGTTCCCCGGAGATCATGCGCCTGGCAACGCGTTACGGCCTTCCCCGACCCACGTTGATGCGCTTCCTGATCAAGCTCATGGCGAATCTGACCGACCCGACCGACGGTGACGCCATGGACCGCATCATCAACGGCCTGTCCAGGCTTGCTCCGGCGGCGTGAGGAAAGCCGGGTTCTAGGATGGCGACGCGCACATTCTGCTGCACCTGCACAAGAACTTCAGAGGGGAGGGATTCGGCGTGAATCCCTATATACCGATCCTCGGCCTCGGAGCTTTGGCCGCCGGCTTTGCGATGTTCTCGGTGCTGGCGAGTAACTTCCTCGGACCCAAGCGGTACAACCGCGCCAAGCTGGACTCCTACGAATGCGGCATCCAACCTACCCCGCAACCCATTGGCGGCGGCAAGTTCCCCGTAAAGTACTACATCACGGCGATGCTTTTCATCGTCTTCGACATCGAAATCATCTTTTTGTTTCCGTGGGCTGTGTATTTCGACAGTCTCAAGGCATTCGGTCTGATCGAAATGGTGGTTTTCCTGGCGACCGTCTTTGTGGCCTACGCCTACGTGTGGCGACGCGGCGGACTCGAGTGGGACTGAGGACTGGTCATGGGCATTGAAGACAAGCTGCCGTCGGGCGTACTGCTGTCCACGGTCGAGGGAATGGCGGGCTACTTCCGCAAGGCCTCGCTGTGGCCCGCGACGTTCGGATTGGCCTGTTGCGCCATCGAGATGATGACGTCCGGCGGCCCGCGCTATGACCTCGCCAGGTTCGGCATGGAGGTGTTCCGTGCGTCACCTCGGCATGCGGATCTGATGATCGTCGCCGGTCGGGTGAGCCAGAAAATGGCACCGGTTCTTCGCCAGATCTACGACCAGATGGCGAACCCCAAGTACGTGCTCGCGATGGGAGTTTGCGCCAGCAGCGGCGGCATGTTCAATAACTACGCGATCTTGCAGGGGGTCGACCATGTTGTACCCGTGGACATGTACCTGCCGGGCTGCCCACCGCGGCCCGAGATGCTGATCCACGCCATTCTCAAGTTGCACGAGGACATCCAAAACGCGAAGCTCGGTGCCGACCGCACCTCCGAGATCGAGCAGCGCGAGCAGCTGGCGCTCACTGCTACCCCGACGTCTGAGATGCGAGGACTGCTGCGATGAGCGACGACGACGACGACAAGACCGCCGAGGAGCCGCCAGCAGGCCAACCGACCAGAGGACCGGAGAAGCCGGTCGGCGAACGGTCGATGCTCGACAAGCCCGTCGCTGAGCGCTCGATCCAGGACAAGTCGCTGAACGACGCATCGACTGTTCTCGCCGACGACCCCGGCCCGTTACCGCGGGAGCAGGAGCTCGACATCGTCGACGTACGGCATGGCATGTTCGGCGGCGTCGGCTCCGGTGATACCTCCGGGTACGGCGGCCTGGTCCGTCCCGTCGCCATCCCGGGGGCGACGTCACGTCCCTTCGGGGGCTGGTTCGATGCAGCGGCCGACCGGCTCGACAACGCGTTGGCAGACGGTGGCCTGCCTGACGCCGTCAGCAAAGTCGTGATCCATCGTGGCGAGATCACGTTCTACGTGCGACGTGAAGAGCTGGTGAGCGTCATGCGCACGCTGCGCGACGATCCACAGCTGCGGTTCGAGTTCTGCAGCGGCGTCAGCGGAGTGCACTTCCCGCACGAACTCGGAGCCGAGCTGCACGCGGTTTACCACCTGTTGTCGATGACCCATAACCGACGCATTCGGGTCGAAGTCACCTGCCCCGAAGCGGACCCGCATATTCCGTCGGTGGTGGCGGTCTACCCCACCAACGACTGGCACGAACGGGAGACCTACGACTTTTTCGGCATCGTCTTCGATGGACACCCGGCACTTACCCGTATCGAGATGCCCGACGACTGGCCGGGTCATCCGCAGCGCAAGGACTACCCCCTCGGCGGCATCCCGGTGGAGTACAAAGGCGCGGAAATTCCGCCACCAGAACTGCGGAGGGTATACAGCTGATGACCGACACCTTGCACCAAGACGCCTACGCCCCGGCTCAGGAGACGACCGCCGGCAAGGTCTTCACGGTCACCGGCCAGGACTGGGACTCCGTCGTCGCGGGTATCGATGCGGAGGCCGGGGAGCGCGTCGTCGTCAACATGGGGCCCCAACATCCTTCGACCCACGGCGTACTCCGGCTGATCCTCGAGCTTGACGGCGAGACGGTCACTGAGTGCCGCTGCGGAATCGGCTACCTGCACACCGGCATCGAGAAGACGATGGAGTACCGCAACTGGGTGCAGGGCGTGACCTTGTGCACCCGGATGGACTATCTGGCGAACCTGCACTATGAAGCCGCGTACTGCCTGGCGGTGGAGCGCCTTCTCGACATCGAGGCCGACATCCCGGAGAAGGCGACGGTGATGCGGGTCCTGTTGCTCGAAATCAACCGTATCGCCTCCCATCTCGTGGCAATCGCGACCGGTGGTTATGAGATCGGCGCGCTCACCGTGATGACGATCGGCTTCCGGGAGCGCGAGCTCTGTCTCGACCTGTTGGAGCTGATCACCGGTCAGCGCATGAACAATGCGTTCATACGGCCAGGCGGAGTGTCCCAAGACATTCCTCCGGCGGCGTTTGAGAAGATCGACGAGTTCGTGGCGCTGATGAAAAAGCGGCTGCCCGAGTACGCCGATCTTTGCAACGCGAACCCGATCTTCAAGAAGCGCCTTGTCGGAGTCGGGTACCTCGACCTCGCGGGCTGCCTCGCTCTCGGCATCAGCGGCCCTGTGCTGCGCTCCACGGGGTATTCTTGGGATCTGCGCAAGGAGCAGCCGTACTGCGGCTACGAGACCTACGACTTCGACGTCATCACCCGTGACACCGCAGACGCCTACGGCAGGTTCCGCATCCGCCTGGACGAGATGTGGGAGTCGCTGCGCATCATCGAGCAGGCTGCCGACCGGTTGCGGAAGATGGACGGGATGCCGGTGATGATCGGCGACAAGAAGATCGGCTGGCCCGCACAGCTGGCGATCGGCTCCGACGGGATGGGCAACTCCCTCGACCACATCCGCCACATCATGGGCGAGTCCATGGAGGCGCTGATCCACCACTTCAAGCTCGTCACCGAAGGGATCCGGGTTCCAACCGGGCAGGCGTACTTCGCTCTTGAGTCCCCGCGCGGCGAGCTCGGCTGCCACGTGGTCTCAGACGGCGGCACGCGCCCCTACCGGGCGCACTTCCGTGACCCCTCGTTCGTGAACCTCCAGGCCGCCCCCGCGATGTGCGAGGGCGGCATGATCGCCGATGTCATCGTGGCCGTGGCAAGCCTCGACCCCGTGATGGGTGGAGTCGACCGCTGATGACGGCACAGGTCACCGAGGCGACGATCGCGGAGATGCGCCAGATCGCCGATCGTTATCCAGAGCCTCGTTCTGCTCTCTTGCCGATGCTGCACCTGCTGCAGAGCGTCCAGGGGTACGTGACAGCGCAGGGCATCGAGTCGTGCGCCGCTGTCTTGAACCTCACGGCAGCGGAGGTGTCGGCCGTTGCGACGTTCTACACGATGTACAAGCGCCGGCCAGTCGGCCGTTACCACGTCGGTGTGTGTACCAACACCTTGTGCGCAGTGATGGGTGGCGACGCCATCTTCGAGCGGCTTCAGGAGCACCTCAACGTGGGCAACGACGAGACCACAGACGACGAGGCGATCACGCTCGAACACGTCGAGTGCAACGCTGCGTGCGACTACGCGCCTGTCGTCATGGTGAACTGGGAGTTCTTCGACAACCAGACTCCCGAGTCGGCCGTGCAGCTGGTCAACGCGCTGCGCAGCGGCCAGGAGGTGCAGGCCACTCGAGGTGCACGCATCTGCAGCTGGACGGAAGCCGAGCGGGTTCTCGCCGGCTTCCCCGACGGACGAGTCGACGAGGGGCCTGCGGCCGGACCGGCGACATTGGCTGGCTTGCGGCTGGCCCGAGAGCAGGGCTGGCGGGCTCCGGCCGCGGACGAGGGGCGCTTTACCACCGGCCGTTTGGCCGACTCTAGGGTAGGTGCGGCCGCGCAGGCTGACACCAGCCGTGCGGAGACCGAGACGCATGTGGAGGAGTCACCGGCCGATGTGGTTGGTGGCAAAACCGACGCGCCCATCGATGCTGACCAGCACAGCGGGAAGGAAGGCGGATGACGGACCTCCTCACTCCTGTGCTGAGCGACAACTGGGACACCGATCAGGCCTGGACGCTTGGCTCGTACGAACGCACCGGCGGCTATGCCGCGCTGCGCAAGGCGCTGGACTCCAAGCCCGACGACCTGATCGACTTGGTGAAGGCCTCGGGACTCCGCGGGCGAGGCGGTGCCGGCTTCCCGACCGGCATGAAGTGGGCATTCATTCCGCAAGGCGACGACAAGCCGCACTACCTAGTGGTGAACGCAGACGAGTCCGAGCCGGGCACCTGCAAGGACATCCCGCTCATGCTGGCGAGCCCGCACACCCTCCTCGAGGGAGTGATCATTGCGTCGTACGCCATCCGCGCGGCGCACGCGTTCATCTACGTGCGAGGTGAGGTGCTTCACGTCGTACGCCGACTGCAGAACGCCGTGGAGGAGGCGTACCGCGCCGGTCACCTCGGCAGAAACGTTCATGGCTCCGGCTTCGACTTGAACGTCGTCGTCCACGCGGGAGCAGGTGCCTACATCTGCGGCGAGGAGACGGCGATGCTCGACTCGCTCGAGGGACGCCGCGGCCAGCCTCGACTGCGGCCGCCGTTTCCTGCCGTGGCCGGTCTCTACGCACGACCGACCGTCATCAACAACGTTGAGTCGATCGCCTCTGTCCCGTGCATCGTCGCAAACGGTGCCGACTGGTTCGCGAGCATGGGCACCGAGAAATCCAAAGGCATGACCTTGTACTCACTGTCCGGGCACGTGGAGCAACCCGGGCAATACGAGGCTCCGCTCGGCATCACGCTGCGTCAGCTGCTCGACATCTCCGGAGGGGTGCGCCGCGGTCACCGGCTCAAGTTCTGGACACCAGGCGGCTCGTCGACGCCGGTACTGACCGACGAGCACCTCGACGTACCGCTGGACTACGAAGCGGTCGGGGCCGTCGGCTCGATGCTAGGCACCAAAGCGCTGCAGATCTTCGACGAGACGACTTGCGTCGTGCGGGCTGTGCTGCGCTGGACGGAGTTCTACAAGCACGAGAGCTGCGGCAAGTGCACTCCGTGCCGGGAAGGCACCTGGTGGCTGGTCCAGACGCTCGACCGGCTGGAGCACGGCAACGGCACCGAGGCAGAACTGGACAAGCTCGTCGACCTCTGCGACAACATCCTCGGCCGGGCGTTCTGCGCGCTCGGTGACGGAGCGACGTCGCCGATCACGTCCTCAATTCAGTACTTCCGAAGCGAGTACCTCGCGCACCTGACCGAGGGCGGCTGTCCGTTCGATCCCGCCGTGTCCACGCTGTTCGCTCCCGTGGGGGCCGGCGCGTGACCGCCACCGACGTGTCGAGCACCGAGCTCGTCAAGACGGTCACGTTGGCCATCGACGACATCGAGGTCACAGTTCCGGAGGGCACTCTGGTCATCCGGGCGGCCGAGCAGATCGGTGTGCAGATACCGCGGTTCTGCGACCACCCACTGCTCGACCCGGTCGGCGCCTGCCGGCAGTGCCTGGTGGAGATTCCCGACGCCGGCAACGGCCGGCCTCTTCCGAAGCCTCAGGCGTCCTGCACGCTTGCCGTGGCAGACGGCATGGTCGTCCGCACGCAGCACACGTCCCCAGTCGCTGACAAGGCGCAGCAGGGCAACATGGAGTTCCTGCTCATCAATCATCCGCTGGATTGCCCGGTCTGCGACAAGGGCGGCGAGTGCCCGCTGCAGAACCAGGCTCTGACGAATGGAGCCGGTGAGACACGGTTCCTGGAGACCAAGCGCACCTTCGAGAAGCCGATCGCGATCTCGGCCGAGATCTTGCTGGACCGGGAGCGCTGCGTGCTGTGTGCGCGCTGCACCCGCTTCAGCGAGCAGATCGCCGGTGACCCGTTCATCGCCCTGGTCGAGCGCGGAGCCCTGCAGCAGGTGGGGATCTACCAGAAGGAACCGTTCGAGTCGTACTTCTCAGGCAACACTATTCAGATTTGCCCCGTGGGCGCGCTCACGTCCACGGCGTACCGGTTCCGCGCCCGTCCCTTCGACCTTGTCTCGACACCCTCGGTCTGTGAGCACTGCGCCTCCGGATGTGCGCTGCGAACAGATCACCGCCGGGGCAAAGTCACTCGGCGCCTGGCTGGCAACGACCCGCAAGTCAACGAGGAATGGAACTGCGACAAGGGCCGGTTCGGTTTCATGTACGCGCGGCTCGAGGATCGGCTGACCCGACCACTCGTGCGCGACGAGGACACGCGAGAGCTGCGGCCGGCGTCCTGGCCGGAGGCCTTCGCGGTCGCTGCCAGGGGACTGGCAGCCGCGCGCGGCTCTGTGGGCGTGCTCGCCGGCGGGCGGCTTCCGAACGAGGATGCGTACGCGTACGGCAAATTCGCCCGATCGGTGCTTGGCACCAACGACGTCGACTTCCGCGCCCGACCACTCTCGACCGAGGAGGCCGACTTCCTGGCCTCGTACGTCGCCGCCCGCCCGGCCGCGTCCTATGAGGACCTCGAGCATGCAACCGCTGTGGTGCTGGTCAACTTCGAGCCGGAAGATGAGTCTCCCATCATCTTCTTGCGGCTCCGCAAGGCCGTCCGAACGCACGGGACCCGGGTTTACTCCGTCGCATCGCACACCTCACGCGGCCTGGACAAGCTCGAGGGAACCCTGCTTCGGGCTCGTCCGGGAACCGAGGCACAAGTCGTGGCAGGTCTCGTTGGCTCTGAGAAGGCGGCGCTCGACTCTAGCGGCGTGATCTTGGTCGGGGAACGAGCAGCTCCGTCTGCGGGCACGCTCAGCGCCGTTGCGGAGCTCGCCGCAGCTACGGGAGCCCGGCTTGCCTGGGTGCCCCGACGCGCCGGCGAACGCGGCGCCCTCGAGACCGGCCTGCTTCCCAACCTGCTGCCGGGTGGACGCCCGCTGGCGGATCCGGCTGCGCGTGTCGACGTCGCCGCGGCCTGGGGTGTCGAGACGTTGTCGTCGACTCCAGGCCGCGACACCGACGCGATTCTTGCTGCGGCTGCCTCCGGAAGCCTCCGCGGGCTCCTCGTCGGTGGAGTAGAGATCGACGATCTGGCCGACTCCGCAGTGGCCAAGCGAGCACTTGAGGCCGTCGACTTCTCGGTGAGCCTGGAAATCCGCCGAAGCGCTGTCACCGAAATGGCTGATGTCGTGCTGCCGGTCGCCCCCATCGAGGAGCGTGCCGGAGCGTTCGTCAACTGGGAGGGCCGGGTGCGGCCGTTTGATTCCGTGCTCAGCTCTTCGGCGCTGCCTGACCTGCGAGTGCTCGCCGAGATCGCCGAAGAGCTCGGCCGGCCGCTCGGGTTCCGCACCGCTGAGCATGCCCGAGTGGAGATGATGGAGCTCGGTCCATGGGACGGGGAGCGTTCCCCGTTCGCAGCGGTGCCTCCTCGGCCGGTCGCAGAAGCGCCGGAGGGAACGGCCGTGCTTTCGACCTGGCGGCTGCTGCTCGACGACAGCCGATGCATCGACAACGAACCGCATCTCCAGGCGACCGCCCGGATTCCCGCCGTCGTGATCTCTCCAGGCACGCGTGACCGTCTCCGACTCGTACCGGGCAGCAAGGTCGTGCTCTCCGCCGGTGCTGCTGTGCTGGGATTCCCCTGGGTGGTCGGTGACATCGCCGACGACGTGGTGTGGGCGCCGGCGAACTCCGGCGGAGTGAATCTGGCGCGCGACGCTCGCCTGGCGGCCGGAGCCGTCGTACGAGTTCAGGCGGGGGCACGATCATGAAGGCTGTGCCGATGGCCGAACAATCGCTGAATGCGTTCGGGCACGACCCCTGGTGGGTGATTCTCATCAAGGTCGTGCTGGCGTTCGTGATCCTGCTCGTCTTCACGTTGTTCAACATCTGGCTCGAGCGCCGTGTCGTCGCCCGTATGCAGCACCGAATCGGCCCAAACGTGCATGGCCCCTTCGGACTGCTGCAAAGCCTCGCCGACGGCGTCAAGCTGATGCTCAAGGAAGACTTGATTCCGCGCGCGGTTGACAGGATCGTTTACATCGCCGCCCCGATCATCGCCGCCACGGCGGCCTTCATGGCGGTAGCTGTGATTCCGTTCGGCCCGGTCGTCTCCGTGCCGTTCAGCGACGTCACCACTCCCCTGCAGCTCACCGACCTGCCCGTAGGCGTCCTGTACATCTTGGCGATCGCCTCGGTGGGCGTCTACGGCATCGTCTTGGCGGGCTGGTCGTCCGGCTCGACGTACTCACTCCTTGGCGCCCTGCGCTCGTCAGCACAGGTGATCTCCTACGAAGTCGCCATGGGGTTGTCGCTTGTCGCGGTCTTCTTGTACGCCGGCGCCATGTCGACGTCAGGGATCGTCAGCGCACAGCAGAATCTCTGGTTCGGCCTCATCTTGTTCCCGTCGTTCGCCATCTACATGATCTCGATGGTGGGCGAGACCAACCGGGCACCCTTCGACTTGGCAGAAGCCGAGGGCGAGCTGGTGGGCGGCTTCCACACCGAGTACTCCTCCATTAAGTTCGCGTTCTTCTTCCTTGCCGAGTACATCAACATGGTGACCGTCTCGATGCTGGCCACGACAATGTTTCTCGGTGGCTGGCGCGCACCGTGGCCGCTGTCACTGTGGGAGGGCGCCAACTCCGGCTACTGGCCTGTGCTGTGGTTCCTCGCCAAGGTGCTGTTCTTCATCTTCATCTTCATCTGGCTGCGCGGCACCCTGCCACGATTGCGTTACGACCAGTTCATGCAGTTCGGCTGGAAGGTACTCATCCCGGCTGCACTTCTCTGGACCATCGCGGTCGCAGTCATCCGTGCGCTCACCCTGCAAGGGCCGATCGACCGGCGATACCTGTTCGGGACGGCGGCCGTGGCGCTGGTGATCTTCGTCCTGCTCGGCTTCTTCGGCGGCGACGAGCGGAAAGACGAGCAGGAGACCCTCGCGGACGTCGACGTTGACACCTCCGACGAGGACGCCTTCGCCGGCGGCTACCCGGTGCCGCCGAGAACGCGACAGGAGGCAATCCGTGGCCAGCCTTAAAGAACAGGTCTGGGACCCCGTAGCCGGCTTCGGAGTGACCTTCCGGACGATGTTCCGCAAAGTCGTCACCGAGCAGTACCCGTTTGAGAAGAAGGCGACAGCTCCGCGGTTTCATGGCCGTCACCAGCTGAACCGGTGGCCGGACGGCCTGGAGAAGTGCATCGGGTGTGAGCTGTGCGCGTGGGCCTGCCCCGCGGATGCGATCTACGTGGAGGGCGCCGACAACACCGACGAGGGTCGGTACTCACCAGGGGAACGCTACGGGCGCGTCTACCAGATCAACTATCTGCGGTGCATCCTGTGCGGCTTGTGCATCGAGGCGTGCCCCACCCGTGCGCTCACCATGACCAACGAGTACGAGTTAGCGGACTCGTCTCGGGTCGATCTCATCTACGAGAGGCAGGACCTGCTGGCGCCGCTGCTCCCAGGCATGGAGGCGCCGCCGCACGGCATGCTGCTCGGCGAGACTGAGGGCGACTACTACCGCGGCGCCGGCACTATAGGAGTGAGTACCTCCGACGGCGAGGTGCCGCGGTGATCATCTTCTGGATTTTGGCACCGCTCATGGTGGTGTGCGCGCTCGGCATGGTGATCTCGCGCAAGGCGGTGCACTCAGCACTGTTGCTCGCCGTTGTGATGGTGTCTCTTGCGGTTCTGTACGCCGCTCAGCAAGCGCCGTTCCTGTTCGCCGTGCAGATCATCGTCTACACCGGTGCAGTGCTGATGCTGTTCCTCTTCGTGCTCATGCTGGTCGGCGTCGATGCGTCGGACTCGCTGGTCGAGACACTCCGCGGCCAGCGGCTTGTCGCCATCCTCATTGGGCTGGTTTTCGTGGTCCTGATTGTCCTGGGCCTGGCTCAGACGACGGTGGGGACCGTCGTCGGCCTCAACAACGCCAACCTGGACGGCAATGTCCCCGGTGTCGCCGCGCTGCTGTTCAGCACGTACGTCTTCGCCTTCGAGGTGACAAGCGCCCTGCTGATCACCGCGGCGCTGGGCGCAATGGTGCTGGCGCACCGCGAGCGCTTGACACCGAAGCCAAGCCAGCGCGACGTCGTGCGGCAGCGTATGCGGGACTACGCCGACCGGGGACTGCACCCCGGTCCGTTGCCTGCGCCTGGCACCTTCGCTCGGCACAACTCCGTCGACACACCGGCGCTGCTTCCCGACGGCACACCATCGCAGCTGTCCATCTCACGGGTGATGCGGTCCAGAGGCACTGTCCGCGACATCGCGGGCGACCGTTCGGCGATCGCTGAGGTGGAAGCGGAGACGCAAGCGCAGACTCAAGCGTTGGAGCGGAGCGAGAGGTGAGCCCTACTCCGTTCCTCGTGCTGTCGGCGCTGCTCTTCTCCATTGGCACGGTTGGCGTCTTGGTGCGCCGCAACGCGATCGTGGTGTTCATGTGCGTTGAGCTCATGCTCAACGCCAGCAACCTCGCGTTCGTGACGTTCGCCCGCACGACTGGCAACCTCGACGGTCAGGTGGCCGCGTTCTTCGTCATGGTGGTGGCGGCGGCAGAGGTGGTGGTGGGCCTTGCGATCATCATGACGATCTTCCGCACCCGGCGATCCGCGTCGGTCGACGACGCCAGCCTGCTCAAGTACTAATGGCCGGCTGCCCAAGGGGGACCGATTCATGAGCCTGTTGCTGTGGATCATTCTGCTGCCCGCTCTCAGCGCTGCGCTGCTGCTGCTCGTCGGCGGCAGAGTTGCCGACCGCTACGGTCATCTGCTCGGCACCGCGACGCCGCTCGCTTCCTTCGTGCTCGCTGTCATCGCCTTCGTCGATCTGCAGAATTCAAGCAGCCACGCGCTGCGCCAATCCGTGTTCACATGGATCGACGTTCACAGCTTCCATGTCACCTTCACTCTGCTGTTCGACCCGCTGTCCGCGTTGTTCGTCCTGCTTGTCACCGGTGTCGGCAGCCTCATCCACATCTACTCGATCGGCTACATGGCCCACGACGACCGGCGCCGCCGATTCTTCTCCTACCTCAACCTTTTCGTCGCCGCGATGCTGACACTGGTGCTGACCAGTGACTACCTGGCCGTATTCCTCGGCTGGGAAGGCGTCGGCCTCGCGTCGTACCTGCTGATCGGCTTCTGGCAGTACAAGCCGTCGGCGGCAGTGGCCGCCAAGAAGGCCTTTCTCGTCAACCGCGTCGGCGACATCGGGATGGCGCTGGCCATCATGTTGATGTTCGCGTCGTTCGGAAGCACATCGTTCGCTGGTGTGGCGGCCGGCATGCCACATGCGTCGACGGCGCTGGCCACCGTGCTGGGACTGCTTCTACTGCTTGGCGCTTGCGGCAAGTCGGCTCAGGTGCCGCTGCAGAGCTGGCTACTCGACGCCATGGAGGGTCCTACCCCGGTGTCGGCGCTGATTCACGCCGCCACGATGGTGACTGCGGGGGTCTATCTCGTCACGCGCTCGCACTTCGTCTACGCCCAGTCGCAGGTGGCGCTGACCGCGGTCGCGATCGTCGGCGCCGTGACGCTGCTGTGGGGTGCCGTCATTGGATGCGCCAAGGACGACATCAAGAAGGCGCTCGCCGGGTCCACGATGAGCCAGATCGGCTACATGATGCTGGCTGCCGGTATCGGTCCGGCGGGCTACGCCTTCGCGATCTTCCACCTGCTTACGCATGGCTTCTTCAAGGCGAACCTGTTCCTCGGCGCCGGATCGGTGATGCACGCCATGGACGACGACGTCAATATGCGCAGGTACGGCGCCCTGCGGTCGGCGCTTCCGATCACCTTCATCACGTTCGCGTGCGGCTACCTCGCCATCATCGGATTTCCGGGCTTCGCGGGCTTCTGGTCCAAGGACCGCATCATCGAGGCGGCTTTTAACGACAACGCCTACATCGGAGTAACCGCGCTCGTGGGCGCAGGCATCACGGCGTTCTACATGACCCGACTGATGATCATGACGTTCCTCAGCGAGAAGCGTTGGCCTGAGGAGGCACATCCGCATGAGGCGCCACTGGTGATGACTGTGCCGCTGATCATTCTGGCGGCAGGTTCGGCTGTGGGCGGTGCCTTGCTGTTCAACGACTGGATCGTCAACTGGCTGAAGCCGGTCGTCGGGGTGCAGGAGGTCGCCAATCCGGCATTGGCCTCGTGGGTGCTCACAGCGCTCGTGCTGCTGTTCGTCGCAGCTGGCATCGCGGTAGCGTTCTTCGTCTATCGGCGCGACCGGATTCCGGCGGAGGCGCCGGCGCAGGCCTCGCTACTGACCCGAGCGGCACGGGCTGACTTGTACGGTGATGCCCTCAACGAGGCAGCCTTCATGCGTCCAGGGCGGCGGCTCACGCAGTCGCTGGTTCGCTTCGACGGTGAGGGACTCGACGGCATCGTCAACGGCGTCGCAGCAGTCGTCGGTGGCACGTCGGCACGGGTACGGCGCTGGCAGACCGGTTTTGTGCGCACGTACGCGCTTTCCATGCTCGGTGGCTCGGTGTTCGTGGTGTTGGCCTTGCTGGTCGTGAGGCTCGGATGACCGGCAGCACGACCTCTGTTCCGTGGCTCACTCTTCTTGCGGGGCTTCCGCTGCTCGGCGCCGTCGTCGTGATGCTGCTCCGCAGTGGTAGCTCCGCGCGCGTTGTCGCACTCGGCGTTTCGCTGCTGACGTTCGTGGTGTCCGTGATCGTCGCAGTGCAGTTCAAGGCCGGTGGCGGCTTTCAGTTCGTCGAGAACCGCGACTGGATACCGGCGTTCGGTGCGCACTACGCGCTGGGACTGGACGGCCTCGGCCTGGTCCTGACATTGCTGACCACGATCTTGACCCCTGTGGTAATCCTCGCGTCCTGGCGCGACGCCGACGAGGGGCGCTGGGGCAGCGCCTCCTTCTTCGCCTGGGTGCTCGCTCTTGAAAGTCTCGCACTCGGCGTCTTCGCGGCAACGGACGTCTTCTTGTTCTACGTACTGTTCGAAGCGACGCTGATTCCGCTCTACTTCCTTATCGGCGGCTTCGGTGGCACCCGGCGGTCCTACGCCGCGGTCAAGTTCCTTTTGTTCAGCCTCTTCGGCGGTCTGCTGATGTTGGCGTCGGTGATTGGTCTGTACGTCGTCTCGGCACGCGCCACGGGCAAGCCGTCGTACCTGCTGCAGGACCTCATGCACCTCTCTGGAAGCATGAGTACGTCCACTGAGCGATGGCTGTTCTTGGGCTTCTTTGTGGCGTTCGCCATCAAGGCACCGATGTGGCCGGTGCACACCTGGCTGCCCGACGCTGCGAGTGAAGCGACATCGGGGACCTCGGTTCTGCTCGTCAGCGTGCTCGACAAGATCGGCACGTTCGGCATGCTGCGGTTCTGCCTCGGGATTTTTCCGGAGGCGTCGCGGTGGGCATCGCCGGTCGTGATCGCGTTGGCGGTCATCTCTGTGCTCTACGGCGCTCTGTTGGCGGTGGGGCAGAACGACATCCGCCGGTTGATCGCCTACACCTCGATCTCCCATTTCGGCTTCATCGTGCTAGGCATTTTCGCGTTCACCAGTCAGTCGCAGACGGGCTCGATTCTTTACATGTTCAATCACGGGCTCTCGACTGCGGCGCTCTTCCTCGTCACCGGCTTCCTCATTAGCCGACGCGGCTCGAAGCTGATCAGTGACTACGGCGGAGTGGAACGGGTAGCCCCGGTGCTTGCCGGTGTCTTCTTGGTGGCGGGACTGTCGAGCTTGTCCCTGCCTGGGCTGTCACCCTTCGTCAGCGAGTTCCTCGTGCTCGCCGGAACGTTTACCACCTCGGTGGTCGCGGCGGTGTTCGCAACGCTCGGTATGGTGCTTGCGGCGCTGTACATCCTGCTCATGTACCAGCAGACGATGACCGGTCCGGTGCGAGAGTCCATCCGCCAAATCCCCGACCTGCGCGGGCGCGAGGTTGCAGCGCTAGCCCCGCTGCTGGTGCTGCTCGTCGTGCTCGGGTTCTTTCCGAAGCCTGCGCTGAGCGTCATTAATCCGACCGTCAACGCGTTCCTGCACCAGGTGGGAGCCAGCGATCCGCAGCCCACGGTGGCTGCTCAGCCTTCGGGGGCGAACCAGTGAGGGCGGCTCTTCCGGCCTTCAATGCACCGTCGCTCGACTACGCGGTTCTGTCGCCGCTGCTGATCATCTTTGGGGCAGCTCTCGTCGGTGTGCTGGTCGAGGCCTTCGCGCAGCAGCGACTCCGCTACGTCATGCAGACGGTGCTCACGATTCTCGCCATCGTCGGCGCCCTCTTGGCCGTCGTGCTGGTTGCGGCGGCGGCGCCGTCTCACGGTGGAGTTGCACTCGGTAGCCTGCAGGCAGCGGGGGCTATTGCCGTCGACGGTCCAACGCTGTTTCTCTGGGGCACCCTGCTGGTCTTCGCCTTGATCAGCGTGCTGCTTTTCGCCGAGCGCTCCCTCGAGGGCGGGCTGACTGCCTTCGCCGGCCAGGCGGCTGCTCTCCCTGGCACGGAAGGCGAACGCGAGGCCGCAAGTCAGGGCATCGAGCACACCGAGGTCTTCCCGCTCGTGCTGTTTGCTCTGGGCGGGATGCTGCTGTTTCCGGCGGCCAACGACCTCATCACGTTGTTCGTCGCGCTGGAGGTGCTCTCACTGCCGCTGTATCTGCTGTGTGGCCTAGCCCGCAGGAGACGGCTCATCAGCCAGGAGGCGGCGATGAAGTACTTCCTGCTCGGTGCCTTCTCCTCGGCGTTCCTTCTGTACGGGATCGCCTTGGTTTACGGCTTCGCCGGGAGCATGCAGTTCGGTCGGATCGACCAAGCGGTCACAGCGCGCGCCGGAGCCAGCGGTCTGCTGCTGATAGGGATGGGCCTGGTCGCGGTTGGCCTGCTCTTTAAGGTCAGCGCGGCTCCGTTCCACGCATGGACTCCGGACGTCTATCAAGGAGCGCCGACCGCCGTCACGGCGTTCATGGCGGCGTGCACGAAGATCGCCGCTTTCGGGGCGCTCCTGCGGGTGTTCTATGTCGCGTTCGGTGCCAGCCGCTGGGACTGGCAGCCCATCATGTGGATCATCGCCGCCGTGACGATGGCTGTGGGCTCGGTTCTTGCGATCACTCAGACCGACGTCAAGCGCATGCTCGCCTACTCATCCATCGCTCATGCGGGCTTCATCATCACCGGCTTCGTTGGTGCGCAGACAGTCACAGCCGGCTCCTTTGGGGTCACGAGCATGCAAGCCGTGCTGTTCTACCTCGTCGCGTACGGGTTCGCGACGATCGGGGCGTTCGCGGTTGTCACCATCGTCCGTGACGCGGGTGGTGAGACCACGCATTTGTCGCGCTGGGCGGGACTGGGCAAGGAGTCGCCGCTCGTGGCAGGCGTCTTCGCCTTCTTCCTCCTGGCATTCGCCGGCATTCCCCTGACGAGCGGCTTCACCGGCAAGTGGGTGGTGTTCACGGCCGCCTGGGCCGGTGGCGCATGGCCGTTGGTGGTCGTCGCCGTGCTCATGAGCGTCGTTGCCGCGTTCTTTTACGTCCGAGTGATCGTGCTCATGTTCTTCTCCGACCCCGTTGGAGACGGTCCTGCCGTGGCGGTTCCCAGCGTCCTGACGACCGCGGCAATCACAATTGGTGCAACGATGACTCTTGTGCTGGGGATCATGCCTCAGCCGGTGCTGGACTTGGCTCGCCAAGCCGGCGAGTTCATCCGCTGATCATCAATCAAGGGGCATAGGACATCGTGCGGCCGTCAACGCTAGATCTTTCCGTCGACGACGCTGCGCTCGAACAGCGAGTGCGGTCCCGGCTCGCCGAGATCGAGAAGGAGCTGGCCAGATCCGTCGAGTCCGACATCAGCTTCGTCACGGAAGCCGCTAGGCATCTTCTCGACGCGGGCGGAAAGCGGTTCCGGCCGCTGCTCGTGGTCCTTGCCGCTGAGTTCGGTGATCCGCAGTCCGCCGGCATCGTGCCCGCGGCGCTCGTGGTCGAGCTGACGCATCTGGCCACCCTGTACCACGACGACGTGATGGACGAGGCAGAGCTTCGTCGCGGCGCAGCCACTGCCAACTCTCGGTGGGGTAACAGCGTTGCCATTCTGACCGGAGATTTTCTGTTCGCCCGAGCTTCCGATATCGTCGCGGAGCTCGGCCCGAGCTGTGTCCGTATCCAGGCGCAGACGTTCGCTCGCCTGGTCCAGGGACAGATCCGCGAGACGATCGGCCCGCCCAGCGGTGAAGACCCCGTACAGCATTACCTCTCGGTTGTGGCTGATAAGACTGGATCGCTGATCGCCACCTCCGCTCGTTTCGGCGCCCGACTGTCCGGAGTCGACTCTGACGTGGAGCAGACGCTCACCGACTTCGGTGAACAGATCGGTACGGCGTTTCAGCTCTCTGACGATGTCCTCGATATCGCCAGCGACACCGCGCAGCTCGGGAAGCCGGCAGGCGCGGACCTGCGGGCGGGAATTCCCACGCTCCCCACTCTGCTGGCCCGGCAGAAACCGCAGGCGGGCTCACGTCTGCTCGAACTGCTCGGCCGACCGCTCTCTGACGAACGTGAGCATGCCGAGACCTTGCACTTGCTCCGCAACTCAGAAGTCCTCTCAGACGCCCGTGCTGAAGTGCAGGGTCGGGTCGAGTCTGCTCGCCAGCTGCTCGACCAGCTGCCCGATGTGCCGGCGCGGCAAGCTCTCGATGCGCTGTGTGAGCTCGTGACGAAGCGCACTGCCTAGGATCTTTGGCCGACTAACGGCTCAAACCACTGCTGTTGCGGATGTGTCGGCATCTGCGGCGGCGGAGGCCCGTCGACGCGCAACGGTGTTCCCGCGCGCTGCGGCCAGTGAGTCAGCGGTCAACATCATGAGCGCTAGCCACACCAGCCCGAAGCCGATCCAGCGGACCGGAGACATCGGCTCACGGAAGATCAGCACTCCGATGAGGAACTGCAGTGTCGGAGCCAGATACTGCAACAACCCCAGGGTGCTGAGCGGAATCCGGTTGGCGGCGCCTGCGAAACACAGCAGAGGCAAGACGGTCACCAGTCCGGTAGCGGCGAGGAGTACGACGTGCCAGGGGCCGTTCGACCACGACGACGCTTGTCCGGCGTAAGTGAGTGAGACGAGATACGCCGCTGCCAACGGGGCCAGCACCAATGCCTCGAACGTCAGACCTTCGACGGGACCAGGCGCCGCTTGCTTCTTCAACAATCCGTAGGTGCCGAAGCTGAACGCGAGCACCAGCGAAATCCAAGGCGGGCGACCGAGCTCGAGGCTGAGAACGATGACAGCCGCGCAGCCGATTCCCAGCGCCAGCCACTGCCACCGTCGCAGGCGTTCTCCGAGCACGATTACCGCAAGGAGCACGGTCACCAACGGGTTGATGTAGTACCCGAGGGACGTCTCAACGACGTGACCCGAGTTGACGCCCCAGATGTAGGTGAACCAGTTAAACCCGATGACGACTCCAGCGCCGATCATCCGATAGCGAACGCTCGGCTGCACCCACAGCGCTCGGAACGCGCTTCCGCGCCGCAAGGCCGCGACCAAGGCGAGAAGGAGGACGAGCGACCACAGCACGCGTTGGGCGAGTATCTCCCCCGCGCTGGTCGGTTCCAGCAGCGGCCAAAACAGCGGAAAGAGCCCCCAGAGCCCAAAGGCCGCTAAGCCGAAGAGCAGGCCACGGCGATCCTCAGACACTCGACCCACCCTAGCGTGGTGTCAGGACCTTTCCGGCTGCTGCCCCTGACATACGCGAGTTGCGGCACCGGCCGATTTTGCGAACTGTGAGCCGCGGTCTACGTTGCAGGAGCCGGTTGCCTGCTGGTCTCCGGCACCACTCGAACGCCCCTGGGGGACCAGATGCCAGGACCGTTGCGCGCCGTGCTCAGCAGTGGAGTCGCCGCCGTTGCACTGAGCCTTCCGATGGCGGCACCCGCCACTGCGGCGCAGCCATCGACAGCCCTTGCGGCCGGGAGCGGATACGCCACGACGATCCGGTACCTGAGCTTTCACCACGTGCACCCCTACGGCGCCACTGTCACAATCTCCGGCCAGGTCGTCGCCACAGTGGGCGACACAACGGGAGCCGTGAGCGGCGTTCGAGTAAGCCTGTTCCGCAGGGTCGGTGGCACCAGCAAATGGCAGTACGTGGCCGCCACGACCACGAGTCAGACAAAAGCGCCGGAGTTCCACTTCCGCACGACAGTCAAGGTGAGTGCGAGGTACCAGGTTCGGTTCACCGGAGATGCGGCGTACAAGCCCGCTCGGGCCGCAACTCAGCTGGCGGTGCACCGCCTCATCATCGGACGCATCGAGGACCGCAGCGGTCGCCTTCACGGCCGCGTGGGGCCCGGCTATGCGCATCGGTGGGTGCATCTGGAGAAGCGGAACTGTGCCAGTTGCGGTTGGAAGCACGTTCGGACCGCACGGGCGGGGGATCATGGTCGCTACCGATTCACGGTGGGAGCGCCGCGCACGGGGCACTGGTACTGGCGTCTGACGACGTCGGCCACCAAGAAGTTCGTCCGCTCCTCCAGCGGCGTCTTCACTACCCGGCGGGTGTGACAGTCCAGGTGTCGGTGCCGGCGATCAGCTGCGCCATATCTCCCTCGCCTTCGGCGGCGATTGCCGCGCTGATCTGACCGCGCACCAGGTCGTCATACGTCGGACGCTCGACCTGCCGGAAGATGCCAATTGGCACGTGTGTCATGGTGCCGTCGTCGAGGCGGGAGATCTCGAACGCCTGGCTTGGGTCGTCAGCGGCGACGTCGTGGACCCACTCCTTGTCGCCGACGCGCACCGACGTGCCATGCTCGAGATGGACAAGCCGCGCCTCCGCCTGCTCGGGGTCCTTGATGACGTCGAAGGCACCGTCGTTGAAGATGGGGCAGTTCTGGTAGATCTCGACCAGGCTGGCACCGCGGTGCGCCGCAGCTGCCTGTAGCACCGATGTGAGATGTGCCCGGTCGGAGTCCAGCGTGCGGGCCACGAACGTCGCCTCGGCTCCGAGGGCGAGGGAGACGGGGTTGAAAGGCCGGTCGACCGAGCCGGCCGGAGTTGACTTCGTGATCTTGCCGGGCTCGGAGGTCGGCGAGTACTGACCCTTCGTCAGGCCGTAGATGCGGTTGTTGAACAGCAAAATCGTCAGGTTGACGTTGCGGCGCAGCGCATGAATGAGGTGGTTGCCGCCGATCGACAAGGCGTCACCATCGCCCGTGACAACCCACACCGAGAGGTCCGGCCGCGTTGTCGCCAGACCGGTGGCGATGGCTGGAGCCCGACCGTGGATTGAGTGCACCCCGTACGTCTGCAGGTAGTAGGGGAAGCGCGAGGAGCAGCCGATGCCGGACACGAAGACGAGGTTCTCGCGCTTGACGCCGAGCGAGGGCAAGAAGCCCTGCACCGCCGCGAGCACGACATAGTCCCCGCATCCGGGGCACCACCGAACTTCTTGGTCGGAGGCGAAGTCCTTGCGCGTGCTCGGCGCGTCGGCATGAGGCACGTCGCGGATGCCTGGCAGGGGGAGATCGATAGTCATGACTCCAGATCCTCAAGCGTCGTAGCCAAGACATCGACTAGCTCACCAGCAGTGAACGGTAGGCCGCGCACCTGGTTGTAACTGACGACGTCGACGAGGTATTTCGCGCGTAGCAGCAGCGCTAGCTGGCCGAGATTCATCTCCGGTACGACGACGCGATCGTAGCGACGTATCACCGCCCCGAGGTCAGCTGGGAACGGGTTCAGGTGGCGCAGATGCGTCTGCGCGACCCGATGGCCTGAGGCGCGCAGCAGCCGGCACGCCGCCCCGATTGGCCCGTACGTCGAACCCCAGCCGAGCACGAGCAGTTGGGCCTCGCCGCTGGGGTCGTCGATCTCCATCGGGGGCAAAGACTCAGCGATGCGGTCGACCTTGGCCTGGCGAGTGCGCACCATAAAGTCGTGATTGCCAGGGTCGTAAGAGATGTTGCCCGAGCCATCCGCCTTCTCCAGGCCGCCGATCCGGTGCTCCAGACCCGACGTGCCAGGCACTGCCCAGGGGCGCGCCAACGTCTCGGGGTCGCGCTGGTACGGCCAGAATGCCGCCTGCCCGGGCTCAGTCTCCGAATTCGGCTCGGTCGCGAATCTGGGGTCGATGCGGGGGAGCCGCTCGACATCAGGCAGCTGCCATGGCTCGGAACCGTTGGCGACATAGCCGTCGGAGAGGAGCAGCACCGGTGTCCGATATGTGACCGCGATCCTGGCCGCCTCGACGGCCGCGGCGAAGCAGTCAGCCGGAGACTGTGGCGCCACGATCGGCACCGGAGCCTCGCCGTTGCGGCCGAACATGGCTTGCAGGAGGTCCGACTGTTCTGTCTTGGTGGGTAGCCCGGTCGAGGGACCTCCTCGTTGCACGTCGACGACGACGAGCGGCAACTCCAAAGACACTGCCAGCCCGATCGTCTCGCTCTTGAGCGCAATGCCAGGACCGGACGTCGTGGTAACTCCGAGCGCTCCGCCGAACGCCGCGCCGAGTGCTGCTCCGATGCCCGCGATCTCGTCCTCTGCCTGGAACGTGACGACACCGAAGCGCTTGTGCTTGCTGAGCTCGTGCAGGATGTCCGACGCCGGGGTGATGGGGTAGGCGCCAAGGAACAAAGGCAGTCCCGAGCGCACCGAAGCGGCGATGAAGCCGTAGCTCAACGCCAGATTGCCGGTGATGTTGCGGTAGGTGCCTGTCGGCATCGGCGCCGGCTTGACCTCGTAGGAGACCGCGAATGCCTCGGTCGTCTCACCGTAGTTCCACCCGGCCCGAAACGCGGCCAGATTGGCGTCGCGGATATCGGACTTGGTCGCGAAGCGTTTCGCGATGAAGCGCTCTGTCGACTCGATCGGTCGACCGTAGAGCCAGGAGAGCAGGCCTAGCGCGAACATGTTCTTCGCGCGGCCGGCGTCCTTGCGGCTGAGCCCGTGCGCCTTCACCGCCTCCACCGTCAGGGCCGTGAAATCGACTGCGTGCACGCTGAACTTGTCGAGAGATCCGTCCTCGAGCGGGTTGGTGTCGTATTCCGCCCGGGTCAGGTTGCGGGCGGTGAAGTCGTGCGTGTCGACGATCAGGGTTGCCCCGGGCACGAGGTCGCCGACGTTGGCGCGCAGAGCGGCCGGGTTCATGGCCACAAGTACGTCGGGGGTGTCCCCTGCGGTGAGCACATCATGGTCGGCGAAGTGCAGCTGGAAGGACGAGACCCCGTGCAGCGTGCCCGCTGGGGCGCGGATCTCTGCGGGGAAGTTGGGCCACGTCGACAGATCGTTGCCGAACGCAGCGGTTTCTTGAGTGAACCGGTCACCGGTGAGCTGCATACCGTCGCCAGAGTCTCCGGCGAACCGGATGATGACCCGGTCAAGTTCCTTGACCTGCTTGGTCACTGCGCCCTTCCTGGAGTTCCCGACGTCCGCCGGACCCAGCTAGTTTACGTCGTACACGAACGATCCGGCGGCGGATCTTCGTCGCTTCGTGCTGCGGACCGGCGTTCGCGCTACCCAAGATCAAGGCGCTCCTGTTGCGGTGTCTCGAGGCAGGGTGCAAAGGTGCTGGTTGGGAGAAGGGAAGTAACGATGCCTGAATTCATGGATGTCCACAGCGGAATGAACGGGGTCACCCCCGAGGCGCTCAACGAAGCCCACCAAGCTGACCTTGCGATCCAGGACGAGGAAGGGGTGAATTTCAAGCACGCCTGGGCCGACCCCGACAGCGGAACGGTCTTCTGCCTATCGGAGGCTCCGAATGCCGAGGCGGTGCAACGTATCCACGAGCGAGCTGGGCACCCGGCTGACCACGTTTACCCCGTGCCCACCCAAGCCTGACAGCGCAGCTGGTCCGCGCCAGCGCTTACCTGCATCGCAAACGGACGAGCTGGTGGAGCGAGCCTGGCGACGTTGACGCCAACGCGAACCTGCAGTGGGTCAGTGCCTCAGCGATGCCCCCCGATTGCCGTCTAGATGACATGAGTCAGCGAACCCCGCATCAGCGGTGGAACTGCTGAGCGCGGCTTTCAGCGGTCTTGCGGACTGCTTGCGGACCAGCCGCGGACTGCTTGGCTGCGTTCACATCCGGCGGGTCACCTTTCATGAGTTGCGGCACTTCTACGCCAGTCTGCTCGTTCGGCACGGTGAATCAGTGAAGGTGCAGGCCCGCCTTGGCCACGCCCCAGCGACCGAAACGCTAAACACCTACGCGCACCTGTGGCCGGATTCTGACGACCGGTCCCGCGATGCCATAGATACGGCGTTTCCACATACCGGCCATGTATGGTGTCAAAGCCGCGGCTAGTAGGTCCGGCTAGCCCCTCTCGTGGGGGCGAGGGTTGTTCGACCAACCACAGTCACCTAATTGCGGTGGCTTGGGACCACACGGCCTGCCAGCCACCGTCGCGCAGCTCATACATGTCGGTGTGCCAGCACACCAGTTGTTCACGTTCGCCGGCGGACTCGATGTCAATGCGGGCCTGATACCGGACCACCGCCATGGCGGGTGATATCCGCACGAGGAGCTCAGACACGGGCTCAAAGACGTGGTAGTTGATGTCTCCAACAGCTATCCAAGACAGGTAGTCCTGTTTGCTGACGGTTCCGCCGTATGGGTTGACCAACTGGTAGTCATCGGCATGCAACCGTTCAGCGGTGCCCATATCGGGAACCACCAAGGCGCGCAACCGTTGTCCCTCCAGCGCCTGCAGTTCGTCCGCACGTAGCACAGCAGCACGATGCTCCAACGCTCGAGGCTGCACAAGTCGAGACGCCTAGACTCCAACGAACATCACCGGTTGGCCGCCCCGCCTACGGAAAGCTCTTGAACGGGGGACGGCCCGAGCCTCCAGCCGGGCTGCCAGGCACCGCTCCTGCGGACTGGCTGCGGACTACAACGTTGACACTGGGAAAACACCAGGTAAGAGCGCCTTTGGTCGCGCTACTCAGCGGTAGTTGGTGAACTGAACCGCGAAGTCGTACTCCTGCTGCTTGACCAACGCGATGACGGCCTGCAGATCGTCTCTCTTCTTGCTGGTCACGCGCAGCTCGTCACCTTGGACCTGCACTTTCACGCCCTTCGGGCCCACGTCGCGGATGAGCTTGGAGAGCTTCTTCGCCTGCTCCTGCGAGATGCCCTCCCGAAGGGAGATGTCGATCTTGACCTCTTTGCCGGAGGACCTCGGCTCTCCCACGTCGAGAATCTTCAGCGACTGGCCACGCTTGATCAGCTTCTCTCTGAATACGTCGACCACGGCTTTGGCACGCTCGTCGGCGTTGGCGCTGGCCGCGACTCCTTGGTCGCCTTGTCGGGCGATGGTGGCTCCGGTGTTCTTGAAGTCGAACCGCTGAGAGATCTCACGCGCCGTTTGATTGATCGCGTTGTCGACCTCCTGCTGGTCCAGCTTGCTCACGATGTCGAAGGAGGAGTCAGCTGCCATTGGGTGCTTACCCTTTCGAGCGGTCTAGTCGATGTCGTGACCTAGGCTATTGTGGTCGCTCGCTCGACGGGTTTCGCGAGCATCGGCAGGTTGCCCGAGTGGCCAAAGGGAGCAGACTGTAAATCTGCCGGCATCGCCTACGTTGGTTCGAATCCAACACCTGCCACCAACGCCCCATCTCCATCCCAATCCTCACCAGCAACGCCAAGCTCACGTCCCCTCCACCAGACTTGACAGGCGCTGCGCAACCTATCGCGCGCGGACCGGCTGACAAGTCCCGTCTGGACAACCACAGGTGACGGCTGAATGCGCCACGAGTGACGGCTCAACGAAGAAAACGCCCGGCGACGCGGCGAAGCACGCCGACCCGCAGAGGTTACCGGTCGGAGGACAGCGGCTCAGGAACTGGCGTTCACCTCGTCTCGCCAGGCGACCCAGTCGGGAAGCGAGCCGAGGTCGAAGTCGGGGCCGCCCACGCCGACCGTGATCAGCCGGGTACCGGCGTCGTAGAGCGCCTGCCCCGCCTTCTCCGGATCGCCATGCGAGCTGGCTGAGCGCTCGATCTCACCGGGGTCGCGGTCGGCCTTTGCGCACCACTCGTCGAGCACCTGATGCTTGTGCCGGATTGTGTCGGCGTCGCCGAAGCCGTGCCAGATGTCGGCGTACTCGGCAACCAAGCGCAGCGTCTTCCGCTCGCCACCACCCCCGATGAGAACCGGGATGCCGCGGGTCGGCGGCGGGTTGAGCTTGCTCCAGCGCGACTTGATCCGCGGCAGCGCTGCGCCAAGGTCATCCAGTCGGCGCCCTGCGGTTCCGAATTCGTAGCCGTACTCCTCGTAGTCCTTGTCGAACCACCCGGAGCCGATGCCCAGGATCAGCCGACCGCCGCTGATGTGGTCGACAGTGCGGGCCATGTCGGCGAGCAGTTCGGGGTTGCGGTAGCTGTTGCAGGTGACGAGCGCGCCGATCTCTACGCTCTCGGTCGCCTCCGCCCACGCTCCGAGCATGGTCCAGCATTCGAAGTGCTTGCCACTGGAATCTCCGCTCAGCGGAAAGAAGTGGTCCCAGTTGAAGAGCACGTCGACTCCCAACTCCTCAGCACGAGATGCGGTGCGGCGGATGTCGGCGTACTCCCCGTGCTGGGGCTGCAGTTGCAGGCCGATTCGCATCGGTCGGTCGGCTTGCGGAGAATTCTCATGGCCAGATGCGCTCATGTGTATCCTTCTAGGTCGCTTGCCCCAATAGCTCAGTCGGTAGAGCGTCTCCATGGTAAGGAGAAGGTCTACGGTTCGATTCCGTATTGGGGCTCGGAGTCCGGGAGCCTCGCTAGTGTTTCCTTGTGAGGTGACCGGCCCGACGGCGGGGTAGCTCAGGTGGTCAGAGCACACGGCTCATAATCGTGGTGTCGCGGGTTCAAGTCCCGCCCCCGCTACCGACTGCGGCGGCGAGTGCTCCGTGCAGCAGCGACCCCACCGACCGACACGCGAAACGAGGCTCATCCCGTGGCCAGCAAGACCGCCGACATCCGCCCCAAGATCACTTTGGCGTGCACCGAGTGCAAGGAGCGCAACTACATCACCCGAAAGAACCGGCGCAATGACCCCGACCGGCTGGAGCTGAAGAAGTTCTGTCGCCGCTGCCGCAAGCACCAGCCGCACCGCGAGACCCGCTGACGCAGATCCAGGTCGATCGTGCCGCTCTATCCGGGATTGGCGGGGCGCACCTTCGGCCCGACCGCGCCGTACGGCGTGGGCAGGGAGAAGATCACAGAGTTCGCCTCCGCTATTGGGGACCAGGAACACGAGGACGCGGATACTGCGCCACTGACGTTTCCCATCGTTGCGGCCTTTCGGGCGATGGAGATGTTCTTCGCCGACCCGTCGGTTGGTATCGACCTTCGGCATGTGGTGCATGGGGCCCAGCGATTCGAGCAGGTTCGTCCGCTACGGGCCGGCGATGTCGTGACTGCGCAGCTGACCGTGGACTCGGTCCGCTCGGCGGCGGGTGTCGACCTAGTGAACACCCGCACGGAGGTGGTCACCATGAGCGGCGAGCTCCTCTGCGCGGCGTCCGCCACGCTCGTGCACCGTGAGGAGACGTCGTGATGTGGGACATCGGGCACGAGTTTCCGCCCCAGTCGTACGTCGTCACGCGAGCGGACCTGGTGCGGTACGCCGGGGCATCGGGGGACTTCAATCCGATCCACTGGAGCGACCGGGTTGCCCGAGAGGTGGGCTTGCCTGGGGTCGTGGCCCACGGCATGTTCACTCTGGCGCTGGCCGGCCGCGCTCTCACTGCGTGGGCCGGATCAGCCGATCGGGTCGTCAGCTTCGGCGCGCGATTCACCGCGCCCGTGGTTGTCAGTGACGACGACAGTGGCGCGAGGATCGACGTGACCGGTCGCGTTACGGCCCGAGACGATGACCGTGCCACCGTCGAGTTGACCGTCACCTGTGCTGGCGTAAGAGTGCTGGGGGCGCCTAAGGCCGTCGTTCGGTGTTGACACGCAGCCAGGAGATGCTGTCGCACTGGACCACTCTTCGGCTCGGCGGACCGGCTCAGCGCTTTCACTCTGCGGCCACCACAGCCGAGCTGGTTGACTCTGTGGCTGCGGCCGACAGTCGTGGCGAGCCGGTGCTACTTCTCGGTGGCGGCAGCAACCTCGTTGTGGGCGACTCGGGATTTCCGGGAACGGTCGTCCATGTCGCCACTCGGGGGGTCGAGATCCGCGACACCGCCGGTGATCGGGTCGATGTAACGGTGCAGGCGGGTGAGAACTGGGAGCAGATCGTGCGCCTGGTCGTCGATCGGGGATGGGCGGGTATGGAGGCGCTCGCTGGCATCCCTGGTAGGGCGGGAGCAGCTCCCATCCAGAACGTGGGTGCCTACGGGCAGGAGATCGCGGACACTCTCATCGACGTCGTCGCCTACGACCGCACCGCTCGAGAGGTGCTCAGGCTCGGCGCGGCCGATTGTGGCTTCGGATACCGCACGAGCCGTTTCAAATCGTCGCCGCATCGATTCGTCATCGCGGAAGTGACGTTTCGACTCCGCAGCGACCCGCTGAGCGACCCAGTGGGCTATGACCAGCTCGCGGCGCGCCTGGGGATCAGCGCTGGTGAGCGCGTACCGATCGACGCCGTGTATGAGGCTGTGCTCAACCTGCGCCGCAGCAAAGGCATGGTGTTGGACGCTTCGGACCATGACACCTGGAGTGCCGGGTCCTTCTTCACCAACCCGGTCATAGAGCCGCAACGTCTTCCGCCGGGAGCGCCGGCCTTTCCCCAAGTAGACGGTCGGGTCAAGACGAGCGCCGCCTGGTTGGTCGAGCAGGCGGGATTCCGTCGCGGCTACGGCAGTGACCGAGCGGGACTGTCGACCAAGCACACGCTCGCCATCACGAACCGGGGCGCTGCCCGCACCCAGGATGTGCTCGACCTCGCCGTTGAGATACAGCGCGGTGTGATCGACCGGTTCGGTATTCGCCTGGAGCCTGAACCGGTGCTGGTGGGGTGTGGGCTCAGCTAGCCGGCTGAGCCAGCCAGCGGTCGATGTCACTCAGCGCTCGGGTCCGGACGTCGTCCGGGGCGGCGGAGCCGCGAAAAGACATCCGAGCAAGCTCCGCAAGCTCGGCATCGGAAAGTCCATGGACTACCCGCGCCAGGCGGTACTGCTCGAGCAGGCGAGAGCCGAACAGAAGGGGGTCGTCGGCGCCGAGTGCCACAGGAACGCCGGCGCGAAACAGGGCTGCCAGGGGTACGTCGCCGACCGAGGGGTAGAGCCCGAGTGACACGTTGGATGACGGGCACAACTCCAGGGTGACGTTACCGGCCGCCAGCTGCTCGACAAGGCGAGGATCTTCGACCGCACGCACACCGTGGCCAATCCGTTGGGCGTGCAGTTCGCGCAGGCACGACCAAACGCTCTCTGCCCCGCGCAGCTCCCCACCGTGCGGAACTGCCAGCAGGCCGGCTCTTTCGGCAATGCGAAAGGCTCTCGCGAATTCTGCGGCGTTTCCCCGGCGCTCGTCGTTGGAAAGCCCGAATCCGACAACCCCCTGGTCGGCGAACTGCGCAGCGAGCCGCGCCAGCGTCCGGGCGTCGAGCGGATGGCGGGTCCGGTTCGCCGCGATGATGATGGCGACGTGCACAGCGGTCAGCTGAGACGCTTCGGCAGCGGCGTCGAGCACCAGCTCGGTGAACGGTGTGATCCCGCCGAACGTGGCAGCGTATCCACTCGGGTCGACCTGCAGCTCCAGCCACTGGGACCCCTCACTGGCGTCATCTTCGGCGGCTTCGAGGACCAGCCGGCGAACCGCCTCCTCCGATCCGACGACCGACCGAGCGACGTCGTACAACCGCTGAAATCGAAACCAGCCCCTCTCGTCAGCCGCTGACAGCTGAGGGGGCCAGCCGGTGGTCAGAGCTTCCGGCAGCCTGATCCCTTGCTGCTCGGCCAGCTCGAGCACCGTTGAGTGGCGCATGGAGCCGGCAAAATGGAGATGGAGATGTGCCTTGGGGAGCGCCGCGTATGAGCGGCCCTGATCCTTATTTGGGGCTAGGCACTCCTTCAACGGGCGAGCAGCCGTTGCAGCCGGCTCACTCCCTCCTCCAGGTCAGCGTCGCTCAGCGCATAGGAGAACCGCAGATATCCCGGCGTCCCGAAGGCCTCCCCGGGTACTGCAGCCACCTCCGCCTCCTCCAGCAATAGCTCGGCGAGCTCGGCTGACGAGCTCGCCTTGCGCCCTTTGATGTCGCGGTCGAGAGCCGCTTTCACGGAGGGGTACGCGTAGAACGCACCCGCAGGCTCCGGGCAGTGGAAGCCCTCCACGTCGTTGAGCATCCCGACGATCGTCTTGCGACGGCGGTCGAACGCCGATCGCATCTCGGCGACGGCCGCCAGGTCGCCCGACACCGCCGCCAGCGCAGCTCGCTGCGAGACGTTGCCGACGTTGGAGGTGAGATGCGACTGGAGGTTGGCAGCGGCCTGGATGACATCAGGAGGTCCGATCATCCAGCCCACGCGCCAGCCCGTCATGGCGTACGTCTTGGCGACGCCGTTGAGCACTACGCACGTGTCGGCCAGATCGGGGACTGCCGCGACGATCGACTCAGCCACCGCGTCGCCGTACGTCAGGTGTTCGTAGATCTCGTCGGTGACGACCCAGATGCCGTGCTCGACCGTCCACGCGCCGATCGCCTCGACTTCGGCCGGGGAGTACACCGCCCCGGTGGGGTTGCATGGTGAGCAGAACATCAGCGCTTTGGTGCGGTCTGTCCGGGCTCGTTCGAGCTGCTCGACTGTCACCCGGTAGTGCTGGTCTTCTTCCGCGAGCACCGGTACGACGACACCACCGGCCAGCTGGACGACCTCCGGGTACGTCGTCCAGTACGGCGTCGGGAGCAGGACCTCGTCGCCCGGGTCTACGAGCGTGGCAAGGGCTTGATATACCGCCTGCTTGCCGCCGTTGGTGACGAGCACTTGCTGGTGCTGTACGTCGAGACCGGAGTCACGTCGGGTCTTCACCGCGATCGCCTCTCGCAGTTCGGGAAGCCCGGCCGTAGGGGTGTACCGGTGATTGCGTGGGTCGCGCGCCGCTTCGAGCGCTGCGGCGACGATGTAGTCCGGTGTCGCGAAGTCCGGTTCGCCGGCACCGAATCCGATGACCGGTCGCCCGGCGGCCTTCATTGCCTTCGCCTTGCCGTCGACCGCCAGCGTGGCAGACTCGGTGATGGAGCCGATCCGCTGAGACACTCGGCTCTTCGCTGGCCGGGGGGCTGCTGTCGACCTCACGATCCTCATGCTCCCACCGCCCGCCGGAGCCCGCGACCGCGGTCTCGCGAGTTCGACCCGGGCTGGTCGGCGGCGTACACTTCTTCGACTGGTGGCACCTGCACTACTAGCTCGGTATGCCCTGGCTCAGCCGATCCGGCGTACGACGGCAGGCGCGACCGGAGGGCAGTGGCTCAATTGGCAGAGCACCGGTCTCCAAAACCGGCGGTTGGGGGTTCGAGTCCCTCCTGCCCTGCGACGCACACGCACGACACCTGAACGAGGGAAGGAGGAGCGGTGACCGACATACGCCCCACCAGAACACCGAGCGATCGGCGGCCCACGACTTCCGGCCGGCCGAGTCTCGGTCTGTTCTTCCGGCAGGTGATCGCAGAGCTGCGCAAGGTGATCTGGCCAACCCGCGACCAGCTTGTCACCTACTTCATGGTCGTGTTGGTGTTCGTGCTGTTCATGATCGCGCTGGTGTCAGTGTTGGACTACACGTTCAACACGGTGATGTTCAAGATCTTCGGGTGACCGCCGGTGTCCGGACTGAGAGATGACGGAAGAGAACAGTGACTGAGCAGTACATGTCAGACCCCTTCGAGTCCGGAGTGGACGCGCCGTCCGATGACACTCCGGCAGGCTCGCCGGTGAGCGTGCTGGCCACCGACGCAGACGACCCCAACGACATAGACGCCCCGGCCGACTCAGACGCCCCGGTCGACTCAGAAGGCCCGGTGGACTCAGACGCGCCGGTCGACTCAGAAGGCAGCGTGGATGCGCCATCGTCTGAAACGACGGAGTTGCCCACAGACGGAGCATCGGACGACGCCGGTACCTCTGCCGCCGACGCCGCCGCCGACGCCGACGGCGACACCGATGGCGACACCGCGCCCGACCCGCTGGAGGAGTTCCGCGCGTCCCTGCGCTCAATGCCGGGGGAGTGGTACGTCGTGCACACGTACTCCGGCATGGAGAAGCGGGTCAAGACGAACCTCGAAAACCGCATCGGCTCGCTGAACATGGAGGACTTCATCTACGACGTGCACGTTCCGCAAGAGGACGTGTGGGAGATCAAGAATGGCCAGCGTCGCCGGGTGAGCCGCACGGTCCTGCCGGGTTACGTGCTCGTACGCATGGAGCTCACCGACGAGTCCTGGTCGGCGGTGCGCCACACGCCCTCGGTGACCGGATTCGTTGGGCACAGCCATCAGCCGAGCCCGCTGAGCCTGGAGGAAGTCGAGGCCATGTTGGCGCCGTCGATGGTCGAGCAGGCGTCGGCACCGCAGCAGCAAAAGCAGCCGGAGGTGGACTTCAGCGACTTCTTCGTCGGAGACTCCGTGATGGTCGTCGACGGGCCCTTTGCAACGCTGCACGCAACCATCACTGAGATCAACGTCGACGCCCAGCGAGTCAAGGCTCTGGTGGAGATTTTCGGTCGGGAAACCCCGGTCGACCTCAAGTTCGACCAGATTCAAAAGGTCTAAACCCCAAGACGTATCAACGAAGGACAACCGCAAATGCCACCCAGAAAGAGAATTGCTGCCCTGGTCAAGGTGCAGTTGCAAGCTGGAGCCGCAACTCCAGCCCCGCCGGTCGGAACCGCACTCGGACCCCATGGCGTCAACATCATGGAGTTCTGCAAGGCCTACAACGCCGCCACCGAGGCGATGCGAGGGAATGTCGTGCCGGTTGAGATCACCATCTACGAGGACCGTTCCTTCACCTTCGTCACCAAGACACCACCGGCTGCCGAGCTGATCAAGAAGGCCGCCGGCTTGGACAAGGGGTCTTCGGTGCCGCAGCGCGACAAGGTGGGTCGACTTAGCCGCGCCCAGGTCCGCGACATCGCGGCCACGAAGATGCCAGACCTCAACGCCAACAACGTTGAAGCAGCCATGAAGATCGTCGAAGGCACGGCACGCTCGATGGGAGTAACCGTCGACGGCTGAGCCGTTGCCGCAGTACGTCGCTAAACCCGTGGAAGGGCCGCGCTGGCCCGCATAACCACACTGGTTAGCAATCACGAGAGGAACCAGTCATGCAGCGCAGTAAGGCCTACAGGGCCGCCGCAGAGAAGATCGACCCGTCCCGACTGTATGCGCCGATGGACGCCGTCAAGCTTGTTCGGGATGCAAGCACGCACAAGTTCGACCCAACGGTTGACGTCGCGATGCGGCTGGGGGTCGATCCGCGCAAGGCAGACCAGATGGTTCGCGGCACCGTCAATCTCCCCCATGGCACCGGGAAGACCGCGCGTGTTCTTGTGTTCGCCACCGGGGACCGCGCAGAGCAAGCCCAATCCGCCGGAGCCGACTATGTGGGGGGCGACGAGCTCATCGACAAGGTCAACGGCGGCTGGTTGGACTTCGACGCGGTGGTGGCTACCCCCGACATGATGGGCAAGGTCGGTCGCCTCGGACGCGTGCTCGGTCCACGCGGATTGATGCCGAACCCTAAGACCGGCACAGTGACCACCGATGTCGCGAAGGCGGTGTCAGACATCAAGGGCGGCCGGATCGAGTTCCGCGTCGACCGGCACGCGAACCTGCACTTCATCATCGGCAAGGCGTCGTTTCCGCCGGATGCGCTCGCCGAGAATTACGCCGCAGCTCTCGATGAGG
Source organism: Propionibacteriales bacterium (assembly GCA_038252945.1). GTDB lineage: Bacteria > Actinomycetota > Actinomycetes > Propionibacteriales > Nocardioidaceae > JAUJOE01. The sequence goes on along the minus strand of JBBSHN010000006.1, from coordinate 10,321 downwards.
TACTCCGGCTGAAGCCACCGAGCTCGAAGGGCCGGTACCTGCGGAAGGTCACCATGTCCACGACCATGGGGCCGGGCATCCCCATCGACCCGAACCGCACGCGCAATGTGGCAGCCGAGGAGGACGAAAGCTGATCCTGCAGCCTCACGAACGCACGGTATCCTGAAGGTCCGGCTCAACGACTTCGGGAGTTCCCCTTTCATGACCCAAAAACGCCGATATGGCGCTGCGTTTGCAGCGGTTGCTTTGCTGCTCGGGCTGGTGGGCTGCAACGCCAAGAGCATGAGTTCCTCCAATGCAGCGGCGGGTGGGCAGAGCCCCGTCCCACTGAGTGAAAACCAGTTCGCGGCGAGTCTGACCAGCGCGCAGGCGCAGGCCCGAAGTGCTCATGTCGACGCCACCATCAACGCCGCCGGACAGTCCGCCCGGCTCTCCGCGGACGTGTCGGGTTTGAGCTCCATGCGCGACGTGGCGATGCGGATGTCACTTCACTCAAGCCAGCAGAACGTTCAGCTGGTTCTCCTCAACCAGTCCGTGTACATCAAGGGTTTGGGCTTCGGCACGTCACCCGGCAAGCCGTGGTTGAAGGTCGATCTCAGCAGCCACAACAACCCCATGTCACAGTTGCTGACCTCGGCCAATCCAGCGAAGTACATCGCCTACCTCAAAGGCATCACGACGTTCCGCGACAAAGGTGTGAAGACCGTCGACGGAGTGCAGACCCGGCACTACACCATCACGGTGGACACTGCGAAGATGCTCACCCACAACCCTGCTTTCGACAAGCAGACCATGTCGGGTATGGCGGGCATTGGCCTGCCGAAGCAGCTGACGAGCCAGGTGTACGTCGACGCTCAGGATCGGCCGGTTCTGATGTCCATTCGCATGGGCAGCATCGTGTCCATCCAGGCGCACTTCTCCAAGTACGGGCAGCCGGTGCAGATCTCCGCGCCGCCGGCCGGTCAGGTGAACTCCTTCAGCCTCTAAAGCCTTGAGGCCGCCCCGACGACGTAGAGGTCCGTGTACGTGATGCCGTGGTCGCGGTTCTCTAGAGCCTTGAGGCCGCTCCGGAGCCGTTTGTAGCGCCAGGACACGCGGCACTTTCACCGTCCGCATGGCAAATCTCGGGTGCGGACGTGGTGTCTGCCACGTCAGCGTGGCAAACGGGAGCGACGATTTGGCTGGGCGGGGGCTTCGCCGTACATTGGGATGGACCGAAGACCGCTGGTTACTGACTCGTACGGCGAGCCAGTCGAAGGCCCACAGGGCGACCCGCGCAGGTGACCGGAAGCTCCGGCCTTAGGTGGCCATGCCCCGTGCGCCCGCACGGGGCTTTTCGTAAGTGGACGCCTTCCACTGTGGTCGACGACGTGGAAGGAGAGGGCATGGCGCGGCCGGACAAGGCAGCTGCTGTCGCGGCGCTCACGGAGGAGTTCCGCAATTCCAGCGGCGCCGTACTCACCGAGTACCGCGGACTCTCGGTCAAGCAACTGCAGGAGCTGCGGCGAGCGCTGAATGAGCACGCCGACTATGCGGTGGTCAAGAACACGCTCACCAAGATCGCCGCTCGCGAGGCGGGGATCGACGTCTTCGAGGAGATGCTCACCGGCCCTTCCGCAATCGCCTTCCTCAAGGGCGACCCGGTCGAAGCCGCGAAGAGGCTGCGGGACTTTGCCCGGGTCAACGCTCCTCTCGTTATCAAGGGCGGAGTGCTGGACGGCAAGCCGCTCACCGTCGAAGAGATCACCCGGCTTGCCGACCTCGAGTCGCGTGAGGTCCTCCTCTCCAAGATGGCCGGCGCTTTCTCGGCGTCGTTGCAGAGTGCGGTGTCGTTGCTTAACGCGCCGCTGTCCGGAGTCGCTCGGCTCGCGGCAGCGCTGCAGGCCAAGGCTGGCGACGAACCTGCAGCGTCCCCCAGCTGATTCCACAAGACAGACAAGCATCACGGAAGGAAGGCGCCTCATGGCGAAGCTCAGTACCGACGAAGTGCTCGACGCGTTCAAGGAGATGACGCTGCTCGAGCTCAGCGAGTTCGTCAAACAGTTCGAAGACACCTTCGGAGTCACTGCTTCGGCGCCAGTGGCGGTTGCTGCTACCGCGCTTGCGAGCGGCGGCCCTTCTGAAGCGGCCGAGGCGGAGGAGCAAGACGAGTTCGACGTCGTGCTCGACACCGCCGGCGACAAGAAGATCCAGGTCATCAAAGAGGTACGCGCGCTCACCAGCCTTGGTCTGAAGGAGGCGAAGGACCTCGTCGAGGCCGCCCCGAAGCCGGTGCTCGAGAAGATCACCAAGGACGCCGCCGAGAAGGCCCGTGAGGCTCTCGAAGCCGCGGGTGCGACCGTCACCGTCAAGTAACACCGGCGAGGCGTGAAGCGTCTGGAGCGGCCGCGACGGCACCCTTCCAGACAGCCTCCGTGCACACGGTGGCGGTGAGTTGCTTGACGACGGGGGAGCTGGCAGGCATGCTCATCTATCGGCACATTCCGGCCTTAGCCGGGTGGGCCATCTCGCGGGTGAGAGCAAATCACCCCGGGGGTTGAACAGCGGTCGACCGATCAGGTAGACTGCGTCGTTGCGCTGCCTTCCATCCTCCTCTCCGCCCAGGGTTATGGGTTGTCTTGGCATGCGCGTCACGTAAGACGTCTGCGAGCCCTTGGAAGGACGCCACTTGGCCGCCTCGCGCAACGCCAGCACAACCATCCCCGCAACAACGTCCGTCAGCAGTCCCCCCGGAGTCAACCGGGTCTCATTCGCCAAGATCGCTGAACCGCTCGAGGTCCCCGATCTGTTGGCTCTGCAAGCCGATAGTTTCGACTGGCTGATCGGCGGAGAGTCGTGGCAGCCCCGCGTCGACGCCGCAGAAGGCGAAGTACGCGCCGGGCTGTCCAGCAAGTCCGGTCTAGCGGAGATCTTCGAAGAAATCTCTCCGATCGAGGATTTCTCCGGCACCATGAGTCTCACCTTCACCGACCCGGTGTTCTACGAGCCGAAGAACACCGTTGAGGAGTGCAAGGAGCGCGACTTCACCTACTCCGCTCCGCTATACGTCACAGCGGAGTTCATGAACAACGAAACCGGCGAGATCAAGAGCCAAACGGTCTTCATGGGCGACTTCCCGCTGATGACCGACAAAGGCACGTTCATCGTCAACGGCACCGAGCGGGTCGTGGTGTCGCAGCTGGTTCGGTCGCCTGGTGTGTACTTCGAGCGCACCATCGACAAGACGTCCGACAAGGACATCTACAGCGCGAAGATGATCCCCTCCCGGGGCGCCTGGCTCGAGTTCGAGGTCGACAAGCGCGACTTGGTTGGCGTACGCCTTGACCGCAAGCGCAAGCAGAACGTCACCGTCCTGCTCAAGGCGCTCGGCTGGAGCGAAGCTCGAATTCTCGAGGAGTTTGGTGAGTTCGAGTCGATCCGCCTGACCCTGGAGAAGGACCATACCTCCGGCCAGGACGATGCTCTGCTGGATATTTACCGCAAGCTGCGGCCCGGTGAGCCTCCGACCCGCGAGGCAGCGCAGACGCTTCTGACCAACTACTACTTCAACCCCAAGCGTTACGACCTGGCGAAGGTCGGCCGCTACAAGATCAACAAGAAGCTTGGGTTGAACGAGCCATCGGACCAGCAGACACTCACGATCGACGACATCGTCGCGACCATCCGCTACATCGTGTCGTTGCACGACGGACGCACCGAGATCTCAGCACCACGGGGCACAGTGTTGGTGGAGGCGGACGACATCGACCACTTCGGCAACCGTCGGCTTCGCACCGTTGGGGAGCTGATCCAGAACCAGTTGCGCACCGGCCTCGCGCGGATGGAGCGGGTGGTCCGCGAGCGCATGACCACCCAGGACGTCGAAGCGATTACACCGCAAACGCTGATCAACATCCGCCCTGTAGTGGCGGCGCTGAAGGAGTTCTTCGGCACCTCACAGCTCAGCCAGTTCATGGATCAGATCAACCCCCTTGCCGGTCTGACCCACAAGCGGCGGCTATCCGCGCTAGGGCCGGGCGGCCTGTCACGCGAACGCGCCGGCTTCGAGGTGCGCGACGTACATCCGTCTCACTACGGCCGGATGTGCCCGATCGAGACGCCTGAGGGTCCGAACATCGGGCTGATCGGTTCGTTGTCGACCTTTGGGCGGGTCAACCCCTACGGATTCGTCGAGACGCCGTACCGCAGAGTCGAAGGCGGTGTGGTCACAGACGACATCGCCTATCTCACCGCCGACGAAGAGGATCGCGTTGTCATCGCCCAGGCCAACGCGCCGCTGACCGACAAGAAGCGCTTCGCCGAGGAGCGGGTGCTCGTACGCACACGCCGCGGCGAGGTGGACTATGTGCCCGGTAACGACGTCGACTACATGGACGTCTCGCCTCGGCAGATGGTGTCGGTGGCCACCGCCTTGATTCCGTTCCTCGAGCACGACGACGCCAACCGCGCGCTCATGGGCGCCAACATGCAACGGCAGGCGGTGCCGTTGATCCGTGCCGAGGCACCTCTGGTGGGCACCGGGATGGAGTACCGCGCCGCCGTCGACGCCGGTGACGTCCTGGTCGCCAGGGCCGCCGGTGTCATCACCGGAGTCTCAGCCGAAGGCATCGAAGTGATGGAGGACGACGGCAGCTACCAGACCTACCGGCTGGCCAAGTTCCGCCGCTCCAACCAAGGCACCTGCGTCAACCAACGGCCGCTGGTGTTTGAGGGCGACCGGGTCGAGGCAGGGCAACCGATCGCCGACGGTCCGAGCACCGACCTGGCCGAGATGGCACTCGGGCGCAACCTGCTTGTCGCCTACATGCCCTGGGAGGGCCACAACTACGAAGACGCGATCATCTTGAGCCAGCGACTGGTCCAAGAGGATGTCTTAACCTCGATTCACATCGAGGAGCACGAGGTTGACGCCCGTGACACCAAGCTGGGTCCGGAGGAGATCACCCGCGACATTCCTAACGTGTCCGATGAAATGCTCGCCGACCTCGACGAGCGAGGAATCATCCGCATCGGTGCTGAGGTAGTGCCCGGCGACGTGCTCGTCGGCAAGGTGACGCCCAAGGGTGAGACCGAATTGACCCCTGAGGAGCGACTGCTGCGCGCCATCTTCGGTGAGAAAGCGCGGGAGGTGCGCGACACCTCACTGAAGGTCAAGCATGGCGAAAGCGGCATCGTCATCGGTGTCCGTCTCTTCGACCGTGACGACGAAGACGACGAGCTGCCGCCTGGCGTCAACCAGCTGATCAGGGTGTACGTCGCGCAAAAGCGCAAGATCTCCGACGGTGACAAGCTGGCCGGCCGCCACGGCAACAAGGGCGTCATCGCGAGGATCCTTCCGGCCGAGGACATGCCGTTCCTCGAGGACGGCACGCCGGTCGACATCATCCTCAACCCGCTTGGGGTTCCTGGCCGGATGAACATCGGCCAGGTCCTGGAGATGCATCTGGGGTGGGTCGCCAAGAACGGATGGAGCTTCGACGGGATCGACGAGGAGTGGAAGCAGCGGCTGACCCAAATCGGGAGAAACGAAGCTGCTCCTCAGACCAAGGTGTCCACGCCTGTGTTCGACGGCGCGAAAGAGGACGAGATCGCAGGCTTGCTGGCCTCGACCCGCCCCAACCGCGACGGCGAGCGGCTCGTTGGCACCGACGGCAAGGCACGGCTGTACGACGGCCGCACCGGAGAGCCGTTCCCGGCGCCGATTTCGGTGGGTTACACCTACATCATCAAGTTGAACCACTTGGTCGACGACAAGATCCACGCTCGCTCGACCGGGCCATACTCAATGATCACGCAGCAGCCGCTTGGCGGAAAGGCGCAGTTCGGCGGGCAACGGTTCGGCGAGATGGAGGTGTGGGCCTTGGAGGCGTACGGCGCTGCCTACGCCCTGCAGGAGCTGTTGACCATCAAGTCCGACGACGTCCTCGGCCGCGTGAAGGTGTACGAGGCGATCGTGAAGGGCGAGAACATCCCTGAGCCCGGCATCCCTGAGTCGTTCAAGGTCTTGGTGAAGGAGATGCAGTCGCTGTGTCTGAACGTCGAGGTGCTGTCGAGCGACGGTGTGGCCATGGACATGCGTGACACCGACGAGGACGTCTTCCGAGCGGCCGAAGAGCTCGGCATCGACCTTGCCCGCCGACCGAACGAAGGCATCTCCAGCGTCGAAGAGGTCTGAAGCATCCGCTCAGACCATCCCCAACGAGCAGCCCAACAACTGAAAACCTGACAGTTTCAAGACAAAGGACATCCACTTTGCTCGACGTCAACTTCTTCGACGAGCTCCGCATCGGACTTGCCACCGCCGACGACATTCGCCAATGGAGCCACGGCGAGGTCAAGAAGCCTGAGACGATCAACTACCGCACGCTCAAGCCGGAGCGTGACGGCCTGTTCTGCGAGAAGATCTTCGGACCGACTCGCGACTGGGAATGCTACTGCGGCAAGTACAAGCGCGTTCGATTCAAGGGCATCATCTGCGAGCGCTGCGGCGTCGAGGTGACCCGCTCGAAGGTTCGCCGCGAGCGCATGGGACACATCGAGCTCGCCGCTCCGGTCACCCACATCTGGTACTTCAAGGGTGTGCCGAGCCGGCTCGGCTATCTGCTCGACTTGGCCCCCAAAGACCTCGAGAAGGTCATCTACTTCGCGGCGTACATGATCACGGAGGTAGACCAGGACACTCGGCACCGCGATCTGTCGTCCCTCGAAGGCAAGATCGACATCGAGCGCAAGCAGCTTGAGCAGCGACGCGACAACGACATCGCGACCCGCATGGGCAAGCTCGAAGAAGATCTCGCAGCTTTGGAGGATGAAGGGGCCAAGGCAGACGCGAAGCGCAAGGTCAAAGACGCCGCCGAGCGGGAGCTCAAGCAGATTCGCGATCGGGCGCAGCGCGAGCTTGACCGCGTCGAGGAGGTCTGGAACACGTTCCGTGGCCTGAAGGTGCAAGACCTGCTCGGCGACGAGATCCTCTACCGGGAGATGCGCAACCGCTTCGGCAAGTATTTCCAGGGAGCGATGGGCGCGGAGGCCATCCAGAAGCGTCTGCAGACCTTCGACCTCGTCGGAGAGGCCGCGGCGCTGCGTGAGATCATCCGTACCGGCAAGGGCCAGCGGAAGACCCGCGCCCTCAAGCGGCTGAAGGTAGTTTCGGCCTTCTTGACGACGACGAACAGCCCCGAGGGCATGGTGCTGGACTGCGTGCCGGTGATTCCCCCAGACCTGCGCCCGATGGTGCAGCTGGACGGAGGCAGATTCGCCACCTCTGACCTCAACGACCTCTACCGCCGAGTCATCAACCGCAACAACCGTTTGAAGCGGCTGCTCGACTTGGGTGCACCGGAGATCATCGTCAACAACGAGAAGCGCATGCTTCAAGAGGCAGTGGACTCCTTGTTCGACAACGGCCGGCGGGGCCGCCCAGTGACCGGACCCGGCAACCGTCCGCTCAAGTCGCTGTCGGACATGTTGAAGGGCAAGCAGGGGCGGTTCCGACAGAACCTGCTCGGCAAGCGCGTCGACTACTCCGGCCGGTCGGTCATCGTGGTTGGTCCGCAGCTCAAGCTGCACCAGTGCGGCTTGCCGAAGCAGATGGCACTAGAGCTGTTCAAGCCGTTCGTGATGAAGCGGCTCGTCGACCTCAACCACTCGCAGAACATCAAGAGCGCCAAGCGCATGGTCGAGCGCAGCCGTCCGGTCGTGTGGGACGTCCTCGAGGAAGTCATCACCGAGCACCCGGTGCTGCTCAACCGTGCACCGACTCTTCACCGCCTCGGCATTCAGGCCTTCGAGCCGCAGCTCATCGAGGGCAAGGCGATCCAGATCCACCCGCTGGTCTGCACTGCCTTCAATGCTGACTTCGACGGCGACCAGATGGCCGTGCATCTACCGCTGTCCGCGGAGGCGCAGGCTGAGGCGCGCATTTTGATGCTGTCGACGAACAACATCTTGAAGCCGGCCGACGGCCGGCCGGTCACGATGCCGACGCAGGACATGATCATCGGCATCTACTTCCTGACTCTCGACCGGGAGGGCGAACCCGGCGAAGGTCGGGTGTTCGGCACCGTTGCGGAAGCCATCATGGCGTTCGACCGGCGAGAGATCGGCGTCCAGAGCAAGATTACGATTCGGTTCGACGACATCGTGCCCCCTGTCGGACACGACGTGCCGGAGGGGTGGGAGCCGGGGCAGCGGCTGATGCTTGCGACCACGCTCGGTCGGGCGATCTTCAACGAGGCGCTGCCGGCCAACTACCCCTACGTCAACTCCGAGGTGGGCAAGAAGCAGCTCGGCACGATCGTCAACGACCTCGCTGAGCGCTACACCAAGGTGGAGGTCGCCTCCGCGCTGGATGCGTTGAAGGACACCGGCTTCCACTGGGCCACCAGGTCCGGTGTCACTATCGCGATCGAAGATGTCGTGACTCCGCCGAACAAACCGCAGATCATGGCGGCCTTCGAGGAGCAGTCGGCAAAAGTCGAGGAGCAGTACGAGCGCGGCCTCATCACCGAAGATGAGCGTCGTCAAGAGCTCATCGAGATTTGGAACACCGCAACTCTCGATGTCGCCAAGGCGATGGAAGCGACGTTCGAAAAGACGAACCCGATCTACATGATCGTGAGTTCCGGAGCGCGCGGAAACATGACGCAGGTGCGTCAGATCGCGGGCATGCGGGGACTGGTGGCCAATCCCCGCGGGGAGATCATTCCCCGGCCGATCAAGTCCAACTTCCGCGAGGGTCTGTCGGTGCTGGAGTACTTCATCTCCACGCACGGTGCCCGCAAGGGTCTCGCCGACACGGCGCTGCGGACGGCCGACTCCGGCTATCTCACGCGCCGGCTCGTCGACGTCTCCCAAGACGTCATCATCCGCGAGGAGGACTGCGGCACCGAGCGCGGCCTCAACAAGGTCATCGGAGTGCGCCGCGACGACGGCACTGTCGTCAAGGATGAGTACGTCGAGACCTCGGCGTACGCGCGCAACCTCGCCGTCGACGTGCTCCACCCCGAGACGGGTGAAGTCCTCGCGACGCCCGGGCAAGACATCGGTGACGTGCTCATCACCGCACTTGTCGGAGCCGGCATCACAGAGGCCAAGGTGCGCTCGGTTCTCACATGTGACGCCAAGACCGGCACCTGCTCGATGTGCTACGGCAGGTCGCTCGCGACCGGCAAGCTCGTCGACATCGGTGAGGCGGTTGGGATCATCGCCGCCCAGTCGATCGGTGAGCCGGGCACCCAGCTGACCATGCGGACATTCCGTACCGGTGGCGTAGCGCTCGCGGACGACATCACCGAGGGTCTGCCGCGTGTGGTCGAGCTTTTCGAGGCTCGCACTCCGAAGGGCAAGGCGCCGATCTCGGAAGCTGCCGGTCGGGTTCGCATCGAAGAGACCGACAAGACCCGCAAGATCGTGGTCGTGCCGGACGACGGTTCGGAGGAGCAGTCCTACCCGGTGAGCAAGCGGACTCGGCTTCTCATTGACGAGGGCTCGGCTGTCACAGTTGGCCAGCAGCTCACCATCGGCAAGGCCGATCCTCAGGATGTGTTGCGCATCCTCGGCCCTCGCACCACGCAGGAGCACCTGGTCGAGGAGGTCCAGGAGGTCTACCGGCGGCAGGCTGTCGCGATTCACGACAAGCACATCGAGATCATCATCCGGCAGATGCTGCGCCGGGTGACTGTCATCGAGAGCGGTGACTCAAACCTGCTGCCAGGCGAGCTGGTGGAGCGCATCCGCTTCGAGACCGAGAACCGTCGCGTCGTTGCCGAGAGTGGCACGCCGGCTTCGGGACGCCCGGTACTGATGGGCATCACGAAGGCGTCGCTTGCGACGGAGTCGTGGCTGTCCGCCGCGTCGTTCCAGGAGACGACCAAGGTGCTGACAGACGCCGCGATCCACGGCAAGTCCGACTCCCTCCTCGGCCTGAAGGAGAACGTCATTTTGGGCAAGCTCATCCCGGCCGGCACCGGCTTGGAGCGCTACCGCAACATCCGTGTGGAGCCGACCGAAGAAGCTCGAGCGAACGCCTACTCCATCGACTACGACACCTACGACTACGACTTCGGTTCGTCGACGGGTCAGTCGGTGGCGCTCGACGACTTCGACTTCGGGGCCTACACCCGCTAGGTCCTCGTCGCCGACACGCCAGCAAAGGCCCTCCTTTACCGGCGTGTCGGCCTGCGCTTGACGTGTCGGCAGGGCTCCGGCGCTGGGCATGGGGGCTACGCCGCGCCCTGGGTGCCGCCACGATGGAGTGGCCGTTCGACGACGCGGTCGAGACGTTGCGGTGAGTGCTGCCCGGTCCGTAAAGCGTCAAAGC
>JBBSHN010000005.1:0-61541 GCA_038252945.1 Propionibacteriales bacterium | reverse complement strand
TCCACCAGATCGCCGACGCGATAGCCCACGCCCTCGACGAGTAGAACCCTCCCGTTGAGCCGTCACCCGTGGTGCCTTGAGCCGTCACCCGTGGCTCGTTGAGCCGTCACTCGTGGTGCCTTGAGCCGTCGGTCGACTACGGATCGCTACTGCTCGCGCATGCCCCATGGCGAGCCGTAGTCGTTGAGCAAATCTAGGAACGGTACGGCGTCGAAAGCCTCTGGGCCGAGGACACCAGTCCCCTTCCATACACCGTTGGCCAGCAGCTCAAGCGCGACAACCGGATTGATGGCGGTCTGCCACACGACGCATTGGTGCCCGTACTCACGCATCGATTCGTCGTTGTTAACGACGTGATACAGGTAGGTCGACCGCGGCCGGCCGTTCTTGCCGATACCTGTGACGTACACGCCGGCGCACGTTTTACCGTGCATCTTGTCGCCTAGCGTCGCAGGATTGGGCAATGCCGCGGCTACCACATCGCGGGGGCTCACCTCGACGCCTCCGACGCGCAGCTTCTCAGTCTTATCCAGTCCTAGCTTGTGCAGCGTCTTCAGTACAGCGATGAACTCGTCGCCGAGTCCGTACTTGAACGTCACGCGACGGGCGTCGAGCCAGCGCGGCATGAGCAAGACTTCTTCATGCTCGACATTCACGCACTCGACCGGCCCGATGCCTTCAGGGAAGTCGAAGACCTCCGGCTCGCTGAACGGCTCGGTCGTGTACCAACCCCGATCGCGCTCGTAGATAACCGGCGGGTTGAGGCACTCCTCGATCGTGGTCCAGATCGAGAATGACGGCGCGAAGTCGTAGCCGTCGGCGACAAGGTTCGACCCGTCGCGAGTGCTGAGCTCGTCGATCTCGCTGAAGAGATGATCGGCGGCGTACCGGGCGAACACATCCGATGACCCCGGCTCCACGCCAATGCCGACAAGAGCCAGCCGACCCGCCTGCTCCCACTCCTGAGCTTGGGCGAACTGGTCGTCGCCGAGCTTGACACCAACACTGGAGTACGGCGCGTCTGCGTGCCGCTTGGACAGGCTCATCGCCATGTCGAGGTAGTCCGCTCCCGCGGCGAGCGCTCCAGTGAAGACCGGCATCACGAATCGGGGGTCGACCGCATTGAGGACGTGCGTGATCGAGTACTCCTCAACCAGGTGGATGATCGTCTCGGGATCGGAGGCGTCCACCCCTACGGCAGAGAACCGCGAATCCTCGGCGGCAGCCTTCAGCGCCCGGGTCTCGTCGTAATCGGCGAAGACAATGCCGTCGTAGAAGTCCCGCCTGGCCGCGATCGAGCCGACAGCGGCGCCGACACCGCCAGCGCCGACAACAAGTACCCGCATATGTCGCTCAAACCTCGAGATTGGACATCACGTGCTTGACGCGCGTGTAGTCCTCGAGCCCGTACATCGACAGGTCCTTGCCGTGACCGGAGTGCTTGAAGCCACCATGTGGCATCTCGGCCACGATCGGGATGTGGGTATTGATCCACACGCACCCGAAGTCCAGCCTTCGGGCCATGCGCATCGCACGACCGTGGTCCTTGGTCCAGACGCTGCTGGCGAGGCCGTACTCAACACCGTTTGCCCAGCGCAGCGCCTCTTCTTCGTCCGAGAACTGCTGCACCGTGATCACTGGGCCGAAAATCTCGTTTTGGATCGCTTCGTCGTCCTGACGCAGGCCAGACACCACAGTGGGCTCGAAGAAGTAGCCCTTGTCACCCACGCGGTTACCGCCGGTTTCGACCGAAGCATGGTCAGGAAGGCGCTTGATGAAGCCGGTGACGCGCTCGAGCTGGGTCGGGTTGTTGACCGGCCCGTAGAGGACGTCGTCGTCGTCTGGTTGACCAGTCTTGGTGTTCTTCGCCTGCTCGGTGAGCGCTTGTAAGAAGTCGGTGTGAATACTTGGCCCCGCGAGCACCCGTGACGCCGCTGTGCAGTCCTGCCCGGCGTTGAAGTAGCCGGCAACGGCGATGGCCTCAGCCGCTGCCTCGACGTCCGCGTCGTCGAACACGACCACCGGAGCTTTGCCCCCCAGCTCGAGGTGAGTGCGCTTGAGATCGCCCGCAGCCGAGCTGGCGACTTCCATACCCGCGCGTACGGAGCCGGTGATGGCCACCAGTTGCGGCACTGGGTGCTCAACCAACGCGCGACCGGTGTCGCGGTCGCCGGTGATCACGTTGACGACACCCGGTGGGAAGAACTCCTGACAGATCTCGCCGAGGAGGACGGTGGATGCCGGGGTGGTGTCGGAGGGCTTGATGACCAGAGTGTTCCCTGCAGCCAACGCAGGCGCGATCTTCCAGATGGCCATCATGAGCGGGTAGTTCCAAGGGGTCACCTGCGCGACGACGCCAATGGGTTCCCTGCGGGTGAAGGACGTGTGGCCAGCCATGTACTCGCCTGCCGACTTACCCTCGAGCACCCGCGCGGCACCGGCAAAGAACCGTAGCTGGTCGACGGCGGGCGGGATTTCCTCACTCGCTGTCAGACCGAGCGGCTTGCCGGTGTTCTCGCTCTCCACTTTCACGAACTCGTCGGCGCGCTGCTCGAGCGCGTCGGCCAGTCTTAACAGAGCCAGCTGGCGCTCGGACGGCGTACTGTCCCGCCAGGTCTCGAAAGCCCCTTCAGCGGCGCGAACGGCTCGGTCGACGTCCTCGCGGCCCGACACCGGAGCTTCCGCGAACTCTTCGCCGGTGGAGGGGTTCACCAGCGCCGCAGTGCGGCCTTCGGCGCTTGCGGCATGCTCGCCGTTGATGACGTTCTGGAGGGTTCGGCCGTTGCTCATGAAGGTTCCTCACTGAAGGGCTCGCCGGACAAGGATCCGACGGCAAACCTAGCCGCCGGCAACGGAAAGTGCTACCAGCCGGGACCTCAACGAATACATTCCGTTGCAAGGCTCCGACAGGACGCGGCTCATGCCCAACCACGAGCGACGGCTCAACGCACCACGAGCGACGGCTCAACGCACCACGAGCGACGGCTCAACCAACCACGAGCGACGGCTCAACAGGTTAGAGGCGGCCGCCGGTGGTGTCACCGGACAACCGCTGCGAGAAGTAGATCGGTACCAGGGAGAGCAGCACCAGACCCGCGGCCGCAACGTTGACGATCGCCGCCTGCTGCTTGTTCAGCAGGTTGTTGTAGATCCACAGCGGCAGAGTTTGAATGTCCGGCGGCGCGGTGAACGTCGTGACGACGATCTCGTCGAAGGACAAGGCGAAAGCCAGCAGTCCCCCGGCGAACAACGCTGACCTGAGGTTGGGGAAGGTCACCAGCCGAAACGTCGTCCAACCGGTTGCGCCGAGATCCATGGATGCCTCGTCAAGATGTCCGCCGAGCCGGCGCAGCCTCGCCACGACGTTGTTGAACACCACGACGATGCAGAAGGTGGCGTGCGCGATGACCAGCGACCACACCGAGATGCCGACTCCCAGGATCGTCGTGAACGCGTTGTTGAGAGCGATTCCGGTGACGATCCCCGGCAGCGCGATCGGCAGGATGATCAGCAGCGACACGGCGTCCCGGCCAAAGAAGGCGTACCGCTGCAGCGCAAAGGCCGCGAGGGTGCCGAGAACCAAGGCGATACCGGTCGCAGCCAACCCGATCGTGACGCTGCTGCGCAGTGCGTCCAGCATCCCGACGTTGGAGGTGGCGGCCTGCCACCACCGCGTGGTGAACCCGCTTGGCGGCCACGAGAACGTCGGGTCAGCGTTCAAGGAGTTGATCACGACGACGACCAGCGGTATGTAGATGAACCCCATGACGAGCACGATGACGATCCGCAGCGCCCACCGAGTGCCGCCGCCAAAGCGCAGCCCAGTCCGGTCGCTGCTCACAAGTTCTCCAGCGCACCGGTACGACGTACGAGCGCGAGGTAGCCGATCATGATGAGAACCGAAACGGTCGCGATCGCCGCTGCGAATGGCATGTCCGTGGCCTGCCGGTCGAAGACGAGGTTGCCCAACATCTGGGTGCTGCCTCCCACGTTCTTCACCGCGATGTAGTCCCCCAGTGACAGTGAGAACGTGAAGACAGAGCCGGCGATGAGCGCTGGCCACACGAGGGGCAACGCGACTGTCCGAAGGGTCCGCCACGGCCGAGCACCAAGGTCAGCCGACGCCTCCAGGAGTGAGTCCGGGAGCCGCTCAAAGCCGGCGTACAGCGGCAAGATCATGAACGGCAGCCACAGATACGACAGCGTGATGATAACCGCAGGCACGCCATAGCCGGGAGTCCACCCAAGCGCGCCTTCAACGACTCCGCCGGGAGTGAGCATCGCTCGCCATGCGAACGCCTTGACCAGGTAGTTGGCCCACAGCGGCGTCAGTACAGCCACCACCAGCAGCTTCGCGACCAACGGCCGGGCGATCTTCGCCATGTAGAAAGCGACAGGAAGTGCAAGCACCGCGTCGACGACTGTCACTAGCACCGCTATCGCGAGCGTGCGCAGCAAGACCGTCCGGTAGACGTCCTCGGCCCACAGCCGCTGAAAGTTGCCGACGTTCCAGTCGCGGGTGACGGAAACGCCGAAGTTCACTCGCCAGAAGGACGTGAGAAACAACGCGGCGAGCGCCACCAGATAGATCAGGCCCAGCCACAGCAGCGGTGGGGTGACCAGCCCCGCTGCCCGAAGCCCCGCGTGGCGATGCATGAATGCCGAAGCGCGCCGCCACAGGGAGTTCCCCGGCGCAGGACGTGTCGAGGTCGCCGTGGTGTCGGTCACCGCGTCGGTCAGCCCTTGATCTCCGTCCAGGCGTCGGTCCAGTCCTGGTACGTCGTGCAGCTGATGTTGGTGCGGCCGTCCAGGCACTGCGCCACCGGCGTGGTCCAGTACCAGATGCGGTTAGCGAATGCGGCGTCCAGCGCGTGGTACTGCGTGCAGAAGGACTTGCCGGTGTACTGGCAGGCCCGCTGGTTCGCCGGAGCCTCACCGAACCATTGGGCGACCTGAGCGTTCACCTTCGGGCTCACGATCCAGTTCAGCCACTTGTAGGCGCAGTTCTTGTGCTGGGAGTCCGACGCCACCATCCACGTGTCCGACCAGCCGGTCGCCCCCTCCTGAGGAAGCTTGGTGGCGATCGGGGCTTGGCCGTGCAGAAGATTCGCAATAACCTGCCAGGTTGTGCCCACCACAGACGTGCCGTTCTTAAATGCCTGGACCTCTTTGAGGTAGTCAGACCAGTACTCACCGACGTTCTGCCGCTGCTTCTTGAGCAGGCTGACGGCGGCCTGCAACTGGTGCTGGTCCAAGGCGTAGGGGTCCCTGATGCCAAGGCTCGGCTGCGTCTTCATCAGATAGAGGGCCGCATCGGCGATGTAGATGGGACTGTCGTAGGCCGTCACTTTGCCCTTGTACTTCGAGGCGCCGTCGAACACGGTGCCCCAGGAGTTCGGCGCCGGTCGGACGACCTTGGTGTTGTACATCAGCAGGTTGGCTCCCCAGCCGTGCGGAATGCCGTACATCTGGCCCTTGACGCTGTTCCAGGAACGGTTTTTCAAGAACGGAGAGATGTCCTTGTAGTTGGGGACCAGCTTGGTGTTGACCGGCTCGACGTCGCCGGCCGCGATCAGCCGCAGTGTTGCGTCGCCCGACGCGGAGACTACGTCGTACCCACCGGAATGCATCAGGCTGACCGCCTCGTCGGAGGTGCCGAACTCCTTGACGTTGACCTGGCAGCCGGTCGTCTTCTCGAACGGGGTCACCCAGTCGACGTTCGGGTTGTTCTTGCCCGACTCGGCGTACCCGGGCCATGCCAGGACGTTGAGCTCCCCCTCCCCCTTGCCGACAGACTGCTGCATCGGCAGCTTCGGAGCGCTGATCTGGCCACCGGCGTCCGAACCAGACGACCCACTGCTCGTTCCGCAACCGGAGGCGAGCAGTGCGAGTGACGCCAGCGAGATGAACGCTGTACGGGACCGCCTTCTGGCTGCTCGGGCTTCTGGACGACTGGTCATGCGTGATCCTCCTGCTTCAACTGCTGCGGTTGCTGCTTTGACGAATTCGGTGTGGCAGGTGACGAAAGGCGGATGCAATGTGCGCGGCGCCACGAGAGCCGCACCGGCGTTCCGCAGTAGGCCGTGAGCTCCTGCGACGATGTCTGAGAATTCTGCCGCAGCGCGGTCATCGTGGCGCCGCCGTCTACCTCCACGAAGAACCGCGTCACCGGACCGGCGTACACGACGTCGCTGACGCGCCCGGCTACCGAGACGACGTCGGGGTCGTTGACAGGCGCCTGGTCCGCCGCCACCGCCACCTTCTCGGGGCGCACGGCGAACGTCCCGGACCAGCCAAGAATGCGTTCGGCCAGCGCGCCCTGCAGCACGTTACTGCTCCCGACGAAGTTCGCCACGAAAGCTGACTGGGGGTGTTCGTAGAGCTCCGCGGGTGCACCGACCTGCTCGATCTGGCCGGCCGAGAAGACCGCGATGCGATCGCTCATCGTGAGTGCTTCTTCTTGGTCGTGCGTCACGAACACAAAGGTGATGCCGACGTCGCGCTGCAAGCCCTTGAGCTCCAGCTGCATCTCCTCACGGAGCTTGAGGTCCAACGCTCCCAGCGGCTCATCGAGCAAGAGAACCTTCGGCTGCACGACGAGAGCTCGGGCCAAGGCCACACGCTGCCGCTGGCCGCCGGAAAGCTGGCTCGCCCGTCGATCCCCCAGCCCGGCGAGGCGGGTCCGCGCGAGCGCAGCGTCGGCTCGCTCCAGCCGCTCGCGCTTCGGCACGCCTCGGACCCGCAAGCCGTAAGCGACGTTGTCGCGTACGTTCAGGTGCGGAAACAAGGCGTAGTCCTGAAAAACCGTGTTGACATCTCGCTGGTACGGCGGCTGGTGGGTCACGTCGACGCCTCCCAAGCACACCGCGCCGCAGTCCGGGATCTCGAATCCGGCGATCATTCGAAGCACCGTTGTCTTGCCAGAGCCCGAGGGTCCAAGCATCGCGAAGAACTCCCCGTCAGCGATGTTCAGATTGATGCCGTCAACCGCGACCACTGACCCGAATCGACGCGTGAGCTCCCGCAGGCTGACCGCCGGCGCCTGAGTCGCCGATGCGGCGTCGGCTTCCGTCACCTGCAGCACAAAGGCACCTTACTCAGTGTGCTCTCAGGTCCTTGACCACCTCGTCGGAGGGTCGGGCTTGCTTCTTCGCTACCGTGAGAGCTACTTCTTTCGTAGGAGCTGGCCGTGCCCGCAAATGCGTCGCTTCCGCTTGATTTGTTCGCCATCGACTCTTTGCTCGATGCCGAGGAGATCGCGATCCGCGACACAGTTCGCAGTCTCTGCGACGACCAGATCCGCCCTCACGTCTCCGAATGGTTCGACCAGGGGAATGTCCCGGCTCGGGATCTGGCGAAGTCGCTGGCCGACCTGGGTCTGCTCGGCATGCACCTCGAGGGTTACGGCTGCGCCGGAACGAGCGCGACGGCGTACGGACTGGCCTGCCTGGAGCTCGAAGCCGCCGACTCCGGCATCCGAAGCCTCGTGTCGGTTCAGGGTTCGCTCGCGATGTACGCCATCCACCGGTTCGGCAGCGAGGAGCAGAAGCAGGAGTGGCTGCCACGCATGGCGGCGGGTGAGGCCATCGGTTGCTTCGGGCTGACCGAGTCCGACTACGGCTCGAACCCGGCCGGCATGCGGACACGTGCCGTCCGATCCGGTACGGACTGGGTGCTCAACGGCACCAAAATGTGGATCACCAACGGATCGGTCGCCGACGTAGCGATCGTGTGGGCTCGAGCACACGACGGCATCCGAGGTTTCGTGGTGCCTACCGATGCTCCCGGGTTCACCACCACAGAGATCACCAGGAAGCTGTCGCTGCGAGCGTCCGTGACCAGTGAGCTGGTCCTCGACGGCGTACGGCTGCCGGCGGCGGCGATGCTCCCGGAGGCTCGTGGCCTCTCCGCTCCTCTGTCCTGCTTGAACGAGGCGCGCTTCGGCATCGTCTTCGGAACCATAGGAGCGGCCCGCGACTGCGTGGAGACCACACTGTCGTACGTTGCCACCCGGCGCGTCTTCGACAAGCCGCTGGCGGCCTACCAGCTGACGCAGGCGAAGCTGGCCGACATGACCGTCGAGCTCGGCAAGGGCATGCTTTTGGCGCTGCATTTGGGTCGCCTCAAGGACTCCACCGGTATCACGCCTGCACAGGTGAGCCTCGGCAAGCTCAACAACGCCCGCGAGGCGATCGTCATTGCCAGACAGTGTCGGAGCCTGCTCGGCGCCAGCGGAATCACGCTGGAGTACTCCGTGCTCCGGCATGCCAACAACCTGGAGTCGGTGATCACCTATGAAGGCACTTCTGAGGTGCATCAGCTCGTCATCGCGCAGGCGCTGACGGGGGAGTCAGCGTTCCGCTGAGTCGGCTGCACGGTTGCCCTTTGCAACGATATCCGTTGTCAAACTCCGATTTGACAGCGAATACGGTGTTGATTGCTTGATGACACCGGTGGAAACGCTTGCAATGGGCACGACAGGCACGGCAGACTGTCGCCATGACGATCGATCAAGCAGCTGACCTCGACTTTGCGGCTCTTCAGCAGTCCGCCCGCGACCACCTGTGGATGCACTTCACCCGCATGTCGTCGTACGAGAAGTCCGAAGTGCCCATCATCGTGCGGGGGGAGGGCGCCTACATTTACGACGCCCGTGGCAAGCGCTACCTCGACGCGCTGGCGGGATTGTTCGTCAGCCAGGTCGGCCACGGCCGCACCGAGCTCGCCGAGGCCGCGCGCAAGCAGACCGAGACGTTGGCTTTCATGCCACTGTGGTCCTACGCGCACCCCAATGCCATCGCCTTGGCCCAGCGGATCGCCAGCTATGCGCCAGGCGATCTCAATCGCGTGTTCTTCACCTCAGGTGGCGGTGAGGCAGTCGAAACTGCGTGGAAGCTGGCCAAGCAGTACTTCAAAATGACCGGCGAGCCCGGCAAGCACAAGGTCATCTCCCGCTCCATCGCCTATCACGGCACTACCCAGGGAGCGCTGTCGATCACCGGACTGCCGGGTCTGAAGTCCCCCTTCGAGCCGCTCGTGCCCAGCACGTTCCGCGTGCCCAACACGAACATCTATCGCGCGCCCTGCTTCCAAGACGATCCAGAAGCGTTCGGCCGCTGGGCAGCCGACCAGATCGAAGTGGTCATTGAGGACGAGGGGCCAGAAACTGTGGCCGCTGTCTTTCTCGAGCCGGTGCAAAACGCCGGGGGCTGCTTCCCGCCGCCGCCGGGGTACTTCCAGCGCGTCCGGGAGATCTGCGACCAGTACAACGTCTTGCTCGTGAGCGACGAGGTGATTTGCGCGTTCGGCCGCCTCGGCCACATGTTCGGTGCCGAGCGCTACGGCTACGTCCCCGACATGATCACTTGTGCCAAGGGCATGACGTCCGGCTACGCTCCGCTCGGTGCGATGATCGCGACCGACAGGCTCTTCGAGCCGTTCAGTAGAGGCGATGCGTCGTTCGCGCACGGGTACACCTTCGGCGGTCACCCCGTCTCCACGGCGGTGGCGATGGCCAATCTCGACATCTTCGAGCGCGAAGGTCTGAACCAGCACGTGCTGGCCACCCAGGACGCGTTCCGCTCGACGCTGGAGAAGCTGAAGGACCTTCCCATCGTCGGTGACATCCGTGGCGACGGCTTCTTCTACGGCATCGAGCTGGTGAAAGACCAGGCGACCAAGGAGACCTTCAGCGCCGACGAGTCGGAGGTCATGCTCCGCGGCTTCTTGTCCAAGGCGTTGTACGACGCCGGGCTGTACTGCCGAGCGGATGATCGCGGCGACCCCGTCGTACAGCTCTCACCGCCGCTGATCTGCGACCAGGAGCACTTCGACGAGATGGAACAGATCCTTCGCGACGTGCTCGGCGAAGCCTGGAAGCGGATCTAGGGGTTCACGCTGGTTTGCGGACCCACGTCGAGGATCAACTGCAGTTCCTGGCCGGAGTGGCGAACCTCACGCAAGGTCAACCTCCTGGTCGTGATACGCCGCGGTAGCAGGGGTGCACCCGCGCCCAGAAACACCGGCCTCATCCCGAGCCACACCTCGTCGAGTAGGCCGGCATCGTCAAACTGCCCCACCAGGTCACCACCGCCCAGCAGCCAGATGTTCTCGTCTGGCTGTTGCGCCACGATCTCGTCGTAGACCGGACGCACGTCACCTGAGACCACCCGGATGTCGACTCCCGGGATCGGCGGTAGATCGCGGTGACTGAAGACCCAGCCCGGCCGCCCTTCGTAGAAGTCGTGCCAAGACTGCGGGTTGGCAACCATGTCGAAGCGGTTGAGCATCCACTCGTACGTCGTGGCGCCCATCACCAAAGCGCCGATGCGGGCGATGAATTCGTCCCAGCTGCCGTCGCCCTCGCCGTGCGGCGCCTCGAAGAGCCAATCGAGTGAGTTGTTCTCGTCAGCGATGAAGCCGTCGAGGGTGCAGGCAGTGAAGTACTGGACCGTCGCCATGGACGGACAGTACAAGGGCTCGTCTCCTCGACGCACCGGAGAGGCGGCCCAATACGGCAACGCGGCACCTGAAGGACTCGACCGCCTGACCGTGCACTGACCCTTAGTACGACGGACGCCGGCGGCGCCAAACCTCCACGGCGATTACGAAGACGAACGAGATCAAGAACATCAGGCTGCCGACGACGAAAAGCTGGGGTGGCAGACCTTTGAGTTCTGACCCGTAGACGAAAAGCGGAAATGTCACTGACTGACCTGAGGTGAAGTTGGTGACGATGAAATCGTCGAAGGAGAGCGAGAAGGCCAGCAGGGCTGCAGCGATGATGCCCGGCGTCGCCAGCGGTAACGTGATGAGCCGAAACGTTTGCCACTCATTTGCATATAGGTCCATGGCCGCCTGCTCCAGGCGGGAGTCCATCCCTGCGAGCCGGGCTTTTACAGTGACCACGACGAACGAGAGGCAAAACATCACATGCGCGATGACGATGGTGATGAAGCCGAGGACACCCGAGAACCCGAAGGCCACGAACATGGCAAGCAGTGACGACCCCATGACCACTTCGGGCGTTGCCATGGGGAGAAAAACGATTATGTTGGCCAACCCTCGGCCGCGGAACGTGTGCCGGACAAGTCCGAATGCCATCAACGTGCCAAGGACCGTCGACAAAATGGTTGCGGTGATGCTGACCTCGAAGCTGAGCTTCACCGAGTCGCACAATCCCGTCGGCTGACAAATGGTCGTCCAGTTGTTCACGGTGAAGCTGTGAAACTCCGCAAGGGCTGATTTGCCCGACGGCTGGTTAAACGAGAGCGCAAAGATGTAGGAAATCGGCACGAAGGTGTAGAGCAGCACGGCCACGCCGATGAGCAGGATAATGTGATCGGCGATCCAGCGTCGGGGGCGCCAGCGAGGCTGAGCCGACATTTGCGCCGTGCCCCGAGATGCCTCGGGCGTGCGCCGTTCGGTGACGGTTGCCATCAGACCAGATCCACCGCTCCCGACTGCCGGATGTAGACCATGACGAGGGCGATGACGATCACCATTAGGGCTATCGACAACGACGCAGCGAGCGGGTAGTCATGTTCGGTGAGGAATGCCGCCTGAATACGGTTGCCGATCATGTACTGACCGGGGCTGCCAAGCAGCTCCGCGTTGATGTAGTCACCGGACGCCGGAATGAACGTGAGCAAGGTGCCAGACACAACCCCAGGAAGCGACAATGGGAAAGTAACTTTGCGGAAGCCCGCGAAGGGGCTCGCGTAAAGGTCGCCAGCTGCCTCGATCAACCCAGGGTCGACCTTGTCCAGCGAAGCGAAGAGCGGCAACGTCATGAACGGCAGAAAGTTGTAGATTAGGCCGGCGATCACCGCGACCGGAGTCGCCAAGAGTCGGCCGTCTTGCGGGAGCAGCGACAGGTCTTTGAGCAGCCGGGTGACCGGTGCCTGGTCGGCGAGAATTGCGCCCCACGCAAGCGTCCGCAGCAAGAAGCTGGTGAAGAACGGCGCGATGACGAGCACCAGCATGAAGCTCTTCCACTTGCCGGACTTGAAGGCTATGGCGTACGCCAACGGGTAACCAAGAAGCAGGCACACGAACGTGGTGATTCCGGCGTACGTGAAGGACCTGGCGAACAACGACAGGTTGTCCGACAAGGCGACGGAGTAGTTCTGGATATGCCAGGTCAACGTGTAGCCGGTCTCGAACGAACCACTCGGGTCGTACAGCGAGGTGAAGAACAGCTGGACCGTCGGCAGCAGGAAGAAAACGATCAACCACAGCATGCCCGGAACGAGCAGGAGCCAACCCCATCGGCGCCGCCGCTTTGGTGCGGAGGGGGTGACGTCGGCCGCCGGCAGGGTCGACGGCAGTTGCGTCACAAGTCGTCTCCACTCGTCATGCCGGCCAATGCGTCTTGTTCAGCATCCAGCAGGAACGAGTGACGTCGGGCCCACATCAAGTTGACCTCGTCACCAACTTTGAAAGCGGCGCGTTGGCCCGAGTTCTGCTCGAACACCATGAGTTCTTGGCCCCACGGCATGCGGATGAGGTACTGCGTGCTAACTCCGACGAAGCTAACGTCGCTGATGAGCCCCCCAGTGAGAACGTTGGCATCGTGATTCTCCTCCCGGCCGGCCCGAGCCGCGGCGAAGATCTTCTCCGGACGGACTCCCAGCCAGCCCTTCCCAGACGCCGTATGCGCCCGATCAGTTTCGACCCCCACCTTCTGCCCGTGACACTCGACGACCATGGCGGATCCGGAGGAGTCGATGACGTCGGACATGATGAGGTTGGACTGACCGAGGAAGTTGGCAACAAAGGTTGTCTGCGGGTTCTCGTAGAGATCGGCCGGAGCTCCGAGCTGCTCGATCACCCCCGCGTTCATCACCGCGATGGTGTCGGCCATCGTCATGGCCTCTTCTTGGTCGTGCGTCACATGCACGAAGGTGATGCCGATCTCGGTCTGGATCCGTTTGAGCTCGATCTGCATCTGCTTGCGAAGCTTGAGGTCCAAGGCTCCCAAAGGCTCGTCGAGCAGCAGTACTCCCGGTTCGTTGATCAGCGCTCGAGCGAGCGCCACCCGCTGCTGTTGACCTCCGGACAACTGCGCGGGTTTGCGGGCGGCATAGTCCGCCAACTCGACGAGGTCCAGTATGTCCCGAGTCTTTTCCTGAAAGTCTCTGACCCCCCGCCGGCGCAGCCCGAAGCAGACGTTGTCGAAGGTGGTCAGATGCGGGAACAGCGCGTAGGACTGGAAGACGGTATTCACCGGACGCTTGTACGGCCGCAAGTCAGTGATCACTTGGGATCCGATGGAGACACGCCCGAGAGTCGGCTGTTCCAACCCCGCGACCATACGCAGCGTGGTGGTCTTCCCGCATCCAGAGGGGCCTAAAAGGGCAAAAAATGACCCTTGCTCGACGGTCAGCGACAAGTCATCGACCGCGACGAAGTCGCCGAATCGCTTGGTGACGTTCTCCAGCCGCAGATCTTGGGCACCACTGACCATGTCAGTAGGCTTCTCCTGCACCACTGATGCCGTCAAGATTTAGGCGCTTTGGACCGCATTGAACATGCGCTGGTACGTCTGATCCTGTTTGCTTGTCAGGCCCATGAAGGTGAACCCCTGCTTCAGGATTTGCTGCGTCGGAAAGATCAGCGGGTTGTGTACCGCCGACTTGTCGAACTTGGCCATCTGTTGCTGCGCGCCCTCCACCGGGCAGAAGTAGTAGTTCCAGGCTGCCAGCTGGGCGGCGATCGTCGGATCGTAATAAAAGTTCATGAGCGTCTCGGCGTTGGTTTTTTGCGCAGAAAGGTTGGGAACGAGCATGTTGTCGCTCCACAATGGCACGCCCTCCTGAGCCGCGACCCACTTGAACTTGGGGTCACCGAGCTGCGGGATGTCGCCGCTCCAGGCCTCGCAGGCAGCCAGGTCGCCGGACTTCAGTCCGGATTTGTAGTTGTTCCCGGTGAACTGGCGGATCTGTCCGTTCTTGACAAATGTGTCGAGCTTATTGATTGCCTTACTGAACTGCGCATCGGTGAAGTCCTCTGGATTGGCGCCAATCATCGACAGCATGAAGCCCATGGTGTCGCGCATCTCCGTGAGAACGGCGATCCGTCCTTTGAGGTCCGGACGCGTGAGCAACTCCTCGAAACTGTTCACGGGGTTGACCAGGTCGGAGTTGTAGGCGATGCCGGTCATGCCGCTTTGCCACGGCACACTGAACTTCCGCTTTGGATCCCAAGGGGGTGATTGCAGGGAGGAGAGCAAGTTCTTGTCCACGTTCGGCATCTTGCTGTGGTCGAGCTCTTGCAGCCAGCCAAGGTCGATCATGCGGGCTGCCATCCAGTCGGTCAGCACGAAGATGTCGCGCCCAGTTGGCTTACACGACGACAGCTGAGGAGCGACCTTCGCGTAGAACTCCTCGTTGTCGTTGACGTCGGTGTCGTAGTGGACGGTGGTGCTGGTCTGCTTTTCAAACTTCTCTAGCGTCGACAACCCCTTCTTTGAGGGCGGATCAATGTACAGCGGCCAGTTTGAAAATGACAGCACCTTCTCGGTGGCGCTCTTGTCTTTGACGGTGCACGAACCCTGGCTGATCTTGGCGCCAGAGGTGCCGCAGGCGGACAGCAGACCCGACCCCCCGACTGCCAACGCCGATAGCGACATCCCTTGCAAGAACTGACGGCGACTCACCGGGGTGTTAGGCGTACGCAATGCTGACCTCCCGACCGGACCCCCACGTGTGGCGCGATCCTGTCAGACCACGGTGCGTACCACAAGGGAATCCGTCGAGATGTGACTCGGTTGCAACGGAAATCCGCGTCGGCCAGTTGCACGCTGTGTGTGAACGGCACCACACTGAGCGCGTGAAGCCGCGCTCCGCCCCTGCCCCCGGGCCGTTGGACGAGGTGTCGAAGGGCATCATCGAGCAGCTCCAGCACGACGGTCGGATGCCGTACGCCACCATCGGCAGAGCCGTGGGCTTGTCGGAGGCTGCAGTTCGACAGCGCGTGCAGCGGCTGCTGGAGAACGGGGTCATGCAAATTGTTGCGGTGACCGATCCCCTGCAGGTCGGTTTTGCCAGGCAGGCCATGATCGGTATCCACGCCGAGGGTGACATCGATCCGATCGCGGAGAAGCTCGCACGCATGAGCGAGGTCGACTACGTCATCGTCACTGCGGGGTCGTTCGACCTGATGGTAGAAGTGGTGTGCGAGAGCGATGACCATCTTCTCGAACTGCTGTCCAAGCGCATCCGGGCGCTGCCTGGCGTTCGAGGTACCGAGTCGTTCGTCTATCTCAAGCTGTACAAGCAGACGTACTCGTGGGGAGTCCGTTGAGGTACGCCGACGTGTCCCTCTGGCTAGCCACGTGCGGTGAACCACTGGATCCCCGCCCTTCCCTTCCCGGTTCGACCGATGTAGACGTGGCGATCGTCGGGGCAGGTTTGACTGGCTTATGGACGGCCTACTACTTGAAGAAGCAGGATCCGTCCCTGCGCATCGCTGTCCTGGAGAAGGAGGTCGCCGGCTTCGGCGCGTCCGGTCGCAACGGTGGCTGGCTGTCGGCATTGTTCCCGAAGTCGGAGTCAAGTCTCGCCAAACTGCCGGGCGCATCACGGCAGACCGCCCGAGCCCTCACGTTGCAGCTGCGAGCGACGATCGACCACGTGGGCCAAGTGACCGCAGCGGAAGGCATCGACTGCGCTTTCGTCAAAGGCGGCACGCTTGTCTTCGCGCGCCAGAAGGCTCAGGTGACACGGGCTCGCGCCGAGGTGGTGAGCGCACACGCAGCTGGTGACTCCGAAGCTGACATTCGTTTTCTGGAGCCGGCGCAGCTCGCGGCGTACGCCCGCCCCAGAGGCGCCCTTGGTGCGACCTACACCCCGCACTGTGCCCGGATCCATCCTGGACGACTAGTGCGCGGCCTAGCCCGGGCCGTGGAGCGTCAAGGCGTCGCCGTTTACGAAAAGACACCGGCGACGTCCATCAGTCCGCACTGCGTGGAGACTGAGCACGGTGTCGTCCGGGCCGACGTCATCGTGCGGGCGACCGAGGGCTACACGCCGTCGCTGCCCGGCCATGAGCGCGACGTGGCACCGGTCTACTCGCTCATCGTGGCCACCGAACCACTGAGCGCCGCCGTCTGGAATCGGATCGGCCTGGCGGGGCGGGCGACGTTTTCCGACTACCGACATCTCATCATCTACGGCCAGCGCACCTCTGACGACAGACTAGTCTTCGGAGGCCGCGGGGCGCCGTACCATTTCGGCTCTTCAATCAGGCCGGGGTACGACCGGCACGAAGGAGTGTTCGCGGGCTTGCGCGCCACCCTGACCGACCTCTTCCCGGCGATCGACGAAGCCTCGTTCACTCACGCCTGGGGTGGGCCGCTCGGTGTTCCGCGCGACTGGACAGCGTCGGTCGGTCTCGATCGAGGCACCGGCCTTGCCTGGGCCGGCGGTTACGTCGGTGATGGGGTCAGTACCACGAACCTGGCCGGGCGCACCCTCGCCGACCTCATCACGGGGACGGAGACGCAGCTGACGTCGCTGCCGTGGGTGGACCATCGATCGCGGCGTTGGGAACCCGAACCTCTGCGCTGGCTGGAGGCGAACGCGGGGCTTCGGGCGGTGGCGCTCGCGGACAAGGAGGAACAGCTCACGCGGCGACCGAGCCGAATCGCCCGAGCGATGGCCCCACTCCTTGGTGGCCACTGAGCTGCCGGTCGCGGACTACCAGGCGTAGTCCTCTGGGGCAGTCTGATGTCCGGGAAATATCTCATCCAGCGTGGCGAGCTCCTTCTCGCTCAGGGAGATGTCCAGGGCAGCTAGCGCCCCGTCGAGCTGGTCGACAGTCCGTGGTCCGACGATGGGAGCGGTGACGGCAGGCTGGTGCAGTAGCCACGCCAACCCGACAGCGGCGGGCTGGTGTCCCAGTGCGTCACACAAGTCTTCGTACGCCTCAAGCTTTGAACGGTTCTCGTCGATGGTTTTGGCATACCGCTCGTCGTAACGTCGAACACCTTCCCGTTCCTTGCGTACGACGCCGCCGAGCAAGCCGCCGCCCAGAGGCGACCAGGGGATGACTCCCAGGCCGTAGTGCTGGGCCGCCGGAAGCACCTCGAGCTCGGCGGTGCGTTGGAGCAGGTTGTAGATGCTCTGCTCACTGACCAGCCCCACCAGATGCCTGGCACGGGCAGCTTCGGAGGCGGCGGCGATGTGCCAGCCCGCGAAGTTGGAGGACCCGAAGTACAGCACCTTGCCCTGCTGGCGGAGGACGGAGAACGCTTCCCAGATCTCCTCCCACGACGTCTCGCGATCGACGTGGTGCATCTGGTAGAGGTCGATGTAATCGGTCTGCAGCCGCTGCAGCGATGCGTCACACGCCCGCCGAATGTTGAGCGCGGAGAGATAGGTGTCGTTCGGCCAATCGCTCATCGACCCGTACAGCTTGGTCGCGATGACGGTGCGCTCACGGCGCCCACCCCCTTGGGCGAACCAGCGCCCGACTATCTGCTCGGTCCAGCCCTCGCCCTGCTTCCAGCCGTACACGTTCGCACTGTCGAAGAAGTTGATGCCGTGCTCGTGAGCACCGTCCATGATCTGGTGTGAGTCCTCCTCTGACGTCTCGGGACCGAAGTTCATCGTTCCCAGGCAGAGGCGGGATACGGACAGGCCGCTGTGGCCCAGATGGGTGTACTCCATGACAAGACGTTACGCCCGCACCGGAAGGCGTCCACGGCTCACTGTGCGCGTGGATGCGGTTCCATCGGATCACAGCAAGGTGCCGTCGAGGTCCGATGCAACCAACCTGGGTGGGGCCAGACCAACGGGCACGCTGACGGCGATGTCGTGCATGGCTCTAGAACTGGGTTGCTGCCAGCTGGCCACAGGCTCCGTCGATCTCCCGGCCGCGAGTGTCGCGAACCGTGGTGGGAATCCCGGCCGAGCGCAGTCGGCGTACGAACTCCGCCTCGTCGTCACGTCGGGAAGCTGTCCAGCGAGAGCCTGGAGTGGGGTTGAGCGGGATGAGGTTGACGTGGGCCCACCTCCAGTCGCCGTAGCTGTTGAGCAGCCTCCCCAGCAGGTCCGCGCGCCACGCCTGATCATTCACGTCGCAAATGAGGGCGTATTCGATGGACACACGGCGTCGCGTGACTCTTGCGTAGTCCCAGGCGGCGTCAACCGCCTCTTTCACGTTCCAACGGGTATTGACCGGCACTAGTTCACTGCGCAGCTCGTCGTCTGGCGCGTGCAGCGACAGCGCCAGGGTTACAGGCAGCCGCTCGTCGATGAGCTGACGCATTCTGGGAACGAGGCCGACGGTCGAGACGGTGATACCGCGAGCCGACATGCCAAGCCCCTCCGGGGGAAGCTCGGTCAACCTGCGGACTGCGGCCACGACTGCCGCATAGTTCGCCAGCGGCTCCCCCATGCCCATGAAGACGATGTTAGAAAGACGGGCGGAGCCTCGCTGCGTACTGCGGGCGGCCACGTCGCGCGCTCCTGCGACGACCTGGTCGATGATCTCCGCCGTGCTGAGATTGCGTTGCAGGCCGGCCTGACCGGTCGCACAGAATGGGCACGCCATGCCGCAACCGGCCTGCGAAGAGAGGCACAGCGTGGCTCGCCTCGGATAGAGCATCAGGACCGACTCCAGGAGTGCGCCATCGTGAAGTCGCCACAAGGTCTTGCGGGTGGTTCCGCGATCGGCTTGCCTGGCGGTGACGGGACGAAGGAGACGGGGCAAAAGAGCCGCCGCCAGAGGTTGCCGGGCGTCGGTGGGCAGGTCCGTCATTGCCGCCGGATCGTCGACCAACCGGGCGAAGTAGTGCTGAGACACCTGACTCGCTCGGAACGCCGGGAGTCCGGCCTGCCGGACCAGGTCGCGGCGTTCCTCCAGGCTCATGTCCGCGAGGTGACGAGGCGGCCGCTTCGCGCGAGCGGGCTCGGCGAAGACCAGCGGCAGCGTTTCGCGCGACGCCGTCTCAGTCATAGGTGGTCAATTCTTCCACGCGGCGGACCGGCGCAGACGGGATACTGGCCGCCTCATGGGTGAAGTAGCACGCCGGAGTATCAGCAGCCCCAGCAACGCGCGAGTCAAGCATCTCGTCAGTCTGCGCAAGCCGCGTGACCGGATGGCGGCAGGTGTCGTGCTCGTCGACGGGCACGCCGAACTGCGGCTCGCCGTTGCCGCCGGCTCGCAGCCGCTGTCGGTCTACGTCTGCGCACAGCTCATCCGCGACAAGTCCCAGCTGGAGCTTCTCGAGCAGCTGGGCGAGGTGGAAGTTGTCGAACTCTCACGCGCGGCCTTCGACAAGGCGTCCCTACGGGAGTCACCCGATGGTTGGCTCGCAGTGGTTCCGACGCCCGAACGGCCCCTCGATCGTATACAGCTGTCACGCCGGCCTCTTGTCCTCGTGTGCGAATCGGTCGAGAAGCCCGGAAATCTCGGTGCCATGGTGAGAACCGCGGAGGCAGCCGGCGTTGACTGCGTGGTGGCGGCTTCACCGGCAACCGACTGGGGCAATCCCAACGTGGTGCGCGCCAGCAAAGGCACAGTCTTCGCCGTACCGGTCGCAAGCGCACCCTCGGGGGATGTAGCGCGATGGCTGCACTCTCACCGGTTCCACGCCGTCGTGGCCGACCCGGCAGCAAACGTGCTCGTTACCGACGCCGATTTAACGCAACGCCCGCTCGCTGTTGTGGTGGGTTCTGAGCACGCCGGAATTCACACATCATGGGCAGCCGAAGGTGCGTCCAGTGTGAGGCTGCCTCTGTTAGGACGGGTGAATTCGCTCAACGTTTCCGTCGCAGCAGGCGTTGTCTTGTACGAGGCTTTGCGTCAGCGCCCTCCCGTCGGTTCTCCGCGCAACCAGAGCAAGAACTGAAGGGCTGTGAGTGCCGCGTCAGACGGCCGGCAGCAGGAAATGCAGGACGAGCCACACCACAGGCACACTGGCCAGTAGCGAGTCCAAGCGGTCCATGAGTCCGCCGTGGCCGGGCAGCAGATTGCTCATGTCCTTCACGTCGAGGTCGCGCTTGATCAACGACTCGGCAAGGTCGCCAAGCGTCGCCGTGCAGGCTGTGATGCCGCCAAGCAGAAGTCCCACCCACCACTCACCGTGGAACAGGACGACGAGGCACACGACTCCGACCGCCATGCTGGCGAGAACAGAGCCGGTGAACCCCTCCCAGGTTTTCTTGGGGCTGATGCCCGGTGCCAACGAATGCCGCCCGGCGAGCACGCCCACGGCGTAGCCCCCGGTGTCTGACGCGACGACGACGGCGAAGAACGTGATGACCCGGTCCACGCCGTCGACCGGTGCCAGCAGCAGTGAGACAAACGACGCGAGGAACGGCACGTAGATGGCGCAGAAGATGGCCGTCGTCACGTCAGCAACGAAGCCGTGCTGGCCTAGTGGCATGCGGCAGAGGACGGTGAGTAGAACCGTCGCTGCCAAGACCACCACCAGAACGTCGGCGCCGCCGTAATAAGCGCCAACGATCATCGCGACGGCACCTGCAGCAAGCGGCACGGCTGGCACCAGAATCCCTCGCGTCGCCACCGCCCGCCGCAGTTCCCACAGGGCCACCAACATGGCTGCACTCACGACCGCCAGGAACGCGGGCTTGAAGAAAGTCAGCGATACGACGATGAGGGCAACGAGCACACCGGCTACCGCGATCGCAGCTGGCAGATTACGGCCGGTGCGGTTTCGCTCTGGTGCCGGCCGCGAGCCGGTAGCGACCACGGTTAGACCTCGATGAGCTCAGACTCCTTGTGTCTGAGCAGATCATCAACTGCCTCGACGTGCTTCTTGGTCATCGCATCGAGCCGTTTCTCGGCCGCGGTGACGTCATCTTCGCCTACCTCTCCGTCCTTTGCGGCACGTTCAAGCGTTTGCTTCGCATGCCGACGGATGTTTCGCACCGACACTCTGGCATCCTCTGCTTTGCTACGGGCAAGTTTGATGTAGTCGCGCCGCCGCTCCTCCGTTAGCTCCGGCATGACGACGCGCAGGCTGTCGCCAGTGTTCGTCGGATTCACACCCAGGCTCGAGTCACGGATCGCTTTCTCAATCGCTCCGGTCGCCTGCCGGTCATATGGGTGAATTGTCACGACTCTGGGCTCGGGGTTATGAAACGAGGCGAGTTGCTGAATCGGCGTCGGCGTGCCGTAATAGTCGGCGGTCAGTTTGGTGAACATCGAGGGATGTGCGCGACCAGTGCGAATTGTCGCGAAGTCGTCCTTGGCGACCTCGACGGCCTTGTCCATCTTGGAATCGGCTTCTCGCAGCGTTTGCTCTAGCACCGATACTCCTTGTCGTTTCGTCGTCGTGCGGAATACGTCACTTCGCTCAGCCGAATCAGGACGTCAAACGGACCCCACGTACGTTCCGATTTTCTCACCCTGCGTCACTCGCACAATGGCGTTGTCATCTGCCATGCCGAAAACCACCATCGGAAGCAGATTGTCCGCGCACAGACTGAAAGCTGACGCGTCAGCCACGCGCAGGCCGCGCTGCAGCACCTCGGCAAAGGAAATCGAATCGAACTTGTACGCCGTTGGGTCGCGCCTGGGGTCGGCTGAGTAAACGCCGTCAACACCGCTCTTGGACATCAAGACGACGTCGGCCCTGATCTCCAGTGCTCGCTGAGCGCTCACCGTATCGGTGGAGAAGTAAGGCAGTCCCGCACCGGCGCCGAAGATGACGACGCGACCCTTCTCCAGATGACGGATCGCCCGGCGCGGCACATAGGGCTCTGCTATCTGGCCCATCGTGATCGCGGTTTGCACTCGAGTATCGATTCCGCGCTTCTCCAGGGAATCTTGCAGCGCAAGACAGTTCATCACGGTGCCGAGCATGCCCATATAGTCGGCGCGGGACCTATCGAGGCCGCGTTGACTGAGTTCTTCGCCGCGGAAGAAGTTGCCGCCTCCGACGACGATCGCCATCTGCACTCCCGAACGTGCCACTTCGGCCACCTGTTCGGCGATTTCGTTGACCACATCGGGGTCTACACCAACGCGACCTCCACCGAAGACCTGGCCCGAGAGTTTCAAAACGACGCGTCGGTAGGCCGTGGACGCCGGTTCGGCGCTCGCTTCGTCGTACGTCATGGCCCGGCCTCCTTGGCACCTCACCGCTGTATAGGTGATCTTGCCTTACGTCGCCCCGACCTCTACTCGCGCGAAGCGCGTGACCGTCACTTCCGCTTCGTCGAGCACGTCCTTGACGGTCCGTTTGCTTTCTTGTACCGACGGCTGGTCGAGCAACACCACTTCCTTGTAGAAGCTGTTAAGGCGGCCCTCGATGATGCGTGGCAGCGCCTGCTCCGGCTTGCCTTCCTCACGGGCTGTTGCCTCGGCAATCTCCAGCTCCTTCGCCACGACGTCTTCCGGCACGTCATCTCGAGAGAGGTACTGCGGGCGCATCGCCGCGATCTGCATGGCAGCGCCACGTGCCGCAGCCTGGTCGGAGCCCTCGTAGGCCACGATCACACCGACGGCGGGGGGGAGGTCGGTCGCCCGCCGGTGTAGATACGTAGTCGACTTCCCCCCGAAGTAGACAACATGACCGAGGTCGAGCTTCTCGCCTATCACCGCAGCCAGCGCCTGGATCGCCTCGGCGACGGTACGTCCGTCCGGCAAGGTCACAGACTTCAGCGTCTCCACGTCCGAAACCTGGGAATCGGCGGCGGCTGCCACGATCTCGTCGGCAAGAGCGCGAAAGGAGTCGGACTTAGCGACGAAGTCGGTCTCGGAGTTGAGCTTGATCAAGGCGCCGCCAGAGCTGGCCACCAGACCTGCGATCGCTGTCCGCTCGGCGCCACGCTTGGCAGTTTTCGCTGCTCCCTTGACGCGTAACACATCAACGGCCTTGTCGAAGTCGCCCGCGGCTTCCTGCAGAGCGTTCTTGGAGTCAAGCATCCCCGCGCCGGTGGCATCGCGCAGCTTCTTGACCTCAGCGGCGGTGATCGGCATTGCGTGTCCGTTTCATTGAGAGTTGGAGACTGCAGACCGCGTCCACTCGGGATACGGGGTCGAGCAGGTTGGCGGTCGGTTTTTAGCTGGGGTCTTTGGCAGTCGGGGTCGTCGTGCTAGCGGCACCCACGGCAACCGTCGGTTGGGTGTCAGCGTCCGCCGCGCCGTCCGGTCCAGCCTCTGCTGTGACGTCGGGGCTGGCGTCCGCCACATCGGAGCCGGTGTCGACGGTGACGTCGGGGCTGGCATCCGCAGCCACCTCGAAGCCGGTGTCGGTGGTCACGTCGAGAACGTCCGTGAGCAGTGCTGGCTTCTCCGATGGCGTTGCGGATTGGTGAGCCGCCTCGGCGGCCGCAGCCGGAGCTGGAGCCGTAGCAGAATCAGCATCAGCTGCCACAGCGTCGGACTCTCCTCCGAGTAGCTCGCGCTCCCACTCAGCGAGCGGCTCCTCAACGCCGAGCTCCTCACCGGTGGCTTCCTTGCCGCTCTTGGCGCCGGCTCTCGCGATGAGGCCCTCGGCGACTGCATCCGCAACCACGCGCGTGAGTAACGTCACCGATCGGATTGCGTCGTCGTTGCCGGGAATCGGAAAGTCCACGACATCGGGGTCGCAGTTGCTGTCGAGGATCGCGATGATCGGGATGCCAAGCTTGCGCGCCTCGTCGACGGCGAGATGCTCCTTGTTCGTGTCAACGATCCACACAGCCGACGGCAGCCGACCCATGTCACGGATGCCACCAAGAGTGCGATCGAGCTTGTCCCGCTCGCGCCGCATCTGCAGCAGCTCCTTCTTGGTACGTCCGACGGCGTTGGCGTCGTCGAAGTCGATCTCTTCGAGCTCCTTGAGGCGCTGCAGGCGCTGGTGCACCGTCTGGAAGTTGGTCAGCATTCCGCCCAGCCAGCGCTGGTTGACGTACGGCATGCCGACGCGCTTGGCCTGGCCGGCGACGGCCTCTTGTGCCTGCTTCTTGGTGCCGACGAAGAGCACGTTGCCTCCGGCGGCCACAGCGTTCTTGATGAATCCGTAGCTTCGATCGATGTACGCCAACGACTGCTGTAGATCGATGATGTAGATGCCGTTGCGCTCGGTCATGATGAATCGCTTCATCTTCGGGTTCCACCGGCGGGTCTGGTGCCCGAAGTGGACTCCGCTCTCGAGCAGCTGGCGCATGGTTACAACGGCCATGTCCGGTCCTCCTTTGCGCTCGACGCCCGAGCGCTTGAGTGCGGCGTAACGACGACACCACACAGTGCGGTTACGTGCCCCGACCGGTCGCCGAAGCCCTGACACCCACGTGGTCACCGCCAGGTCTCGACCGGTCGACGAGCCGACGGACGAAAACCTGGACCTAGGCAGCCACCCGCAAAACTCTTGCGGACAGTGGGCATGCGAAGTCGATCCAAGGATCGCTGCAGTCAGTGTAGGACACCCCTGCCAATCCCGGCTGAAACGCCCGCTGAGCATGGCAAACAGCCGCTCAGCACCGCAGTTCTCCCGTGCGGACGTGGAGGGCGCCACGTCCGCATGGGAAACCCCAGCGAGGAAATGCAGTGTGGAAAGCGCCTTCGTCAACAAGCTCGCGTGAAGCCCACTCATCCACAGCTGCGGCGAGAGGCCCGCGGGGCCGACGGGAGGCGGGCCACGATGCCTATATGCATGGCTGG
Organism: Propionibacteriales bacterium; assembly: GCA_038252945.1. Classification (GTDB taxonomy): domain Bacteria; phylum Actinomycetota; class Actinomycetes; order Propionibacteriales; family Nocardioidaceae; genus JAUJOE01. The sequence continues at coordinate 36,920 of JBBSHN010000005.1, read as the reverse complement.
CGAGGCATCCTCAGTGCACTTCTGGTGGTCCCCACCCTTCTGCCGGCGGCGGCGAACGCGGCCGATCCGCACGGGCACTGGCAGTGGCCGCTGTCGCCGACGCCTGTGGTGGTGGCGCCCTTCGTATCGCCACCTGAGCAGTGGGGCGCCGGTCACCGCGGCGTGGACCTTGCCGGCCTGATAGGCCAACCCGTTCTAGCGATCGGTGCAGGCACGATCAGTTTTGCAGGAGTTATTGCCGGTCGAGGCGTGGTGGTGGTCGACCATGGAGAGCTGCGCTCGACCTACCAACCGGTGCTCGCAGCGGTGCACAACGGCGACCGCGTTGCCCCCGGGGAGGTGATCGGCACCCTCGAGGCGGTGGGCTCCCACTGCGCTCCGGATGCCTGTCTGCACCTCGGCGTCCGTCGAGGTGCAGCCTATCTCGATCCGCTGAGTCTGCTCGGTCCGCTGGAGGTGCGGCTCAAAACACCGGTTGACCTGGCTGCGTTGTCGGGTGACGGCGTCGGAGCACCCGAAGTTGCGGCCGGCTCACTCCATCCGTCCCCTCCAGGGAAGTCGGCCGCGACGAGAGGGGTCGCCGCGCAACAAACTATCCGTAACCGCACCGATTCCGGAATCCTTTGGGGTGACGCCGCTGCGTTGGCAGGTGGCGCTGCGGCTGGTCTCGCCCTGCCGACCGCGCTGCGGCGACGCATCGGCTCGCTACTGCGGTAGGAACACACCACACCGTCATGGCGACAGGCACACGGGCGGACCCGCTTGAACTACACGAGGCAGTGGGGTCTGGGAACCATCCTCTGTCAGGCTCTTGGATGCGCCTGTTCGTACGCCGACCGGAGCCGCTCGGCTGATACGTGGGTGTAGATCTGGGTCGTCGCGAGTGACGCATGCCCCAGCAGCTCCTGCACGCTTCGCAGGTCTGCTCCCCCTTCGAGCAGATGAGTCGCCGCGGTATGCCGCAGGCCGTGTGGCCCGGTGTCGGGAACTCCGTCGAGCTCACGCAACCGTCGGTGTACGACCTCACGGACCGTTCGAGCGTCGATTCGCCCGCCCCGAAGGCCAAGAAAGACCGCCGGTCCGCTCCGCGGCCCCACAAGATGCGGCCGACCACCGGCGATCCAGTCGCGCAGCGCTCTGCTGGCCGGAACGCCGTACGGGACGCTGCGTTCTTTGCGGCCCTTGCCAAAGACGCGAACCACCCGTCGATCAGCGTCGATGTCGTCGAGGTCCAGGCTCACCAGCTCACCGACCCGGATGCCCGTGGCGTACAGCAGCTCCAGCAGAGCAAGGTCACGACGTGCGCATGGATCGCCGGCATCCGCCGTCGTGGTGAGCGACGTCAGCACTTCGTCTGTCTCGCTGGTGCTGAGCGCCACAGGCAGTCGGCGGTGAGCCTTGGGGCTGTGAAGCCGAGCGGCCGGGTCGGTGGAAGAAAGGCCAGACTTCATCGCCCAGGCACTGAAGACTCGTGCCGCCGTCGCGCGCCGAGCCACCGTTGTGCGCGACTTGCCCAGCGTCTGCTGCTTCGCCAGCCAGCTGCGTAGCATCTGCAGGTCTACGTCGTCAAGCGTTCGAGCGCCTGCTCGACGAGCGTGCTCCAGAAGATCGACGAGGTCGGAGACATACGCCCGAACGGTGTGAGCCGACAGATTGCGCTCGGCTCGCAGATAGCGCTCGTAAAGGTCGAGGGAATCTCCGAGCTTCGGTGGCAGCTCCACGCGATCGGCCGCTCGCGACATTCCGGCAGTGTGACACGAGGCTGAGCACGAGTTGCGTATCCTCGCGACTCGAGCCGCGGGCTCGGGGTCAGCAAACCAGCCGCCACCTTCCGGCGGATGCCGTGACCGCGCCCAGAGCACGCAGCTCCACCAACCGAGCCGCTACATCGTCGTGGTGCAGGCCGGCGGCAGCAGCGATTGACCTGCTCGTCGCGCTCGAGCACTTCGGGACAGCGTCGAGCAGCTGCCTCGATCGCGCGTCTAGGGAGTCTAAGAAGCGGAGCTCCCCTTGCTTCGCCGCCGCCAATCCGGTGCCAACAGGCGACAGCTGCTCCACCACATCCGCCGCGTCGGTCACCAACACCGTCTCTGGCTGCCTGAGCAGCTCATGAACACCCGCCGAGAGCTGTGAGGTGACTGGGCCGGGGACGCCCATCACGTGGCGCCCCAGGTCGCGAGCCCAGCGGGCAGTGTTGAGCGATCCGCTGCGCAGCGCTGCCTCGACGACGACCGTACCGCCGCTGAGTGCGGCAATGAGTCGGTTGCGCACTAGAAACCGCGTCTTGTTGGGAGCGCAGCCAGGCGCAGCTTCGCCCACGACGGCACCCGAGTCAGCGATCCGACGAAGCAATGCGGTATTGGTGGCCGGATAGAGCCGGTCGACCCCGCCGGCCAGAACCGCAATAGTGACCGACGCTGCCGTCAGCGCTCCTCGATGTGCCGATGCGTCGATGCCATAGGCACCTCCGGAAATCACCGTGAAGCCGGCTTGGGTTACGGCGTAGGCGAGGTCGCTTGCCACGCGTTCTCCGTAGGACGTACATGCCCGGGCACCCACGATCGAGACCGCCGAAGCCGTGACGGCATTCAGATCTGCCGGCCCACGCAACCAGAGGCCGAACGGGGCGCCGGCTCGGCGGTCGCCAGCCTCGTCCTCGAGCAGGCGCAGGTCGTCCAGCGTCGATGGCCACTCGGCATCGCCGGGCATCAGGTAGCGCGCACCGACCTGGTCAGCGGTGCGCAGGGCTGCATCGACGTCAACGACCGGAAGTCGCTCAGCCCAGTCACGAGCCTTCTGAGAATTGCCGCCTCCGGCCCGCAGGCGCTGCAACAGCGCAGTTGCCGAGTGCTCGCGCACGAGCTTGCACGCCGCGAGGTCCCCGGGCTCGCAGACTCCGCTGAGCGTCATGCGTGCGCGGCGTTCGTCGTCTCTTTCCGACATCTACGCGACCCGCAAAGGCGTGAACGAGTGTGAGGTGGCGCTGCCCCGCAGCTCGAGCGCTTGTTCGACGTACGGCGTGGACGGGCGGTCGGCGCCGGTGAGGTCGGCGATCGTCCAGGCCATCCGGACGACCCGGACGGCACCACGCTGAGTGATCCGACCCTTTCGCACGGCGCCCTCTAGCGGCCGTGCTGCCTCGGTGCTGAGCGGGCACCGGCGCAGAAACTCGACTCCCGGCACCGAGGCGTTGGTCAGCCAGGGCAGCCCATCGAATCGTGCGCGCTGTCTTTCTCGCGCGACGTGAACCCGAGCGGCGACCGCTGCTGTCGTCGCCGCCGGATCGACCTCTGCGTACATCTCCACCGTGGTCACCGACTGCAGCCGGTGGTGAATGTCTAGGCGGTCGCGGACAGGCCCACTGATCCGCTGCTGATAGCGGCGTACCTTGACTGGTTCACAACGGCAGATGTCTTCTCCGACCTCGTGATTGCCGCACGGGCAGGGGTTGGCGGCGAGAACCAACTGGAAGTTTGCCGGAAATCTGGCCGCCGCGTCGGCCCGGCGGATCGATATCTCTCCGCTCTCCAGGGGCTGCCGAAGTGCGTCGTGCACTGTTGGCTTGAACTCTGGCGCCTCGTCGAGAAACAACACGCCCAGATGGGCGAGGCTGATGGCGCCAGGGCGGATGACGCGCGAGCCTCCGCCGATCACCGACGCGACGGTGTCTGTGTGATTCGGCGCCAGAAACGGCGGCCGCTCGATCAGCGGTTCGAAGCGGCTCAGCAGGCCGGCGACCGAGTGAATCTTGCTCACCTCAATGGACTCGCGCAGGTTCAGCGAGGGCAGCAGGGCCGGCAACCGCTCGGCGAGCATGGTCTTGCCAGCGCCGGGCGGCCCCTCGAGGAACAGGTGATGTCCGCCAGCCGCTGCGACCTCGACGCACCAGCGAGCAACTGCCTGACCTTTGACGTCGGCGAGGTCTGTGCTTTCACCAAAGGAGCGCCGGGCCGTGCTCGACGGCTCCATGTGCAAAGGCAGGTAGTCCGGCTCGGACGGTGGCTCTTCGCCACGGAGAATGGCCACGCATTCGCGAAGCGACTTGACCGCTGTCACCTCAAGGGCGTCGACAAGAGCCGCCTCGGCTTGGTTGGGTTCTGGGACCATCACCCGGCCAAGGCCCGCCTCTCGGGCGGCCAACACGGCCGGAAGCACACCTGGTATCGGGCGGAGTCGCCCGTCGAGCGACAGCTCTCCGAAGAGCGCGGTGGAGCGAAGCCGGTTAGCGTCGATCGCGCCGCCTGCAACGAGGAGGGCTACGGCGATGGCCAGGTCGTAGTGTGAGCCAACCTTGCGGACGTCCGCGGGATACATCGCGACGGTGATGCGACGATCCGGCCACTGCTGCTTGCTGTTGATCACGGCTGCGCGACACCGATCGCGCGCCTCGGCAACGCAAGGATCCGGAAGGCCGCTCAGTGACCAGCCAGGTACACCGTTGGAGACGTCGGCCTCCACGGTGACGACCCGGCCGCTGACTCCGTCGAGAGCCACCGAGTAGGTCAAGCCGGTTGTCATGTCAGCAGACCCCCACGATGTGTTCGACGAGAGCAGGTCCTCGCCGGGGTCTGGTGATTGAGATGATGTCGACACGTAATGCGGCGTAGCACAGCGAGTGCGACCGAACCCACATCCAGCCGAGCCGATGCAGCCTCGACGCCTTCGCTGTGGTGATCGCCTCCAGCGGCGTGCCGTACCGCGACGTGCTGCGTGTCTTCACTTCACAGACAACGAGGGTCTGGCCCTCGGCGGCCACGATGTCGATCTCTCCGGCGCTGCAGCGCCAGTTGCGGTCGAGCACTGTCAAGCCCGCCTCAGTCAGATGGTGGGCGGCGAGCCGCTCACCAAGATCACCCAGCGCCTTGCGTTGTGCGTGTGTTGCCGCCACCAAACACCTCCGCGCCCTACCGTCTCGCGCAGCGGTCTGCACCCTTTGGCGTCTTTTGAAGCCTGTGGACGCCGGGCAGTCGAGTGCCGCGCTGTGGACGTCGGTCGTGGTGAGGGGGCTGTTAAGGCTTGGGCGGTTCGAGCTCGGAGCGAGCGAGCTCCTCGATGTTCACGTCCTTGAAGGTGACGACCTTGACGTGCTTGGCGAAGCGTGCTGGACGGTACATGTCCCATACCCAGGCGTCCGACAGCGTCACCTCGAAGTAGGCGTCTCCGGCTTCTGTATGCACCTTCAGGTCAACGGCGTTGCACAGGTAGAAGCGACGGTCCGTCTCGACGACGTACTTGAAGATGCCGACGACATCGCGGTACTCGCGGTAAAGATGGAGTTCCATCTCCGTCTCGTACTTCTCGAGCTCGTCAGAGCTCACGACGCCTCCTCCACGCGCGCATCAGCCCACTCTTCCCGTCGTCAGCCGCGCCCGCCTCAAGGCCGCCGGCTCGGCGTACGTTGACGAACCGCCGCCGATGCTCAGCACACGGCCCGTACTGCTCCAGAGCCTCTTGGTGCTCCCTGGTCACATAGCCCTTGTGGGTGGCGAAGTCGTACGCCGGAAAGTGGGCGTGCAACGCGGTCATGATCTGATCCCGGGTCACCTTCGCCACGACGGATGCCGCAGCGATGGACGCTGTCACTCGGTCACCTTTCCACACCGCGAGACCCGGAACGCCGAGACCGTCGACCGGGAAGCCGTCGGTCAACACGTATCTCGGCCGGAATTCAAGCCGCGCCAGAGCCCGGCGCAAGGCCTCCACGTTGGCGACGTGCATGCCGAGCTGGTCGCACCTGCCGGCTGGCACGACCACCACGGACCAGCAGGTGGCCCGGCGGATCACCTTGTCGTAGCACAGTTCGCGGGCAGGGACGGAGAGGAGCTTGGAGTCGGCGAGACCGGAGATCGGGTTGAAGGTCTCCGGCAGCACCACCGCTGCGGCGACAAGCGGCCCGGCGCAAGCCCCTCTTCCCGCCTCGTCAACCCCCGCCACAGGTGTGAGGCCGACCCGGCGCAGCGCACGCTCGTATCCGTAGAGGCCGGCGTCGCGCCGAACCGTCTGCCCACGAGGAAGCATGCTCATGGCCGCACTGAAAACTCGCGGACACTCATCGCGGGCCTGGCACCGCTTGGGAGAACGTCCCCTTACGTGGCGCTGGCCCACCGGCCGGTACGCCGTCGTACGCACTGGGAATGTGAAGGATCTTCATGTGGCCAAGCGGCCACACCACGGCGACGGCGCGTCCGGTCACCAGACTCATCGGCACGAAGGCGCTTTGTCCCTGCGGATGTCGTGAGGAGTCCCCGGAGACGTAGCGGTTGTCGCCGAGCACGAAGATGGAGTGGGCGGGGACGGTCACGTTGAACGGCCGGTTGTCAGCACCTTGCGACGTGTCGGCGAGGAAGCCGGACTCGTTGACGCGGTGTCCGTTGATAACGAGCTTGCCGTTCGCGTTGCAGCACACGACGTGATCGCCAGGAAGGCCGATTACCCGCTTGACCAGGTGCTCGTGTCCGGATGCGGGGAGCAGACCGATCCACTCGAGCGCTTGTTGCAGTCCGTTCGACGGTGGCGGCTGCTCGCTGGGCGGAATCCAACCCCCCGGGTCCTCAAACACCACCACCTCGCCGCGTGAGATGCCGCCGATACGGCTCACGATGATGCGGTCGTTCAGCTGGATTGTCGGCAACATGGAGCCGCTGGGCACAAAGAACGCTTGCAGAACGAATGCGCGAAGCAGCGCGGATGCCACCAAAGCGATTCCGACGATGATGACAAGCTCACGCACGGCGCGGAGCGCGGATTTGCCGGGCTGGAGGCTAGAAGCGCCGGCGGTCACTCGTCGGTGCTGCCCCGCCGCCCTTCGAGGAGCCGTTGCAGCGCTCGTGGAACCGTCTGGACCGTCGTCGCTGTATGGCGTCACGGAGCGGTTCGCTTCCGCACCCGGCGAAGCAGCGGCAGGCACACGGCCAACGGTAGACCGACCGTCGAGGCAGTTGACACGACACTCGCTGCAAACGCTCCGACCGAGCGCTGACCGAAGGTGGCAGGACGGTGAAGAATTTGCCATCTGCTCGGTGGCCACACGACCGCGAACACTTTGCCGACGACGTCGTTGACGGGAATGAATCCCCCGCCCGGATCACCCACGTGCAATCGAGAGTCGGCCGAGTGCTCGCGGTTGTCCCCCATCACCCACAGGTGGCCCTGCGGAACGTCGTACGCCCAAGCACCGGTGCAGGCTTGCGGCGGCAATGTGACATAGGAGCTCTCGTGCAGGGCTCGGCCGTTGACCACCACGTGTCCATGTCGGCAGGCAACGCGGTCGCCCCCGACGCCAATCACCCTCTTCACGAGGTGACCGCCAGTCGGAAACAGCCCGATGGCCGCCAGCGTCTTCGTGACCGGGTTGTCTGCGGTCTGGCCGTCCTCCTCCTGCAGCCAATGCGCCGGGTCGTCGAAGACGATGACGTCTCCGCGTTGCACGTCGCCGAACCAGTAGGACCACTTCTCGACCACGATGCGGTCGTTGACTTGCAGTGTCTGCCGCATGGAGCCGGACGGAATGTAAAACGCTTGCACCAGCAACGTCTTGATCAGCAGCGCTACCACCAATGCGGTAGCGATCAGGAGCAGCGTTTCGAGCCAGCCGGGAAGCAGCGGCGAACGTGGTGCCGGCTTGAGTCGGCGGTCTCGCCTGGCGACGTCTGGAGTGGCCAAGGAGTCGTTGGTGTCTGTCACCGCGGGCCTGGCTGCTCAGCGAGCAGCCGGTGTCTCTCGCTTCTCCTTGATCTTCGCGGCCTTGCCCCGCAGATTGCGCAGGTAGTAGAGCTTCGCCCGGCGAACGTCGCCGCGAGTGGCGATCTCGATCCGGTCGATGATCGGCGTGTGGAGCGGAAACGTCCTTTCGACGCCGACGCCGAAACTCACCTTGCGCACAGTGAAGGTGCGGCCGATGCCAGATCCCTGCAGCCGGATGCACACGCCCTGGAACAACTGGATACGCGACCGGTTGCCTTCGACGACGCGCACGTACACCTTCAGCGTGTCGCCGGCGCGAAATTCCGGAAGATCGGTGCGGACGGCGGCTGCCGCGATCGCGTCGAGAGCATTCGTCATGTCGGCCGCTTCCTCGTAGATGCCACAGGTCAGCCACGCACTGCTCGTGAGTCGTGAGGCGGCGGCGCGCGGTCGCTCGGCTCCCCTGTGGCAGAGCCCGCGTCAGGCAAATGTGTCACCCGAAGGCGCGGTACACCGACAGACAAGTCTGCCACAGCCCGCCGGGTCATCCGTAATTTCCGCCGAACTACGCGTCGTCGTTTGACCCCGGCGTAGAACTCTGTTGGTCGGCTGTCGACGCATCGGCGGCTTGCTGAAGCGTCGGAATGAGGTCAGGGCGGCGTTCACTCGTACGGCGCAGTGCCTGCTCGCGCCGCCACCGTGCGATCTGAGCATGATGGCCGGACAGGAGCACATCGGGTACTGCGTGGCCGCGCCAGCTCGCCGGCTTAGTGTAGACGGGATACTCCAGCAAGCCGCCTCCGAGCGGCTCGGCGTGGGACTCCTCACGCAAGGAGGCCGGGTTGCCCACGACTCCTGGAAGCAGGCGCACCATGGCTTCGATCATCGCCAGCGCCGCCACCTCGCCACCCCCGAGGACATAGTCACCGAGGCTCAGCTCGAGTACCGGCACCTCATCGGCGTAGTGATCGATGACCCGCTGGTCAATACCCTCGTAGCGCCCGCACGCGAAGATCACGCGAGACGCCTCGGCAAGCTGACTGGCAATCCGCTGCGTGAACGTCCACCCCGATGGCGTCGGCACCACGAGCCGTGCAGATCGACTCCGACTAGCCGCATGCATGTCCAGCAGAGAGTCGAGCGCCGCTCCCCAGGGTTCTGGCCGCATCACCATCCCGGCTCCTCCGCCGTACGGCGTGTCGTCCACGGTTCCGTGTCGGTCGCTCACCCAGGTTCGAAGATCGTGCACCTCGATGTCCACCAGCCCTCTTGCCCGAGCTCTCCCGAGCAACGACAGGTCAAGCGGTGAGAAGTAGCCGGGAAATATGGTGATGATGTCGATGCGCACTGTCAGCGCCGACTTCCACTTTCGGTGCCCGGCGTCGCGGTCCCCTCCGGCAGCACACCAGCCACTACCTCCCCCGACGAGGAAAGAATCAGCCGGTGTCGCGACAGGTCCACTGCAGCGACGAGCTCCCGCAGAAACGGCACGAGCAGTTCTTCTCCCGAGGGTGACAGCATCGACAGCACGTCCTGCGTCGGAAGATGCAGCACTTCCACAACCTCTCCCGCGTACTCGCCGTCGGAGCCGACCGCCTGAAGCCCTACCAGTTGGTGGTCGTAGTACTCCTCAGGATCGTCGGGACGCTGGCTGACCGCTACCCGGACCGATAGCTCCGCGCCCCGCAACGCCTCAGCGGCGTTGCGGTCGGCTACTTCCTCGAAGTCGGCAATCAACCGGTTGCCGTGCCACTGCACCGACCGCACGGTGAGGCGACTTCGTGGGGTGTCGAGCACCGCTCCGGTAGTGAATCGGCGCTCGGGCTCGTCGGTTCGCACATCGACCACGACGTCACCGCGTAGTCCGTGCGCCTTTGCTATCCGGCCGACGACTACTTCCACGGTCTCGTCTGTTGCAGCGCGAGCCGGCGCGGCGTCGGCTTTGGACTCCAGCGGCTCAGCTGGAGTGTTGTCGGTCGACATCGACGAAGTCGATTCGCACGGTGCCAGAGTCGCTGAGAGCGTTGATCACGGTGCGGAAGGCCGTCGCCGTACGACCCGACCGGCCGATAACTCGGCCGAGGTCGTCAGGGTGGACCCGAACCTCGAGGAGATCCCCTCTTGATGCGTGACGCGGATTGGACCCGCGTGGCCGTTGCCGTACCGAGACGTCGTCGGGATGAGCGACGATGCCGCGCACCAGGTGCTCGAGGGCCTCGACGAGCACTGATCTATTCCTGTGAGTCGTCGGTCGCAGCTGCCGACTCCGCGTCGGCTGCCTCAGGGGCATCGGGAGCCGAAAGCCCGGCGGTCGGCGCGTCCTCGGCGATAGCAGTATCAGCGGCGGAAGCGCTCGTGACCGGCGCCGTCTCTGCGACCGGGGTTGACTCGGCGAGGGCCTCTTCGACCGCAGGAGTGTCGTCCACAGTGGCGGTCTTGCGCGATCCGCCGCGGCGCGGTGTCACCGCCTCGGTCCGTGGCTCGCGCGCTGCGTCCTTGAGGGCCTCGTTGAAGATGTCGGTCTTGTTCCGGCGGCCCTCGGCGACGAGCATCGGCGGCGGCGGCGGTTTACCTGTGAACTTCTGCCAGTCGCCGGTGACCCGAAGAATCGCCGTAACCGGCTCGCTCGGCTGCGCTCCCACGCTCAGCCAGTATTGGGCGCGGTCGGAGTTGACCTCGATAAAGCTGGGGTCTTCTTTGGGGTGGTACTTGCCGATCTCCTCGATGACCCGGCCGTCTCGCTTGGTACGCGAGTCAGCGACCACGATTCGGTAGTGCGGCGCACGGATCTTGCCCATGCGCTTGAGCCTGATCTTGACAGCCACGAGTGGCAGGTCTCCTTGCGTTTGTACGTCGGGGTGGCCGCAAGGGTACGCCGGTGGGGACGGCGCCTGGCCACGGAACTCCTGCGCCAGCTCAGCTGAGAGGGTCCGAGCTGCGCTGCAGTCGCCGGACATTCTGCCAGACTCCCCCGCCACTTCTCCATCCGCGGCACCTCAGGAACCTCAGCCGGCGTCTGAGCCGCGCCAAACTTCACCGGATCGAGGTACCAACAGTCCCAAGAATCCGCAGGCGCTGTCAGCAGTGGCACCACACGCAGGGACCTTGCGCAGTTGGGCCGATCGGAGGGGGATCGGTCAGGTTGGGCAGGCGGGTCGGGCTGGTCGGGTTCAGGCGATGACTCGACCGCGGAGAACGATCCGAGCGGGGTGAGCAAGAACGCCAAGGTCGGCAAGTGGGTCCGCGCCGTACACGACCAGGTCAGCCGGAGCCCCTTCGTCAAGCAAGTCGGGCCGGCCCAGCCATGCGCGCGCACACCACGACGCGGCGCCGAGCGCGTCTTGCGCCGACATCCCGTAGGTGCCGAGCTCGGCCACCTCCGCAGCGATCAGCCCATGCGGAAGAACCCCGCCGGCGTCGGTGCCGGCGTAGATCGCCACCCCGGCTTCGTACGCCGCCCGGATCGTGTCGTGGCGTCGCCGATGCAGCTCGCGCATGTGTGCTGCGTACGCCGGAAACCTGGTCTCACCCGCCGCGGCGTACTCCGGGAAGTTGGCGAGCTGCCTGACCGTAGGCACCAATGCCGTGCCTCGGCTCGCCATGACGTCGATGAGATCGCTCGACAGGCCGGTGCCGTGCTCGATGCAGTCGATTCCCGCCATGAGAAGGTCCGGCAGGGCGTCCTCGCCGAACACATGCGCGGTGACGCGGGCACCGGAGGCGTGCGCAACTCCGATCGCCGCCTCCAGGATGTCCCGTGGCCACAACGGTGCGAGATCCCCAACCTCACGGTCAATCCAATCGCCTACGAGCTTCACCCAGCCGTCGCCGCGTTGGGCTTCGGCGGCGACGTACTTCGGAAGCTCCTCGGGCTCGATCTCGTGCGCATAGTTGCGGATGTACCGGTGGGGGCGTGCCAGATGGCGACCGGCGCGGATGAGCCGTGGCAGGTCGTCGCGCTCGTCGATCCAGCGGGTGTCCGCTGCAGAGCCGGCGTCGCGCAGCAGCAGCGCTCCCGCGTCCCGGTCTGCGAGTGCCTGCTCCTCCGCCACCTCGTCCGGTACGGCGCCGTGCCCGTCCAGGCCCACATGACAGTGCGCGTCCACCAGGCCGGGGACGATCCAGCCTTCGGCGACCGTCTCGGCATCGGCAATGGGCTCAAAGGTGATGCGGCCATTGACGACGAACAGGTCGCGGCGCTCCCGCTCGGGAAGCAGTGTTCCGCCGACCCGAAGCGCCGCCGTCATGCGCGCGACGCTAGCTCATCGCCTACTTCACAGGAAGTCGCGGAAGTTCTCCGGCAACTCGAAGCCGGCGGGAAGCACTGCGGGCATCTCTTCGTCGGACCCAATGTCGATTGGCTCGGGGCCGGACGAGCTTTGCCCGCTGCGAACTTCCGCACGGTCCGCCGCGGCTCGCTTGGCCGGATTTCCCGATCCGCGTTTGGTACGCCGCTGCGGGGCCGCTTGTCGCGACTTGGTGCGCTTGCCGCCCATGCCCGGCATGCCAGGAAGCCCCGGCACTCCCCCGGCGCCGCCCGCCATCGCCATCATCATCTTGCGCGCTTCGAAGAACCGGTCGACGAGTTGGTTGACGTCGCTGACGGATCGCCCGGCGCCTTTGGCGATGCGGGCACGGCGTGAGCCGTCGATCATCTTGGGATTGGCACGTTCGTCCGGCGTCATGGAGAGGATGAGCGCCTGAATGCGGTCGATCTCGCGTTCGTCGAAGTTCTCCAGCTGGTCACGGAACTGCGACATGCCCGGAAGCATCCCCATGATCTTCGACAGCGAGCCCATCCGGCGAACCGCTTGCATCTGCTCCAGGAAGTCCTCGAGCGTGAAGTCGCCACCTTGACCCTGCAGCTTCGCTGCAGCCTTGGCAGCCTGATCGGCGTCGAACACCTTTTCGGCTTGCTCGATCAACGTCAGCATGTCGCCCATGCCCAGGATCCGGGATGCCATCCGGTCGGGATGGAAGACGTCGAAGTCGGTGAGCCCCTCACCGTTCGACGCGAACATCACTTGACGACCGGTGACTTGCGCCACCGACAGCGCGGCGCCACCACGGGCGTCACCGTCGAGCTTTGTGAGGACGACCCCACTGAAACCGACTCCGTCGAGGAATGCCGAAGCGGTGGTGACGGCGTCCTGGCCGATCATCGCGTCGAGCACGAAAAGGATCTCGTCCGGTGACACAGCGTCGCGGATGTCGGCTGCTTGTTGCATCAACTCGGCGTCGATGCCGAGCCGACCGGCGGTGTCGACCACAACAACGTCGTACAGCTTGCGCTGCGCCTCACTGATGGAGTTGCGAGCGACCTCAACCGGGTCACCCACACCGTTGCCGGGCTCGGGTGCGAAGACCGCTACACCTGCCTGCTGCCCGACGACTTGAAGCTGAGTTACGGCGTTGGGGCGCTGCAGATCCGCCGCCACCAGCACGGGTGAGCGTCCTTGGTCCTTCAACCAGCGGCCCAACTTGCCGGCCAGCGTCGTCTTGCCGGAGCCCTGCAGACCGGCGAGCAGAATCACTGTCGGCGGCGTCTTCGCGAAGCGCAGCCGTCGGGTCTCCCCGCCCAGGATGCCGACGAGTTCTTCGTTGACGATCTTGATGACCTGCTGCGCCGGATTGAGCGCCTCGCTGACCTCCGCACCTCTCGCCCGGTCGCGGACGCGGGAGATGAACTCGCGGACCGCGGGAAGCGCAACGTCAGCCTCAAGGAGGGCGAGCCGGATCTCGCGGCCGGTCGCATCGATGTCGGCCTCGGACAGCCGGCCTTTGCTTCGCAGGCTTTTGAGAGTCGTACTGAGCCGGTCTTGCAGCGTGTTGAACACAGGTCGTGTCGTCCTTGCAGCGGTCGAGTCGGTAGTCAGCCAGGGAAGTCCGCTCACGGTGTGCGGCGTCTCTCCACACTATCTGGCGGGTCAGTGTGCTTGCGTTAGTTTGGCCCTACGCCCAGTTTTCCGCGGTCTGCATACTTCAGACGTGACCTCACTACCGCTGTTGGGTGCGGTGCGCGAGCGACTCGGCGCAGAGGTGTTCTCTCGCGTCGCCGGACCGGAGGGGCCGAGCAAACGCGATGCGATCGCTGACGCCCCGGGGCCGCGATATTTCGCCGACAATCGTCCCGTCAAGGTCGTGCACAATGATGCGTCCATGTTTGCGGGGGGCATCCGGGCAATCCTTCTGCAGTCCCTGCATCCGCTCGCCATGGCGGGAGTGGCTGCACATTCGGGATTTCGCGGCGACCCTTGGGGGCGACTGCAGCGCACCAGCCACTTTCTCGCAGTCACGACGTTCGGGTCCACCGCGGACGCCGAGGCCATGGTCACCCGTATCCGCGCCGTGCATACAACTGTGCGCGGAACTGCATCCGACGGGCGGCCGTACGCCGCAGCCGACCCGCATTTGCTGAAGTGGGTGCATATCGCTGAGGTCGACAGCTTCCTTGCCGCGCACACCCGGTACGGCGAGCAGCGGCTGACTGCTGCGGAGCAGAACGGCTACGTCGAAGACATGGCCCAGGTTGGGGCGGCGCTCGGCGTGGTCGATCCCCCGGAGACCGTCCAAGAGCTGCACGACCAGTTGACGGCGTACCGACCAGAACTGCAGGGCACAGGCGACGCCCGCGCAGCCGCGCGGTTCATCCTCCTCAGCCCGCCGCTGCCCTTAGTGCTGCGACCGGCGTACGGCGTGCTGGCGGCGACGGCGGTCAGCCTGCTGCCGCGGTGGGCACGCTGGCCGCTACGATTGCCCTACCTTCCGGTCGCCGAGGCCGTCGGTGTGCGAGCCGCCGGAGAGTTGATGACTCGGACGCTTCGCTGGGCGCTGACTGAGCCTTCAGCGGGGCAACGCTAGCTTCTGCTTAGGTCCCGAGCAGTGCGTCCACGAAGTCCGCAGCATCGAACGGAGCTAGGTCGTCGGGCCCCTCGCCGAGACCGACGAGCTTGACCGGTACGCCGAGCTCGCGCTGCACCGCGATCACTATTCCCCCCTTTGCGGTGCCGTCGAGCTTGGTCAAGACGATTCCGGTGACATCCACCACCTCGGCGAAGATACGTGCTTGAGCAAGACCGTTCTGACCTGTGGTCGCGTCGATCACTAAGAGCACCTCGCCGACGGCAGCCTGCCGCCCCACGACCCGCTTCACCTTGCCCAGCTCGTCCATCAGTCCGGTCTTGGTGTGCAGCCGGCCGGCGGTATCAATGATCACCGTGTCGACCTCTTGCTCCACACCAGCGCGGGCAGCCTCGAACGCCACGCTCGCTGGGTCGGCGCCCTCCGCACCGCGGGCCGTCGGTACGCCGACGCGCTCACCCCACGTCTGCAACTGGTCAGCGGCTGCCGCCCGGAATGTGTCTGCCGCGCCGAGCAAAACGTCCTTGTCCTCGGCCACCAGCACGCGGGCCAGCTTGCCGACCGTGGTCGTCTTGCCGACGCCGTTGACGCCGACGACGAGGATCACTCCAGGCTTCCCCTCAAAGCGATCGGCGTGCAGATCCCGGTCCATGGTGGGGTCGACCATCGCGACAAGTTCTTCACGCAGCAGTCGGCGGGCGTCCCCGCCGCTGGCTCCCTCTACACGTAACCGAGTGCGCAGCCGTTCGACCAGCTCCTGCGTCGGGCCGACTCCCACGTCCGCAATCAGCAGCGTGTCCTCCATCTCCTCCCACGTCTCCTCATCAATCCGGTCGCGCGACAGCAGCGCGAGCAGACCGCGGCCTAGCCCCGACTGGGACTTGGACAGCCGCTCCCTGAGCCGCCGCAGGCGACCAGCAACCGGCTCCGGGCGCTCGATCCCAGGCAGCGTCGAGGTATCTGCTCCCGCCGAGACCTCGTCCGGGAGTACAACCTCGCCGAGCGGCAGGGACGGCGTGATCGTTGAGCCGCCCGAACGGTCACCACCGGCGGGAGGCGCCGTAATGGCGCCCGCCGCAGCTCGGTCCGCCTCCGAAGGCGGTGTGCTCCGGCGACGACTCCCCGAGGTGATGAAGCCGACGGTTGCCAACAGGGCCACGACCGCCACAGCGATTCCGAGATAAAGGTACTCCGGCACAGTCGGCAATCCTGTCAGGTACTTGTGCGGCACTTGTCCCGGTGCTCAGCCTCGGCCGAAGGCCCAGGAGCATGGGTCAGCAGGGTTACAGCCCCAGCTTGTCGTTCACTTTCATCATGGCGTCGGAGAGTCGCTCCGCGCGCGGAATCGGCTCGCCGCGATGTGGGAACGCCGCGAACAAAGTCACCACAGCCGCCACCAGGACGGCGAAGAGCAACAGAAGAACTATGACGAGCATGGTGGGGAAGTCACCTTCGTACGTCGAGGGCGTGCGATGTCACTGGCAACCTCCCAGGATGCCAGGGGCGACAAACCTCCAGCTCACCAACACGCTGCCGGCAGCCGTCCACTCCTGTTTGCAAAGATTGCGAGGTCGGCATTGGCGGAGGGGCGGGTCAGGCGCTTGCGGGCTCCCGCAGCCGCTGGCTGATGACCGTTGAGACTCCGTCGTCGCGCATGGAGACGCCGTACAAAGCGTCCGCGATGGTCATCGTCCGCTTCTGGTGGGTGATGACGAGGAGCTGTGACGTCTCTCTGAGCTCCTCGTAAATCTCGAGCAGCCGTCCCAGGTTGGTGTCATCCAGCGCCGCCTCAACCTCGTCCAAGATGTAGAACGGCGACGGTCGGGCCTTGAACAACGCGACGAGAAAGGCGACGGCGACCAGCGAACGTTCGCCACCTGACAGCAGAGAGAGCCGCTTGACGCGTTTGCCGGCCGGGCGGGCCTCGACCTCGATACCCGTGGTGAGAATGTCGTCAGGCTCGGTGAGCACCAGTCGTCCCTCCCCGCCAGGGAAAAGGCGTTCGAAGACGGCGCCGAACTCCCGCGCCACGTCGGAGTACGCCGCGGCGAACACGGCCTCGACGCGGGAGTCAACCTCTTTGACGATGTCGAGCAGGTCACGCCGGGTCTTGCGGAGATCTTCGAGTTGCTCGCTGAGGAATCGGTGCCGCTCCTCCAGTGCGGAGAACTCTTCGAGCGCAAGCGGATTGATGCGTCCGAGCTGGGCGAGGTCTCCTTCCGCCGCACGCAACTCGGCCTCCTGATTCGCGCGCACGTACGGTACCGATGCCGCCTCGTCGTCCTCAGCGTCGTCTACGTCTGAGTCCGCGTCGAAGGAGGGCACTGGCTGGTCGGGACCGTAGTCGGCCACGAGAGCCTCGAAATCCAAGCCAAGCTCTTCACGAGACCGCAGCTCCAACTGCTCGCGACGAAGTCGGTACTCCGTGTGCAAGAGCTCCTCATGATGTGCAGAATCGGTGAGGCTCGCCAACTCCGCCTCGAGGTCACGGGTCCCCTGCCGGGCAGCGATTACCTGTCCTTCGAGCTCCGCCCTTCGCGCCTGCAGCTCGACGCGCCGCCGGTCAGCCTCGGCCACTGTGCGCTCGATCCGAGCAAGCACCTGCTGGCAGACCTCGGCCACGGCTGAGGCTGTGGCCGCCTCACGCATGCGCCGTGCCAGCCGGTGTGCGGTGCGCTCTACAGCGGCACTTTCCTGCTCTGCGGCTCGGGCCAGAGCGTTCGCCTGCCCCTGTACGGCCCGCTGGCGCTCCTCGGCCGTACGCATCGCCAGCCGAGCTTGTGTCTCTCCCTGCCGAGCAGTGCGCGCAGCTTCGGCGAGCCGGTCGCGCCTCGCCGTGTCGGGTTCGAGCTCCTCGCCCGCCTCTGCAGAGCCGAGCCGAGCCTCCACGTGGGCGAGATCGGCAATCGCCTCCTCACGCACCGACTTCGCCACCGCGACGGCTGTGGCGATCCGGTTAGCCTCCTCCTTCGCGGAACGTCCGACCGCGTTGAGATGACTTAGCTCCTCGGCCACGGCGGCCAGCACAGCATCCGACTCGTACAGCTTCGCGGTTGCGACGGCCACTCTGCCCTGCGCTTCTTCGTGTTCACGCTCCACAGCGGTGCGCTCGAACAGCAGCCGTTCACATCGCCCCGCGGCTTCGTCGACGGCGTCGCGGGCCTCCTCCACGGCTGCCTGCATCTCCAGCGCGCTTAGGGAGTCCGCGGAGCCGCCGACCGACAACAAGGAAGTGATCCGGTCACCGTCCCCAGTGACGGCCACCAAGTCGGGCCAATGTTCCACCAACGTCTGGGCGGCGGCCAGGTCGTCGACGATCACGGTGCTTTCCAGCACCGGCAACAGAGCTGCCGCCAGCTCGTCGGGTACTTCCACGACGTCGACGGCGTACGTCGTTCCGGCGGGTAGCTCGCTGCGGTAGTCCTCGACCCGTAGCCGCTTGCCTGACTTGTGCCGCGGGCTGCCGACTCCGGCACTCCCGTCAACGGCTCCGCTGACGAGCAGCCCCGCGCGTCCGTGGCTTCCGGCCTTGAGGTAGTCGAGCGCCTCGATCGCCGCCGAAAGCCCTTCGACCGCCAGCGCTTCGGCGGCCGGTCCGAGAGCCGCTGCGACCGCAGGCTCGAAGCCCCGGCGTACCGACAGGCGGTCCGCGACCAGACCGGCCAGCCCGCCGACGTGCTCTGCGGCACCGAGGAGGGCGCCTCCACCGTCTCGTTGCTGAGTGCTCGTTTGCAAAGCCTCTGTGCGAGCCTTGAGAGCCGACCGCTCACTCTCGGCTCCCTGGCTCTCCTGCCTCAGCTTCGCCAACCGCTCGTCGAGGTCGGCGAGCAACATGCTGGCTGCCTCGAGCTCCGCGTCCAAGCCGCGCTCGCCCGCGTCGAGCCCCGCAACCTTGGTCTCCAACGCGGTGAACTCGCGCTGAGCTCTCGCGCACCGATCCAGCGCCTCCTGGCGTGCCTCGGTCAGGCGACCGATCTCGTCTTCGGCGCCGGCGGCCCGGCTTCGCAGCGTGCTGACCTGTCCAGCCAGCCGGGCAAGACTCTCGCGGCGGTCAGCTGCTGCGCTCAGTTGTCCAGTGACATCTCGCTCCGCGGCGGCGGCGGCCGCCTCGGCCCGCTGCCGAGCTTGGACCGCCTGTGTGAGTCGGAGCCTGTGCTCGGCGACGTCGGCCGCGCAAGCCTGCTCCTGCTCCTGCATCCCGGCCACCTCGGCTTCGAGCTGCTCGGGGCTTCGTCGTGGCTGCTCGTCTTCGTTGCCGTCGCGAAGATTCCGCAGTCGCTCTGACGCAAGGCTCGCCGTACTCCGCAAGCGCTCTCGAACCGCCGTCACCCCGTACCAGACGTCCTGAGTCCGCTCGAGCGCCGGGCTGGTGGCTCGCAGGTCGCTTTCGGCGTCGGCTTCAGTGCCGCGCGCCTCGTCGAGGCGTCGCTCCACTTCAGCGCGGCGACTCCGCACTTCGTACTCGGCAGCGAGCTCCTTTTCCAAGGCGGCGGTGAGCCGCACTGCGTCGTCGGCAAGCAGCCGGGCCCGTGCGTCCCGCACCCGCATCTGGACGACGGAGGCTCGCCGAGCGACTTCCGCCTGCCGTCCCAGCGGCTTCAGCTGCCGTCGGATCTCTCCGAGCAGGTCGCCTAGCCGCGTCAGGTTTCCCTCCGTGGAGTCGAGTTTGCGCAACGCCTTGTCTTTGCGCTTGCGGTGCTTGAGCACACCGGCGGCCTCTTCGACGAAGCCTCTGCGGTCCTCCGCTGTAGCGTGCAGAATCGAGTCGAGCTGACCTTGCCCAACGATCACGTGCATTTCCCGGCCGATGCCTGAGTCGGACAGCAGCTCTTGGACATCGAGAAGCCGGCAGGGTGTTCCGTTGATGGCGTAGTCCGACCCGCCGTTGCGGAACATCGTCCGGCCGACTGTGACCTCGGCGTAGTCGACCGGCAGGGCGCCGTCGCTGTTGTCGATCGTGAGGACGACCTCTGCGCGCCCCAAAGGCGGCCTCCCCGACGTACCGGAGAAGATGACGTCTTCCATCTTGCCGCCGCGCAGTGACTTGACACCTTGCTCACCCATGACCCAGGAGAGCGCGTCGACGACGTTCGACTTACCCGAGCCGTTCGGACCGACGATGCACGTGATCCCAGGCTCAAGAGTAAGCGTGGTGGCCGAAGCGAACGACTTGAACCCGCGAACCGTCAGGCTCTTGAGGTACAACGCAGTGCTCCTTCGCCAGCGCAGGCGCCAGTGCGCGGCGCCCCTGCAGGACGCGATTGCACGCTACCGACAGTGACCGGCCGGCACCCTCTCCCACGCCGGGGCTCCCTAGACCGAACCTCCCCGCCCGGGTCTCGCGCCCAACCGCCGCGTGGTACGGCCACTCCCCGGTACGGCAGCGCTCCCCGCCGCAACGCTTCTCTGCCTGGGCACACCCCAACCCGGCACCCGAGAGGCTTTGCCTTGACGTGGCAGATGCACACCTCGCTTGGCAAATCTCCGGTGCTGACGTGGCTTCCGCCACGTCAGCATGGCAAACCGCGCGGAGACGACGGCAGAGGTGGGCGCGGGTCAGGCGCCAGCGCCGGCCGGGGAGGTGATTGCCTCAGGCACGACCAGCAGGTCGCCTGCCTGCACCCGGGCGGCTAGCGCGTCATTTTCCGCCTGCAGCCGTAGGACGATCGCTTCGAGGTCGGCAATGCGACGACGCAGGCGCTGATTGTCGCTCAGAAGCCGAGCGTCCGCTCCGACATACCCAATCAGAGCCTTGGCCATAAACGTCCTTCCAGGAGAGCCTCGGGGCAGTGCGAGCCAGGTTTTGCAGAAACACCGCCCACCACTACCGCCGCCGGAAGCGACCGGGCGGCGTGCTCGACGACACAACTAAGGGTGACATCGGCTGACCGTTCGGTCAACAGCTCCCGCGCTCGCGTCGAGCCGCCCCTGTCCTCCGGCAGCACACGAGTGCAACTACCAGCGCGCCCGTCGCGGTCGCGGCTGGCAGCGCGGACAGGTGTACGACGACCTGTTCATGAAGCGGTCACGGCGGATCGGAGTAGCGCAGCGCGGGCACGGCTTGCCCGCCTGCCCGTACACCGCCAGCGACCTCTCGAAATAGCCCGACTGCCCGTTAACGTTGACGTACAGCGCATCGAAGGACGTGCCGCCTACCGCCAGGGCGCGCTCCATGACGGCTCGGCACTCCTGCACCAGACGGTCGACCTCGGATCGGCGCAGCGTCTCAGTCGGCCGGGCGTAGTGCAAGCGAGCGGCCCACAGCGCCTCGTCGGCGTAGATGTTGCCCACACCGGAGACGAGGGTCTGGTCGAGCAGCGCGCGCTTGATGCCGGTACGCCGCCGGTGCAGCGACTGCCGAAACACCTCAGCGTCGAACTTGGGGTCCAGGGGGTCCGGCGCGATGTGGGCGATTTGCGCAGGCAACTGCGCCCCTTCACGAGACAGAACGAGTCCGCCGAAGGTGCGCTGGTCGACGAACCGCAGGTCTCGCCCGTCTGAAAACTGCAAGGCCACTCGCAAATGCGGTTCCGTCGGCGCCCAGCGCTCCTTCACCAGAAGCTGGCCGCTCATTCCCAGGTGAGCGAGCAGAGCGTCACCCGAGCCGAACGCCAGCCAGAGATACTTGCCCCGACGGAGTACGCCGACTGTCCGCTGACCCTCAAGCCCGAGCTCGAAGTCGGTGGGGCCGGCGAGGTGACGACGTACCGAACGGGAATGGAGAACGTGAGCACGCTCGATGCTCCGGCCGACCGCGAACTCCTCGAGTCCGCGGCGGACGACCTCTACCTCCGGCAGCTCAGGCACCGGATCGGCCTCGGGTCAGGATGAGGAGGCGGTCGAAATAGCGGCAGAGGCAGCAGCGCCCCCTCGTGGACCGGGGCCGTCCTGCAGCGCCCGCCAGGCGGTTTCGGCCGCCTGCTGCTCGGCCTCCTTCTTCGACCTTCCCGTGCCCTCGCCGTACACCCCGCTTGTCACTTTGACGCGAGCCACGAACGTCTTGGCGTGATCGGGGCCGCTGTCGTCGATCAGGTACTCCGGCACTCCCAACCCCAACGTGGCAGCGAGCTCCTGCAGGCTCGTCTTCCAGTCAAGACCCGCCCCGAGGTCGGCAGCGGCCGACATTACCGGGTCGAACAGCCGGTGTACGACGCCGCCAGCCACCGCGAAGCCCTTGTCCAGGTAGATGGCGCCAAGCAGCGCCTCTACCGTGTCGGCGAGGATCGAGGACTTGTCGCGGCCGCCCGTGGACTCCTCGCCGCGCCCCAGCAGCACGTGCTGCCCCACGCCGAGCGCTCGGCCAACCTCCGCGAGGGCACGCGCATTCACCACGGCGGCTCGGAGTTTTGCGAGCCTGCCCTCGCTCAACGTCGAATGCTCCAGGTAGAGGGCCTCGGTCACGACGAGACCCAGCACGGCGTCACCGAGGAACTCGAGGCGCTCGTTCGTCGGCAGCCCGCCGTGCTCGTAGGCGAACGACCGGTGCGTCAACGCCAGGTCGAGAAGGTCGCGGTCGAGCTCTGGCACTCCGAGCAGCACACAGAGCTCGTCCCGCGACGAACTGACCTGACGTGCAGTCACTCTCGGACTGTCAGAGGACCTGACGAAGAGCGTTGCGCGCCCCGTACTGTCCGCACTCCGGACACGCTCGGTGCGGGAGGTGCTTGGACCGGCAGGCCGGGTTGGCACACGTCACCAGCGAGGGAGCAGTCGCCTTCCACTGAGACCGGCGATGCCGGGTGTTGCTCCGCGACATCTTCCGCTTGGGAACTGCCACAGGACTACTCCTTGTTCTGGCTGGCTGAAGGGCCAACAACGCTGGTACGAACTGCTGAGAGTACTGCCCACCTCGGGTCGATGTCCTGTTCGTGGGCATGCCCAGGCTCGTCCCGCAGCGCGACGCCGCATTCGACGCACAGTCCTGGACAGTCCTCGGCGCACAGCGGCTGAAACGGCAGCGCGAGCACCACAGAGTCGCGCAACAGCGATTCGAGGTCGAGCAGCTCCCCCTTCAACCGGCGGGCTTCGTCTTCGCCGGCGTCGCTCTCGGGGTAGACGTAGAGCTCCTGCAGCTGCACCTCGAGGCGATCGTCGAAGGCGTCAAGGCACCGGGCGCACTCCCCCGCCAGCTCGACCTGAGCTTCGCCTGTCGCCAGCACTCCCTCCATGACCGCCTCGAGGCGCAACGCTACTTCGACCGTCGAGCCTGCAGGGACGCGCAGAAGTGGAATGCCGAGCCCTTCTGGCGCAGGTGCGGTCAACTCGAGCGCACGCATGGAGCCAGGGCGACGACTGAGCTCATGAGTGTTGATCACGAGCGGCGATCGAGGATCCAGTCGCATCGGGGCACGCTTCCGATTGGGTAGATACAACAGACCGTCGGCCCTACGGGGCCAAAACCAGCGTAACCGGTTCTGCAAACGGCTCCTCAGTCACCGCCGTGCGGCTCGAACCTCAGACTGCTCTGTCATCGCGAGGTCGCAACCGCTCTTGGACGTACGCCGTGACCAGCCCCGAGATGTCGCCGCCCATTCTGGCGATCTCCTTGACAAGGCTTGAGGAAACAAACGACAGGCCGGCACTTGTTGAGAGCAGAATCGTCTCCACACCCGACAGATGCCGATTCATGTGCGCCATCTGCATCTCGACCTCTGCGTCGACCGCCGACCGCAATCCTTTGACGACGGCGTCGGCACCTTGCGCCGTACAAAAGTCTGCGAGCAGCCCCGAGAAGGACGTGACGCTGACGTTGGCCTGATCCGCCAATGACGCGCGCACCATGTCAATGCGATCCTCGATGCTGAACAACGGCCGCTTGGCATCGTTGGCCAAGACGGCGACCACCACGTCGTCGAAGAGCCGCGCTGCCCGCTCGATCACGTCGACGTGGCCCAACGTCACCGGATCGAAGGAGCCGGGAATCACCGCCTTTCGCAAGCGGAAGCTCCTCTCCGGAGGGATCGGTCCTCAGTGCACGCGACCGTACCAAAGCACAGTCTCGCCGTAGCGCTTGGACTGAACGTCGTCCACATCCGGCGGCCACGCCCAGTCGCGGTCGCGCCGAGACCGTTCGACGACAAGCAGTGTGGAGTCGCTGAACCAGCAGCTGCGAACCATCGAACCGACCACCTCGCGCAGCATCACGGCTGGCATCGTGTACGGCGGGTCGAAGAACGCGACGTCGAACGCGTCTTCCGCGGGCGCCTCGGCGGCCACGCGCTCAGCTTTCGCGGCAATCACCTTCACGGCGTCGAGGTCAAGGACACTGGCGTTGCGGCGGATCAGCTCCGCCGTCCGCCGGTCTGACTCGATCAGCGTCACAGCGTTCGCGCCACGTGATCGGGCCTCCAGCCCGACGGCACCAGAGCCGGCGTACACGTCGAGGAACCGGAGGCTCGTAAGCGGACCGAGCTGCGCGTCGAGCGAGGAGAACAGCGCCTCGCGCACCCGGTCTGCAGTTGGCCGCGTCGCCAAACCCGACGGGGTACGCAACTGTCGCCCTCGCGCCGACCCGCCGATGATGCGTGTCACTGAGCAGTGGACTGCGCTTTGCGGAGTACATCCTCGAGTGTCAGATTGCGCCCGGTCAGGTAATGGCTGTCCCACCCTTCCGCAGAGAGGGCGGCCTTTCCTCGTGTCGCCAACTGATGCAGCGTGGCCGCCGCGGTGGGGTCGACGACGATGCCGACACGCTCGCGCATCGCTGCGGCAGAACCCAGAAGTCGCGCGGCGATTGGCACCTGACCAATACTTATGAGTGCCTCGCCGTACGTCTCGGCGAAGGCGATGATCAGCTCGATGTACTTCGTGTCGATGATGTCTGCCGTGACCTCGTGAGCGACCTTCACGGCTTGTTCGCCTTCTCCCATGAGCGTCAGCAGCCACGCTCGATTGTTGATCCCCGTAAGTTGGCCCACGCGGTTGCGGTCCCTGACATCGAGCTCGGCTAGTTCGTCCAGATACCTCATGGCAGCCTGATAGTCGGTGTCGGAGACCGCGTTGCCGAACGAGAGAAGTAGCGTCTGCCGTAGCACCGCCGGATCCTCAGCCGTTCTGGCTGTGTCCGCCGCCTCCATCAGGAGAGCCCGTGCTCGAGCCTTATCACCAAGCGCAGTGCACGCATTCGAAGCTGTCGATAGCGCGTCGGCCAGCAAGGCTTGGTCGGCCCATGCACGAGCGCTGGTGACCGCTTCGGAGCCGCGAGCCACGGCGCCTTCATATTGACCGTTCAGCGTGAGAAGGTGTGACAGCCAGATCAGGTTGCGGACGAGGATGTCGGACGGCTGGTCGCTGGCGTTCTCGACGGCCAGCGTCAGCCATCGTCTGCCTTCGTTGTGGTACCCCCCACGGTTCCACAGCCAACTCACCTCTGCGGCAAGTTGCTGACCGAGAAGTACCCGGTCCGCCACGAGCGGTTGCGAATCAAGGCACCAGGCGAGGGCCTCGCGAACATTGTCGAGCTCACGCTCGAGTCGGTCACGTGCCTCGGGAGCGTCGGGGGCTTCGTGCAGCTCTCGAGCGAGACTGAGGAAGTGGCGTACGTGAGAAGCTCTCGTGTTTTCCAGCTCAGCTGCGTCTTGGAGTTGATCGAGTGCGTAAGTGCGGATGGTTTCTAGCATGCTGATGCGCGGCTCGCCGCTGTCGTCCTCCCCGATCGTTATGAGGCTCGCATCAACCAACTCACCGATGAGGTCCAGGGGGTCGCTTTCGCCTACGGCGTCTGCACCTAGGGCTGCGATTGCGTCGAGGTCAGCGCCGCCGGAGAACACGCCGATGTGGCGGAAGAACGTCTGCTGGGTCGGATTCAGCAGGTCGTAGGACCAAGCGATGGTGTCGCGCAGAGTCTTCTGGCGAGAGAGCGCCTGCCGGCCCGAGGAGGCGAGGTCCAACGCCGTGTCGAGGCGGGCCAACAGAGCCGCCGGACTGAGGAGCTTGCTGCGGGCCGCGGCTAGTTCGATCGCGAGCGGCAGCCCGTCCAGACGCCTGCAGATCTCAGCGACGTCGGAGGCGTTGGCAGCGCTGAGAGCGAAGGACGTTTTGACAGCGCGTGAATGTTGAACGAACAGCTGCACAGCTCCGGACCGCTCGGCCTCCTCTGGACTCGCATCGTTGGGCAGTTCCAGTGGGGGTACGGCGTGCTGCAGTTCCCCGGGCACGTCCAGCGGGCGGCGGCTGGTTGCGATCACGACTGCTTGCGGCGCGTGGTCGAGCAGTTCCACCACGACCGTGTCGGCGTCAGCGATCTGTTCCAGGTTGTCCAAGATGAACAGCGCCGACCGGTGCGCGACGTGGTCGAAGAATCCCGGCGGGATACGCCCCTCGGGCGGTACGTCGAGAGCCTCAGCGATCGTCGTCCACATCACGTCGGACGTGGTCACCGCAGACAACGGCACGAAGTAGACGCCGTCGGGAAACCGGTCGACCAGCTGTTCGGCCACACCGATCGCCAACCGGGTCTTGCCCGACCCACCCGGACCGGTCAACGTCACCAGCCGAACCTCGGGATCCCGAAGAAGGGCAGTCAGCTCAGCCAGTTCCCCTCGACGGCCGACCAGCGGAGTCGCAGGGCGGGGCAGACTGGACGACGTTCCCAAACTCTTCACCGGTGGGAACTCGCTCTGTAGCCCGTCGATGTCTAGCTGATACAGATGTTCCGGGCTCGCAATGTCTTTCAAGTGGTGCGAGCCAAGGTTCTTGAGCGCGACTCCGTGGGGCAGGCAGTCGCTAGCTAGTCCGGCCGTCGCTCGCGAGAGCAGGACCTGGCCGCCATGGGCTACTCCCGCGATACGTGCTGCCCGATGAACGTCCATTCCGACGTACGCGCCGTCATGGACGGTCGGTGTACCGGTGTGGATGCCGATGCGCACTCGCACCTGCTCCCCACCCGGCCAAGGAAATCCCGCGAGATTTTGCTGCGCCTGAGCAGCGGCCTTCACTGCACCTTCGGCAGTCGCGAAGACAACGTAGAAGCTGTCTCCCTCGGTTCCGAGCTCCAGTCCACCCTGCGCCACCCAAGCCTCGCGCAACACCAGTCGCTGCCCGTCCAACGCATCGGCGTAAGCGGATCCCAGCCGTTTCAGCAGGGCAGTGGAGCCCTCGATGTCGGAGAACAACAGCGACACCGTGCCGGTTGGCAACTCGCTCATGTCAGGGACGCCTTGACGCCCTCCCGGCGCCATCGCGCGCCAGGGAGACACCTGAAGTCACCCCGATCACTGTGATTGCGGCAGGCATGGTGGATTCCCCTTCGGTTAGCACCGCCTCTCGGCTGCTACCGCACTCATGGTGCTCCCAGTAGGCCGCCGCGTCCACATCTAAAGGGGACCTCCCGTGTGCTCACTGGGAGGTCCCCCTCAGCAGGGTTGGGACCGGTTCAGACTCGACCGCGCGTTGCCGTCGTGCCCGTGTTGCGACCCATGATCGTGGAAGCGGCCACGACCAAGACGGCTGCGATCACTATCGAGATGATCCAGCGGATCCAGTCGACGCCGCTAGTAGAGGACACCCCGAGCAGCCCGGCGACCCAGTAGCCGAGTAGCACCCCGACGACCCCGAGCACGATGGTCAGCCAGATGGGGACGTTGTCCTTGGCGCCGGGCGCGAAAAACTTTCCCAGCAAGCCGATGATGATTCCCGCGATGATGAGCCCAATAATCGACATCAGTTTGTGACCCTTTGCAGATTGAGCGCACGGTACGTCGGCGCAGCTGTTGATTTCTGGTGCAATTATGCCTTTTCCGACCCGGTTTTGGAACAACCGCGCCGCGTTGGCGTGACATTAAGTCGTCCGGGGACATAGAAGCGGCCCGGCCCTGGGGCGGCTGATCACGATTTGTCCAGATAGCTTGCCTGCTCAGTCGAGGTCAGGACCTCGACAGCAACGGCCAACGCTGGATTGCGATCGAGCAGCGGGTCGGTCGCCACTATGGCTTCCGCGGCGGCTCGCGCGTCGGTGATGACCTCGTCGTCGCGCAGTACCGACAGCAGCCGAAGACTCGAGCGGCGTCCCGACTGGTTGACACCGAGCACGTCACCCTCCCGGCGGGTCTGCAGATCCAGCTGGGCGAGCCTGAATCCGTCGGAGGTCGCTGCGACGGCCTCCAGCCGCTGACGAGCAGGTGAGCCTTCAGCGGCCTCCGTGACGAGCAGGCACACACCAGCCGCGCTGCCTCGGCCGACGCGTCCGCGCAGCTGGTGCAGCTGGGAGACCCCGAACCGCTCAGCGTCCAGCACGACCATCACTGTTGCGTTTGCGACGTCGACACCGACCTCGATGACGGTGGTGGACACGAGAACGTCGATGTCTCCGGCGGCGAAGCGGCGCATCAACTCGTCCTTCTCCTCAGCTGGCTGCCTCCCGTGCAGCATGTAAACAGAGAGCCCCGAGAGCTGACCTGCCACCAGGTCGGCGGCGACATCGGCGACAGCGAGCGGCGAGCGACGCGGCGAGCCGTCTTCGGCGTCGAGGTCCGGCTCCTCCAGAGCCGACTCCGGCTCGCCACCGATGCGAGGGCAGACGACGTAAGCCTGATGGCCCGCCGCGACCTCCTCGCGGATGCGATCCCAGACCCGAGCCAGCCACTCGGGGCGTTCGGCGGCCGGCACCACAGTGGACGAGATAGTCGCCCGCCCCCTCGGCAGTTCCCGCAGCGTCGACACGTCAAGATCACCGAACACCGTCATGGCGACCGTGCGGGGGATCGGCGTCGCGGTCATTACCAGCACGTGCGGTGGCGTGAAGCCGCCCTTGTCGGTGAGTGCGGCTCGCTGCTCGACACCGAACCGGTGCTGCTCGTCGACGACGACCAGGCCAAGGTCCGCGAACTGGACCTGCTCTTCGAGCAGAGCGTGGGTTCCCACCACGATGCCGGCGACACCCGAGGCGGCCTGAAGCAGAGCCTCTCGCCGTCGCGCTGTCGGCAGCGAGCCGGTGAGCAGCGCCATCGACGTCGCCTGGTCTGCTCCACCGAGCATTCCGGCGTCGCCCAATGGCCCGAGCAGAGCGCGGATCGAGCGGTAATGCTGAGCGGCCAGCACCTCCGTCGGCGCCAAAAGGGCCGCCTGACCTCCGCCATCCACCACCTGCAACATGGCGAGCAGCGCAACGACCGTCTTGCCTGATCCCACCTCGCCCTGCAGCAGGCGGTGCATGGGAGACGACCGCGCCAGCTCTTTGCAGAGCTGTGCAGCGACGTCCTGCTGACCCGACGTGAGTGAGAACGGCAGCTGTGTTTCGAAGCGTGCCCGCAGCCCGCCTTCCCGTAACGGCCGCGGCACAGCTGGAAGCATGGAGATGAGCCGCCGGCGCTGGGCGAGCACGGTCTGCAAGACGAGCGCCTCGTCGTACCGAAGGCGCTCGCGCGAAGCCCGCCACTCTTCTCGGTCCGCCGGCCGGTGGATCGCCTCTAGCGCCCGGCGGTACGTCGCAAACCCGTGTGTGTCCCGGACCTCTTCAGGGATGGGGTCGGGGACGTCGCCGAGAATGTCGAGGACCGTCTCGACCGACTTCTTGATCTGCATCGAGGAGACGCTCGACGTCGCGGGGTAGATCGGAAGCCAGCGCTCTCTCGGTTCACCGGTGAAGCCGTCGAGCCCCTGCCCCGGCAACGTCTCGACGTGTGGCTGAAGCAGCTGACGCTGACCGCGGAACAGGCTGACCTTGCCGCTGAACAGCGCCACCGTCCCGGACTTCAGCTCGCCGGCCCGCCACCCCTGGCGAAAGAATGTGAGCAGCAGCCGGCGCTGGCCGTCGGTGACGATCACCTCGGTCCGGACGGCGTCGCGTCCCCCATTCTTCGGCCGATATGTGAAGTTCTGCAGCGATACGATCTTGGCCAGCACAGTGGCGTGCTCGCCCATTTGCAGGTCACTGAAGTCCGTCAGCTGACCCCGGTCCTCGAGCCGACGGGGATAGTGCCGCAGGAGGTCGCCAACAGTCTGCATGCCGAACGCCTTGATAAGCCGACTCGCTTTTGACCCGATGACGCCCTTCAGCGGCGTGTCGAGATTGACCATCACTCGACGCCGATGAGCAGGGGGTAGTCCGCTTGGGCTCCTTCATGGACCACGACGTCGACATCGGGACGCGCCTCGGCCACCGCGTCCCTCACCTGACGAACCAGGGTCTCGTCACATCCGGCGCCCGTGACGAGCGTGAGCATCTCGCCGCCGCCCCCGAGCAGCCGCTTGACCACGTCCACCGCCGCTGATGCCAGGTCGTCGGCGATCACCGCGAAGTCACCCTCGACCATGCCGAGGCTGTCTCCGGCGCGGCATGGGCCAGCCATGGTCATCGCGTCACGGGCTGCCAATGTGACAGCGCCGTGTCGAGCGTGGCCAGCCGCTGCAGTCATGGCAACGACGTCATCGTCGAAGGACCGGGTGGGCTGGTGTACGGCGATCGCAGCCAGCCCCTGCACTTGGCTCCGCGTGGGGATGACCATCGTGCGGATCCCTTCGTCTCGCGCCGCGGCTGCCGCGACTTCCGCCACAGGGAACGTGTCGGCGTCGTTGGGCAAGACGATCACTTCGGTCGTGCCCGCCGTCCGGATGGCAGCCAACAGCTCAGCTGTTGAGCATCGGCGCTTGCGCCGCGTCTTCACCGGCTGAGCGCCGGCTGAGGTGAAGAGCTTGCGGAGACCGGCGCCCGCGGCGAAGGCGACCACGCTTCGTCCGGTCCTCTGAGCTGACTGGCCCAACCCGGCTTGCGACCCCGCGGTGAGCGAGGTGACTCTGACCCGGTAGGGACGACCCGCCCCGATACCCACCTCGATGGCGGCTCCGACATCGTCGACATGCACGTGGACATTCCAGAGGTCGTCGCCTCCGACGACGACCACGGAGTCACCGAGCTCAGTGAGGCGGTGGCGAAGTGGAGGCACGGCCTCGGGCTGAGCCTCCAGGAGGTACATCACCTCATAGTCGGGACTTCTGTCCGCCGGGTCTGAAGAAGCCGACGGCACAGAGATTGGGATGCGCCGCCGAGATGCCAGACCGCTGCCTGGTCGGACACCGGTCATGACCTCTTCAGCAGCATCGAAGAGAACGCACAGACCCCGCGCACCTGCGTCGACCACGCCGGCACGCTTCAGGATCTCCAGCTGATCCGGGGTACGCGCGAGCGCCTTGCGCGCTGCGCCGGCTGCCGATGTGATGACCCGCTGCATCTGGGTGGCGGCATCGAGGTCACCGGCCCGCGCGGTCTCTTGAGCCGCATCCGCCGCGGCGCGTGCCACCGACAGCATCGTTCCCTCCACAGGTTGGCCGACTGCCGCGTAGGCGGCGTCAGCGGCAAGGGTGAGCGTGTCGGCGAGCAGGTGCCCTGGGGACCTTCTATCGCCACGCATGAGCTGGTCAGCACCCGCGCGTAGCAACTGCGACATGATGACGCCGCTGTTGCCACGTGCGCCAAGCAGCGCCCCGCGGCCGAACGCGGTCAGCGCCTTGGGAAGAGCGGTCGGGTGAGCCTCCTCCATCGCCAGGCAGGCAGCCTCGAACGTCAGATACAGGTTCGTCCCCGTGTCGCCGTCCGGAACCGGAAAGACGTTCAGCGCGTCGATCTCCGCCCGGGCTGCTCCGAGGCGTTCCAGGGCACAGTCGCACCAACGCGCCAACAGGCTCACCGGGGAGCGCATCATCGCGAGGAAGGCGGCCGACGCTGCGCTCCCTGCTGGCTCGGGGGACGCGTGCAGCGGCCTGGTCACCGCACACCTCCCCGTCCCCCGACCGCTCCCACCTGCCTAAGTCGACGGAACCCGACGATAGCCGTCGCGCCCGTCACCGCCGTCAGCTTCCGGCTGTGTCGAGCGGGTGCGAGACGAACCGTACCGGCACTGGGGGACTAGTACCCACACGTCGGCGAGGCCGTCTGCGGTTGGCCTACTGGTCAGGTCGTCCGTTATTCTGTGGAGGTTGCCCGTCTTTGTGCCGGGCTTCTCACATCGCTTTTGAGGAGTTCCCCGTGGCTGCCGTCTGTGACATCTGTGCCAAGAGGCCGGGTTTCGGGCACAACGTGTCGCACTCGCACCGGCGTACCAAGCGTCGCTTCAACCCCAACATCCAGCGCGTCCGCACTGTAATCAACGGAACGCCGAAGCGCTTGAACGTCTGCACATCGTGCCTCAAGGCCGGCAAAGTCAGCCGCTAGCGGCTCGAGTCACTGCCCTCTTCCCGCTTGGTCAGCGGGAGCCTTCGAGAACGCCTTCAGCGGAAGTGCTGGTGCCCGCCCGCATCGTCGTACGGCGCTCCATCGACGGTGACCGTCCCGGCTTCGCCATCTCGGACGACGTCTCCCACTGCTCGCCACTCCTCGGGTAGCTCGGTGCCCGGCGGGAAGGTTGCGACCAGCCCGTAGTCGTCTCCTCCGGTCAGAACGAAGCGCATCGGGTCTATCCCCAGCGCGGCGCCGACCGCTTGCAGCGGCTCCGGCACCTCCAGGCGGTCGGTGCGCACGTCGATGGCAACGCCGCTCGCCGTTGCCAGCAGCCCCAAGTCCTGTAGGAGGCCATCGCTGATATCGATCATCGACGTGGCGCCGATCGCCGCGGCCTCAGGCCCTGCGTCGTACGGCGGTGTCGGGCGGCGGTGAGCGTCGACCACAACACGCGGCGACCGGAACCCGCGAGCGAGCACCGAGAAGCCCGCATCCGCCCAGCCCTGGCGCCCGGTGAGAGCCACAACGTCTTCTGGCCGTGCTCCCGAACGCCGTACCACACCGTTCTCGCAGCCGCCCAACACCGAGACGGCGATCGTCACAACCTCTGCTTGCGTGACATCTCCCCCGACAACACTCGCGCCAACAGTGCTCGCTTCAGCGACAAGAGCCTCGGTGAACTCCAGCGCCCACGACGTCGGCAGGTCAGCGGGTGCCCCAAAACCAACCAGCAGCGCAGTCGCGCGACCACCCATCGCGTTGATGTCGGACAGGTTGACGGCTGCCGCCTTGTGACCGACATCGCCTGCGGACGACCAGTCGAGCCGGAAGTGGCGGTCCTGGATCAGCATGTCGAGCGAGCACACCACCTCACCGTTCGGTACGGCGAGCACGGCGGCGTCGTCACCGGGGCCCAACCGCACCGCTTCGCCGGTCTGCACTCGGGAAGTGACCGCGGTGATCAGACCGAACTCCCCTAGATTGCCGACGCTTTCGGAGTCCGGTGTTGGCATTTTGGTCCTTCGTCTTATTGGCGGGCGGCTTGCCCCGACCAGGCGGTACGGTGATGGCCTCGTTTCGATCTGATCTCGGGAGGTCCGCTGATGGTGGTTCAGGCTTACATCCTCATCCAGACCGAGGTCGGGAAGGCCGCTTCGGTGGCGTCAGCCATCGCCGACGTCAAGGGTGTCACCCTGGCCGAAGATGTTACGGGGCCGTACGACGTCATCGTCCGGGCCGAGGCGCGCAGCGTTGACGAGCTCGGCAAGCTTGTCGTGGCGAAGGTGCAGGCCATCGACGGCATCACCCGCACGCTGACGTGCCCCGTGGTGCACATTTGACTGTTACCTCAAGCCGAGCGGCCGCTGCAGCCCGAGCTGAATGAGTCGGTCAACGAGCTCGGGGTAGTCGATGCCGGTTTCGGCCCACATTCGTGGATACATCGACGTCGGTGTGAAGCCGGGCATGGTGTTGATCTCGTTGAGTATCACAGCGCCGTCGGCCCGGAGGAAGAAGTCGACGCGAGCGAGCCCTTCGCAGCCCAGCGCCTCGAATGCCGCCACCGCTAGCTCTCGGATGCGGTCGCTGACTTCTGGCCGCAGCCTCGCCGGCACCTCGAGAGTCACGCCCTCCTCACCGAGGTATTTGGCGGCGAAGTCGTAGAACTCGTGCTTGCCGTACCCGGTGATCTCCGCGACGACGCTGGCGTCCGCACCGCCGTCGGGCCGCTGCAGCACGCCGCACTCCACTTCGCGGCTGCGCTGGGCCGCTGCCTCCACCAAGACCTTTGGGTCATGGCTGCGCGCCTCATCAATGGCGGCGTCGAGCTCGTCGGGCGTGTGCACCTTGGTGATGCCGATGCTGGAGCCCGCACGGGCAGGCTTGACGAACATCGGCCAGCCGAGCGCTTCGACGGCGTCCCGAGCCAATGCGGG
Source organism: Propionibacteriales bacterium (assembly GCA_038252945.1). GTDB lineage: Bacteria > Actinomycetota > Actinomycetes > Propionibacteriales > Nocardioidaceae > JAUJOE01. Next base: position 3,290 of record JBBSHN010000005.1, on the reverse strand, counting down.
GTCGCGCTCCCACTCGCGCGGCTTGATCACGACGTGCGGCAGCACCGGCAATCCGGCGGCGCCGAACGCGATCTTCATGTACTCCTTGTCCATGCCGACCGCAGAAGCGAGCACTCCTGACCCGACGTACCGGACCCCGGCGATCTCGAAGAGGCCTTGAATCGTCCCGTCTTCGCCGAACGGCCCATGCAACAGCGGAAAAACCACATCAATGTTGCCGAGCGCCCGCGAGCCTTGTCCGGGCTCGACCACGACGAGCTCTCGCCGCTCTGGGTCGTTGCTCAGAGCGACCGCCGTCGCCTCTCGGTTAACCTGTGGGGTTTGGTCCGCAGTGAGCGACAGGGAGCGGACGTCGGACGACTCGAGCACCCACTTGCCATCGACGCTGATGCCGATGGGGACGACCTCGTACTTGTCCCTGTCGATGACAGACAGCACGCTGGCGGCGGTCGAACACGAGACAGCGTGCTCGCTGGAGCGGCCTCCGAACACCACGGCGACCCGGGGTTTGGATCCGGTCATCGCGCCCGAGCCTATAAGCGGTTAGCGCTGACTCTCGGCAGGTGCGACGGCAGTTCGCGGATCGGCTGAACCAGGGCGGCGCGGTCAGACACTCGCGGGCGCCCCCGCAGGGTAACTACTCCAGGTAACTGCCACAGTCAGCGCATTGCCGGCTAAGCCCTCCGCCAGCTTCACCTGTGTCTTTGCAGGTTCCGCCGGGACGGCCCCTTCGAACCGGCAACAGCACCTCCGTAAAAATAGGTTCATGACGACACGCGGCGCGGCAGGCAATTCGGCACTCTCCACACTCGCGGTGAAGGCGGGGCGCCCTCCCACAGAACCCGACCAACCACTGAACGAGCCTCTCGTTATGGCCGCGACTTACGTGGCGGGTGGCGACATGGAGTACGGCCGCTACGGCAACCCCACGTGGACAGCGTTTGAGTCGGCGCTCGGCGAGCTCGAGGGTGGGCGAGCGGTATCCTTCGCGTCCGGGATGGCGGCCATCTCGACGCTTCTCGATCTCGTCGCCATGGGCGAGACCGTGGTCGCTCCGCGGCACTGCTACCAGGGCGCGCTCACTCAGTTGGCCGCGTTGGAGCAACGCGGCTTAATCAAGGTGGTGCTCGTCGATGTGGCGGACACCGAGCAGGTGCTCGGCGCGCTGTCAGAGAACGTGGCATTGCTCTGGATGGAGTCGCCCACCAATCCGGCTCTGGAGATCGCAGATCTTCGCGCGCTCTGCGCCGGAGCACGGAAGGCCGGCGTCACCAGCGTCGTGGACAACACGTTCGCCACTCCGATGCTGCAGCGTCCACTCGAGCTTGGCGCCGACGTCGTGGTGCATTCCGCGACTAAGTACCTCGCGGGGCACTCCGATGCGGTGATCGGGGCTGTGGTGACCCGGAACGACGAGATCTGGAAGGCGGTCGACGGCAGGCGTCGTACCGTCGGAGCCCTGCCTGGAACTCTCGAGGCGTGGCTGGCTCTGCGCGGCATCCGAACGTTGCACTTACGCGTGGAGCGGGCGCAGACCAACGCCGCCGAGCTTGTACGCCGAACCGAGCTGCACGCCGCGGTCGACCGTGTGCGCTATCCGGGGTTCGGCAGCATTGTGGGCTTGGAAGTGGCCGGCGGCGCGGATGCTGCCGACGCGGTGACGTCGTCCACCCACCTCTGGGTGAATGCCACCAGCCTCGGCGGCGTGGAGTCCACCTTTGAGCGCCGGCGCCGGTGGGCTGGTGAGCCGCTGACCATTCCGGAGAACCTCATCCGGCTCAGTATCGGCATCGAGGACGTCGAGGACCTGTGGTCCGACCTCGAGCAAGCACTTGACGCCGTGCTCCCCAAGGCTGACTGACACCCTCAGCCCTTGGGCGCCTCCCATGCTGACGTGGCGGATGCAACGTCAGCATGGCGAACTTGCGGTGCGGACATGGCATCCTCAACGTCCGCATGGCAAACACCTAGGGAGCTCCACCGAAACCACCAAAGACGGGCTAGGCGCGTTCGGCCTTGGCGGCTCGTGAGATGAGGCTGCCGAGCATCTCCCTCGGGGTGAGATCGCCGCGGAGCAGTGCGGTCACATGCTCAACGATGGGCATCTCCACGCCGTTGCGGGCTGCGAGGTCGCGGATCGGCTCGCACGACTTGACGCCTTCAGCCACCTGACGCGTCGACGCCGTCACCTCCTCCATGCTCATACCGCGCCCGAGCTTCTCGCCGAACGTCCGGTTCCTCGACAGCGGTGAGGAGCAGGTCGCGACAAGATCGCCGAGACCAGCCAGGCCGGAAAAGGTGAGCGGATCTGCTCCGAGAGTCACCCCGAGGCGTGCGGTCTCGGCGAGACCGCGGGTGATCACCGTCGCCATCGCGTTGTCGCCGAAGCCGAGCCCGGCGGCCATGCCCACCGCGATCGCTATGACGTTCTTGGTCGCGCCGCCGAGTTCGCAACCCACCACGTCGGCGTTCGTGTAGGGGCGGAAGACGGGGCTGTGAAAGCGCCTCTGCAGGCATCCAGCCACCGTCTCGTCGGTGCACGCAATAACTGAGGCGGCCGGCTGGCGGGTGGCGATCTCACGGGAGAGGTTAGGCCCGGTCAAGACGGCGACTCGGTCCCCACAGATACCTGTCACGTCCTCGATGACCTCGCTCATCCGCTTGGCCGTGCCAAGCTCAATCCCCTTTATCAAGCTGACCAGCACCGCGTCTGGCGCAATGGAGCGAGCCCACTGCTCCAGGTTGGACCGCAGCGACTGCGACGGTACGGCGAGCACGACGACCGACGCTGCGGCGAGTGCCTCATCGGGGTCAGGAGTGGCGGCGATTCCCTCGGGCAGCTCGACGCCCGGCAGGTAGTCGCCGTTCTCATGCTGGTCGTTGATATGGGCGCTGACCTCGCTACGACGAGCCCACATCACCACGTCGTTGCCGGCGTCGGCGAGCACGAGCGAGAACGCCGTACCCCAAGAACCTGAGCCGAGGACCGCGACCTTGCTCACGCCGAAGCCGCCGAATCGAAACCCCGAGAAGAGACACCTGGAGGCGGCTGGGGTCGCGACCCGCGCAGGTGTGGATTGCCGATGTCAGGAACGCCCGACGCCCTTGGGTTGAACCGCTCACTCGGCGCATTCTGCCGGCGGATCTGCTCCAGCAGCGCGGTGATTGCGGTCATGATCCTGACCGTCGCCTCCCCCAGTACAGCAGGACTCAGCGGCTTGCCCTGAAGATCCGACAACTCCACCGGCGGGCCCGCCCACACGTGCATGGTCTTGCGCGGAAGCAGGTCG
>JBBSHN010000004.1:0-65698 GCA_038252945.1 Propionibacteriales bacterium | reverse complement strand
GGCGACGCCAACCTGGCCGAGCTGTCGACGTACCTCAAAGTGGGAACGACGTCGCTGGTCCTCGCGATGATCGAGGACCGAGTAATGGGGGAAGAGCTCGCGGTCGACAATCCGGTCGCCGAGCTGCACAAGGTCTCCCACGATCCCACCCTCACCCACCTGGTGCAGCTGCGCGACGGCCGCTCCATGACCGCGCTTGACATGCAGGAGCACTTCCTCGACAAGGCATGCAGCTACATGGAAGAACGTGGGCTCGACGACGAGAAGGAGACACTCGACGTCTTGGACCGTTGGGAAAGCGTGTTGACCAGGCTCCGGAACGACCCGCTGTCGTGCCGCCGAGAGCTGGACTGGGTCGCCAAGCTGGCGTTGCTAGAGTCCTACCGTGACCGCGACGGCCTGGAGTGGGACGACCCGAAGCTGCATCTCATAGACCTCCAGTACGCCGATCTGCGCCCCAGCAAGGGGCTTTACTGCAGGCTCGTCGCCCGGGGCTCGATCGACCGCCTGGTCACCGAGGAGGAGGTCGCAGAGGCAGTCACGCAGCCGCCTCCCGACACTCGCGCCTACTTTCGCGGGCGCTGTCTCGCGCAATACCCCGACCGCATCGCCGCCGCCTCCTGGGACTCGGTGATCTTCGACCTGCCGGGTCGCGACTCGCTGCAGCGCATCCCGACGCTCGAGCCGAGCCGCGGCACGCGCGCGCATGTAGGAGCCCTGCTGGACCGTTGCCCCACCGCTGAGGACCTCTTCGCCGCAATCACGTCCTGAGCGACGGTCTGCGCAGGTAGGGTTTCGGTGCAGGTAGGGACGACGTGGAGGTGGCAGATGGCGCGCGAAGGCAGTCAGCAGCAAAAGACCGCCCGCAAGACGACCGAGGAAGAGCAGCCTCCGGAGTCGGCTCCGGCTGACGTCACGGCAGAGCGCAAGGAGAAGCTCGACGACGACGTCGACGCGATTCTCGACGACATCGACGAGGTCCTTGAGTCCAACGCGGAGGAGTTCGTCCGGGGCTTCGTGCAGAAGGGTGGCCAGTGACAACGATGTCGAGCTCACGCCTACCGGCGGCGTACCTGACGCCAGGCAGCTCGTCGTTCGTTGAATTTCTCGCTGCACAGGCACCCGAGCTGTTGCCGTCGCGCCGCACGGCTGCGGGTGCCGGCACCGTCGACGTACCCCACGGCACGACGATCGTGGCCGCAACGTTCACTGACGGAGTGGTGATGGCCGGCGACCGGCGGGCGACCATGGGCAACGTCATCGCTCAGCGCGACATCGAGAAGGTCTTTCCCGCCGACGAGTTCTCCTGCGTCGGCATCGCCGGTTCTGCCGGTATGGCGGTGGAGATGGTCCGACTCTTTCAGGCCGAGCTGGAGCACTACGAGAAGATCGAGGGAACGACACTGTCGCTGGACGGCAAGGCAAACCGGCTGGCGTCTTTGCTGCGCGGCAACCTCGGCATGGCGATGCAGGGCCTGGCCGTCGTCCCGCTGTTCGCCGGCTACGACCTACACGCCGGAGTGGGACGCATCTTCTCCTACGACGTGACCGGCGGTCGCTACGAGGAGAAGGCGTTTCATTCGGTCGGCTCGGGGTCTGTGTTCGCGAGGGGAGCGCTGAAGAAGCTCTACTCCGAGCACTTCACGGTCGAGGAATGCGTCACGGCGGTCGTGCAAGCTCTCTACGACGCCGCCGACGATGACTCCGCCACCGGTGGCCCCGACCTCACGCGGAGAATCTTTCCGGTGGTGTCGTCGGTGACCGACCAGGGTTTCCGTCGGCTCCTCGATGAGGACGTCGCGCAGATCGCCGACACAGTCATCGCAGCACGGATGCAACGGCCCGACGGCCCAGCGGCCCCGTTGACCTGAGAGGTAAGCCGCCGTGTCGATGCCGTTCTACGTGTCACCTGAACAACTGATGAAGGATCGCGCCGACTTCGCGCGCAAGGGGATAGCGCGCGGACGCGGGCTGGTCGTGGTGCAGTACGCCGACGGCCTGCTCTTCTGCTCCGAGAACACCTCTCCGTCTCTGCACAAGATCTCCGAGTTGTACGACCGGCTGGCGTTCGCGGCGGTCGGTCGTTACAACGAGTTCGAGAACCTGCGGATCGCCGGCGTGCGCCTGGCCGACATGCGCGGCTACTCCTACGACCGCCGAGACGTCACCGGACGCGGCTTGGCGAACGCCTACGCACAAACGCTCGGCACGATCTTTTCGTCCGGGGCGGAGAAGCCGTACGAGGTGGAGATCTTCGTTGCGGAGGTGGGCGACTCCAACGACGCGGACCAGATCTACCGCCTCACCTACGACGGGTCGGTTGCCGACGTCCGGGGCTTCGCCGTCATGGGCGGAACGGTCGAACCGATGGCGGAGTACCTGCAGCAGCGTTACACCGAGGGACTCGATTTCGAATCCGCCCTTCGGATCGCCGTTGAGGCACTCGGGCACGACGGCTCCAGCGTCCGACGGATCGACGGTGAACGGCTGGAGGTGGCGGTGCTCGACCGTACCCGCACTCAACCGCGGAAGTTCCGAAGGGTTCCGAAGTCCCAGCTCACCCGGCTGTTTGGTGAGCAAACGGCGGAGTCGAACGGCGACAAGTCGACAGGCTCGACCGCCGACGAGGGCAGCGCGGCCGACGATCAAGGCAGCGGCTCGACCGACGGCGGAGCCGATGCCGGGTCCCTCGAAGACCCCAGCGAGCTCATTGACGAGCTCCCAGAGGACCGCACCGACTCACCGAATGAGTGAAACGGACCACGACTGCGCCGGCAGGCGCTGGGAGCTTGTGGGCAATGACGAGGTCATCCATGACGGTTGGGTCCGCGTCACACAGCGCATTTATCGGCTCCCGGACGGCCGGCACGTCCGCTGGGACATGTTCGGCGGTGGCTCTTCCGTCGGCGTGCTGGCGCTGACGCCAGACGGAGCGGTGGTGTGTGTGCGGCAGTTCCGGCCGGGGCCGGATCGCATCGTGCTCAATCTGCCCGGAGGATTCGTGGAGCCAGATGAGACCCCAGTGGAGGGGGCGGCTCGCGAGCTCACCGAGGAGACCGGTTACGTCGCCGGAGAGCTCGAGCATGTGGTCACCGCGATGGCTGCCTCGTCCACCGGTCACCGACACGTGGTCATCGCCCGCAACTGCGTGCCGGCCGGCCAGCAGGCGCTCGACGAGTACGAGGACTGCGAAGTGGTCGTGCTTCCGGTAGCCGACGTACGGGCGGAACTGAAGTCTGGCCGTATGACCGGCAACGAGATGGTCTATCTCGCTCTCGACCACGCGGAACTTCTCTGACCCCTGCGACGCGTCAGCTGCGGATTGAGGCCTCGGCGCGGCGAGGGCCTTGATCTAGGCTGAACTGCGTGGACCGTCGAATCTTCGGAATCGAGAACGAGTACGGCGTGACGTGCACGTTTCGGGGCGCTCGGCGGTTATCCCCCGACGAGGTCGCCCGCTACTTGTTTCGTCGTGTCGTCTCTTGGGGACGGTCCAGCAACGTCTTCTTGCGCAACGGTGCGCGGTTGTACCTCGACGTCGGCAGCCATCCGGAGTACGCCACGCCGGAGTGTGACTCCGTGCCCGATCTTGTGGCGCACGACAAGGCGGGGGAGCGGGTGCTGGAGGGGCTGCTCGTAGACGCAGAGCGCAGGCTGCGCGACGAAGGCATCGCTGGTGACGTCTACCTCTTCAAGAACAACACCGACTCCGCCGGCAACTCCTACGGCTGTCACGAGAACTACTTGGTCGGCCGACACGGAGAGTTCGGGCGGCTCGCCGACGTGTTGATCCCATTCCTGGTCAGCAGGCAGATCATCTGTGGTGCCGGAAAGGTGCTGCAGACGCCTCGAGGAGCCGTGTACGCCGTCAGCCAGCGCGCCGAACACATCTGGGAGGGAGTGTCGAGCGCCACCACCCGGTCGCGGCCGATCATCAACACCCGTGACGAGCCGCACGCCGACGCGGAGCGCTTCAGGCGGCTCCACGTCATCGTGGGTGACTCGAACATGAGCGAGACAACGACAATGCTCAAGGTGGCAAGCACGGATCTCGTTTTGCGCATGATCGAGGCCGGGGTCGTGATGCGCGACATGACGATGGAAAACCCGATCCGGGCCATCCGCGAGATCTCCCACGACATGACCGGCCAGCGTAAGGTGCGTCTCGCCAACGGCCGAGACGCCTCCGCGTTGGACATCCAAAGCGAGTACCTCGCGAAAGCGCGTGACTTCGTCGACCGACGAGAGATCCGCACACCGATCATCGACCAGGCACTAGACCTCTGGGAGCGCAGCCTCAAGGCGGTCGAGTCAGACGATCTGAGCCTGATCGAGCGCGAGATCGACTGGGTGATCAAATACCGACTGATCGAGCGGTACCGTGCCCAACATAAGCTCGGGCTCACGTCCGCCCGGGTGGCCCAGCTTGACTTGGCCTACCACGACATTCATCGCAACCGTGGCCTCTACTACCTCTTGGAGAAGCGAGGGGCGGTCGCCCGGGTGACCACCGACCTAGCCGTCTTCCAGGCGAAGTCACTGCCGCCGCAGACCACGCGGGCGCGCCTGCGAGGTGAGTTCATCCGCCGCGCGCAAGAACGTCGACGCGACTTCACAGTGGACTGGGTGCACCTGAAGCTGAATGATCAGGCGCAACGTACCGTGCTGTGCAAGGACCCTTTCCGGGCCCATGACGAGCGAGTCGAGCGACTCATCGAGTCCATGTGACAATGGGCCGGGCCGCTCTCCGGTTCCCGCATTCCATTTCGCCGAGGGGTTGTCTGTGTGTCGAAAGGTCAGCGTCCTGCTTGCGGTTCTGCTCACCGCCACAGCGTGCGCGGGAAGTGCCGCCGCTCCCGCAAAGACGCCGGTGGCGACTCTTGCCGACATCGCGGTGTCCGGCTCGTCCAACGCCAAGCCTCAAGTGCATTTCAAGGCGCCACTGTCCTTCGCAACGCTTCGGCGCGTGATCTTGACCCACGGCCCCGGCAAAGGTGACGCCATTCAGCCTGACTCGCAAGTGACCGTCGACTACGTCGGAATCAACGCCAGTGATGGTGCGCAGTTCGACAGCAGCTGGCAGCGGGGCAAGCCTGCGACGTTCCAGCTCACGGACGTCATCTCCGGATTGGCCAAGGGGCTGCAGGGTGCCCACGCGGGTGACCGGGTTCTTATCGGCGTCCCATCGAAGGACGCGTACGACCCGATCGGCAACGGTACGTCCATCCGGCGCGGCGACAGCGTCGTCTTCGTTGTCGACGTACGCAAGGTGCGGACGCCGCTCAGTGAGGCAACTGGCACCACGAATCCGGCTCCGGCCGCTGTTCCTCGGCTCACGTACGACTCGGCTGGCCATCCGGAGAACTTTGTGGCGACCCCCCAGACACCGAAGACCGTCAGCAAGCTGGGCGCATATCCGATCATCCAAGGACATGGTCCGGTGGTGAAGTCCGGACAGACCCTGACCGTGCAGTACCTCGGGCAGATCTACCCTGACGGGTCGGTCTTCGACCGATCGTGGTCGAAGCCCGCGCCGTTGACGTTCACCATCGGCACCGGTCAGGTTATCCCGGGATTGGATCAGGGCCTCCTCGGTCAACGCGTGGGCTCGCGCGTTATTTTGGTGCTTCCCGCTGCTCTGGGATACGGCTCGACCGGAAGCGGAAGCACGATTCCCCCGAACTCGGACCTGATCTTCGCGGTCGACATCCTGCAAGCGTCATAGGGGAGCTCGACAATGACCGCGCGCAAGTCCGAACGCTTGATGAACCTGACCATCTGCCTTCTGGTGGCTCGCCACTACGTGCCGAAACAGCGCATCCGGCAGGCGGTGGAGGGCTACCACGAGCTGTCCGACGACGCCTTCGACCGCATGTTTGACCGCGACAAGGAGGAGCTGCGGGCACTCGGAGTACCGATTGAGGTCGGCACGATCACGAAGGCGTTCGAGGACGAGCCCGGCTACCGGATTCGCAGGGACTCCTTCGAACTGCCGGAGATCGAGCTCGAGCCCGACGAGGCAGCGGTGGTGGGGCTCGCGGCCCGAGTGTGGCAAGACGCCAGGCTGGCATCGGCAACCACCCAGGGTCTGCGCAAGCTGCGAGCGGGCGGCGTGGACGTCGACGAGGCGGCCCTGTCGTTGCTCGAGCCGCATCTGGCCACCTCTGAACCGGCCTTCGAGCCGCTGTTCGATGCCGTGACCTCCCGTCAGAGCGCCGAGTTCGACTACCGGCGACCCGGAGATCCCACCTCGAATCGCCGTCGGCTTGAGCCGTGGGGAATCGTTTCCTGGCACGGTCACTGGTACACCGTCGGCATGGACCTGGACCGACAAGCGCCGCGCATGTTTCGGCTGTCGCGGATCGAAGGAGCCGTGGCGTTGGGCGACCCTGGAATGTTCGAGCCTCCTGACGCCCTGAACCTGCGCGCTCTTGCCTCCTCCCTGGGACCGCCAGACGGTGAGAACGTCGCTGCGCTTCGAGTACGCGCAGGCGCCGGTGACCCGCTGCGGCGCCGAGCCAAGAGCACCGCCGCCATCGACGACGAGTGGACCGAGCTGGAGCTTGCGTACGGCGATGCCTCGGCACTTGCCGACGAGCTCGTGTCATTTGGACCCGACGTTGTGGTGAGTGGCCCAGCTGAGCTGCGAGCGGCGGTTGTCAGCCGGCTGAGCCGAGTCGCGGAGGCGGCGGGGTGACAGCAAACGCGCAAGCTCAGGTGGAGCGCATGCTCGCTCTTGTGCCCTACCTGCAGGACCGCGATGGCATCTCAGTCGACGAGGTCGCGCGCGACTTCAAAGTCAAACCGACGCAGATCGTCAAGGACCTCAACGTGCTGTGGTTCTGTGGTCTGCCCGACGCCATGCCCGGCGACATGATTGACGTGGACATGGACGCGCTGGAGGGCGAGGGCGTCATACGTCTCAGCAACGCTGAGTTTCTGACCCGACCGCTGCGACTCGCGCCGCACGAAGCGTTGGCGCTTGTGGTGTCGCTTCGTGCACTGCGTGAGCCGGCAAGCGGCACAGAGCAACAAGCGATCGACCGGGCACTTGCCAAGCTTGAATCCGCCGCAAGCGAGGCGCCTTCCACCGCCGCGGCAGTGGACGTGTGGATGGACCCGATCGATGCCGATGTGCGCTCAGCTGTCGACGCTGCGCTCCACGCAAATCGTCGACTCCATCTGCGCTACTACGTTCCGGGGCGAGACGAGACAACCGAGCGAGAGGTAGAACCCCTCCGGCTGGTCATCACCGAAGGTCATGCCTACCTTGAGGCGTGGTGCTCCCGCGCGGACGCAGTGCGGTTCTTTCGACTTGACCGCATGCTGGCTGCGACCGTACTGGACGAACCGGCGTCGCCACCGCCGGGGGCCGGTCGCGGCGACGTCTCTCAGGGGCTGTTTCAGCCGGCTTCCGATGATCCGGTCGCGGTGTTGGAGCTTGATCCCTCCGCTGCCTGGCTGGCCGACTACTATCCGTTGGAGGAGAACGTCAGCCTGCCCGACGGGCACCAGCGCGTGGCTTTGCGAGTCCGCGACTACGAGTGGCTGATCCGGCTTGTGCTTCGGGTAGGGGGCGGTGCAACGGTGGTCCACCCACCCGAAGCGGCGCTGGCCGTACGCGAGCGCGCGCAAGCGGCTCTCGCCTATTATCAGGCGTAACGGCGTCTTGTCGGCCCTCTCGGCGTACCATAGAAGGCTGCAAGTGCAATTGTCCGTACGACGGAAGAGGCGCGCGCATGTCCTTGGCCACCCCGACCCTGCACCCGACGCTGGCAGCGCTCGGAGGACTGGGGCCGTCCGAGCTGATCATCATCCTCCTCGTGCTGCTCCTGCTCTTCGGTGGCCGCAAGCTCCCCGAGATGGCTCGAGGTACCGGGCGAGCTCTGCGCATCTTCAAGGCCGAGACCAAAGGCCTCATGGACGACGACGACGACGAATCCGTTTCGCAGGCACAGACGCCGACGCGAGCGAGTCTTCCGCCGGCTCCGAGTTCGACCGCAGGGTCGTCCTCACCGCATCCAAGCGGCGCCACTGCGGCCTCTGAGCTGGACGCCAGCGCTAGCGGCTACTCGACGGATTTGCCGCCTACGCATACTGAAAGCTGACCGTCCCGGCGGTCGACATGGCGATCCTTGCGCGCACCGGCAAAGGCCGGAGCCGGCCTTCGGCTGGCCCCGAGGGCCGGATGCCGTTGGCCGACCACTTGCGGGAGCTACGCACACGGCTCGGCATCGCCATGGCTGCCATCGCGGTGGGGTTCGTCGCGGGGTGGATCTACTACGGCCGGCTTTCCGACCTCCTGCTTCAGCCGTACGACTCCGTGGTGCGCACGCTTGCCAAGCAGCAGGGCATCGACTCCCGGGCCGTCATCACCGGGGTCGCCGCGCCCTTCATGCTGCAGGCCAAGGTGGCCCTCGTCGCTGGAATCGCTTTCTCGTGCCCGGTGTGGCTGTACGAGCTGTGGGCCTTCATCGTGCCGGGGCTCCACCGACACGAGAAGAAGTGGACCCTTGCCTTCGTCGCGATCGCTGGTCCACTCTTTCTCAGCGGCATCGCCTTGGGGTACGTCATCTTGCCGAAGGGACTTCAAGTCCTCATCGGCTTCACTCCTCACAACGTCACCGGCCTGGTGGACCTGGCCGGCTACCTCAGCTTCGTGCTGCGGATCCTGTTGGTGTTCGGGGTGGCGTTCGAGATTCCGTTGTTCGTCGTCTTGCTGAATTTGGCCGGAGTCGTGCGCGCCGCCCAGCTGAGCAGGTGGCGTTCCTGGATCGTCTTCGGGACCTTCGTCTTCGCGGCGGTCGCCACGCCCTCGACCGATCCCATCACCATGCTGCTGCTCGCTCTTCCCATGACCGGCTTGTTCTTGATCTCCGAAGTCATCGCACGAGTGGTCGACCGGCGGAGAGCCGGAGGTGACGACTACGCTGCCTACGCAGACGACGAGGCGTCGCCGCTGACGTAACACCGGGTCGGGACGGAGTCATGAAGATCAGCATCGCGGATGCCTTCGATCTGCCGGAGTGGCTCGGAACGCACGAGGTCAGGTGGCACGCGGAGTCCTCGTTGCTGCTCAGCCCGAGCGTTCCCGGCGTGGTGGCGGCTGGGCCAGAGCTCACTCAGCAGCTGGATCTGCTTGCGGTCGATGCAGCGCATCCACAACCGGTATGCCCAGAGCCGCAGCGTTCGGCGGCGCATCAGTCGTGGCACTACGGCGAGGTCGCATTACTGGACGTCGATGGCCGGTTGGCCGCCGCAGTGCCCGGTACGCGGTTCGACGCCAACCTCGCCTGTGAAGCGCTGCGTCGGGTCGCAAAGGCCGTGGGTGCACCGGAGAGCAACTTCACCGTTGCCGTGACGCTGTAAGTCATGGAGTCCACCGTCGTGAGCACTGCCGGTGCCGAGAGCTCGCTGGCGCGGTTCACCGCCATGTATGACTTCGGTCTCGACGAGTTCCAGCTGCGGGCATGCGAATCGCTCGCGGCCGGCCACGGCGTCCTCGTTGCCGCACCGACCGGCTCCGGCAAGACCGTGGTGGGGGAGTTCGCTGTACACCTCGCGCTGGAGCAAGGCGGCAAGTGCTTCTACACCACCCCCATCAAGGCGTTGTCCAATCAGAAGTTCGCTGACCTCACGCTCCGGTACGGCGCCGCGCGGGTGGGACTCCTGACCGGTGACAACTCGATCAATGGCAACGCTCCGGTCGTGGTGATGACCACCGAGGTGCTTCGCAACATGCTCTACGCCCGATCGCGAGCTTTGACCGGCTTGCGGTACGTCGTTATGGACGAGGTGCACTACCTCGCCGACCGGTCACGCGGCGCCGTGTGGGAAGAGGTGATCATCCACCTTCAGGACTCGGTGGCCGTCGTGTCGTTGTCGGCGACAGTGTCCAACGCGGAGGAGTTCGGTGACTGGCTGAGCACCGTACGCGGAGCGAACGACACGATCGTGGAGGAGCGGCGACCCGTGCCGCTCTTTCAGCATGTGATGGTGGGCTCGCGGCTCTACGACTTGTTCGCCGACTCCGAAGGGGCCGACAGCGCTGCTCGGGTCAATCCGGAGCTGACTCGGGTCGCGCGCGACGACTGGCGCAGGCAGCGGCCCACGCGGCATCCGGCTCGCTCTGGCCGCGGCAGCTACTACCTCCCCCGGACGCGCACCCGCCCTCCGAGCCGGCTGGAGGTGATCGACCGGCTTGACGCCGAGGGGCTGCTGCCCTCGATCGTCTTCATCTTCAGCCGCGCTGGCTGCGACGCAGCCGTGCAGCAGTGCCTCAGCGCCAACGTCCGGCTCACGACCGCGAGGGAGCGGCGGGAGATCACCGTGTACGCCGAGGAGCGGGCGTCGAGGCTTTCCGGCGACGACCTGGACGTCTTGGGCTATCCCCTCTGGTTGGCGGGCTTGGTGAACGGGGTCGCTGCTCATCACGCTGGCATGTTGCCGGTGTTCAAGGAGTGCATCGAGGAGCTGTTCACGCGTGGCCTCGTCAAGGTCGTCTTCGCTACGGAGACGCTCGCGCTCGGCATCAACATGCCGGCCCGCTCGGTGGTGTTGGAGAAGCTGTCGAAGTGGAACGGTGAGACGCACGCCGACATCACACCGGGGGAGTACACCCAACTCACCGGAAGGGCGGGGCGCCGCGGCATCGACGTCGAAGGTCACGCAGTCGTGCTATGGGCGCCGGGGTTCGACCCGAGGTCGGTCGCCGGTCTCGCCTCGACCCGCACGTATCCGCTGCGGTCGTCGTTTCGCCCGTCGTACAACATGGCTGTCAATCTAGTGCGCCAGTTCGGGCGAGAACGCGCGCGCGAGCTGCTGGAGTCGTCGTTCGCCCAGTTTCAGGCCGACCGAGCGGTCGTGGGCCTGGCCCGGCAGGTGCGCAAGGCGGAGGAGGCGCTGGACGGGTACGCCGAGGCGATGGCGTGTGATCGGGGGAACTTCGCCGAGTACGCCGCGCTGCGGGGAGCGCTGTCCGACCGTGAGGCCGCCGTCGCGAAAAGGTGGCGGTCCGACCGCCGGCAGGAGGCCGTCGATTCGCTGGAGCGGCTCCGCGTCGGTGACGTGATCAACGTACCGGTCGGTAAGTGGTCGGGGTTCGCCGTCGTGATCGACCCAGGTGTCCGTTCGGCCCAAGACGGCCCCCGGCCGTTGGTGGTGACGATGGATCGACAAGCGCGGCGGCTTTCGATGGTCGACTTCCCCGCTCCGGTCGAGCCGCTGACCAGGCTGCGGATAGGGAAGTCGTTCAATCCGCGTGTGCCGGCGCAGCGGCGCGAGCTCGCCGCCCAGTTGCGGGAGCGCACGCGGGACCTGGACACTTTGGCGCCGCACTCCGACCATGGACGCGCATCCCCCCGCAGCAGCGGTGGCTCCAACCGGAGCCACGCTGCGGGAGAGGATGCTGACGTGCGTCGGCTTCGGCACGAGCTCCGCTCTCATCCGTGTCATGGCTGCGACAAGCGTGAGGACCACGCCCGTTGGGGTGAACGGTTCCTCAAGTTGGAGCGGGAGACCGATGCTGTGCGCCGCCGTATCGAGCAGCGCACGAACACCATCGCTCGGCAATTCGATCGCGTGTGCGAGGTGCTCAGCGACCTCGACTATCTGGCAGCCAACGCCGTCACCGAAGCCGGGTCGACGCTGGCGCAGATCTACAGCGAACTGGACCTCGTGGCCGCTGAATGTTTGCGGCTTGCGGTGTGGGAGGGCTTGGAGGCGCCGGCACTTGCGGCGGTGCTCTCGGCGTTGGCGTTCGAGTCGCGCACGCCGGAGCTTCAGACACCACAACTTCCGGGCGGGGCCGTGGCCCGAGTGCTTGCGGAGATGAGGCGGATCTGGAGCCGCCTGGACACACTCGAGCAGCGGCACCGGCTGAGCTTTCTGCGAGAACCAGACCCCGGGTTCGCGCAGGCGGCGTACCGCTGGGCCGGCGGCGCGAGCCTAGAAGAAGTCCTCGACGAGACCGATCTCGCGCCCGGCGACTTCGTGCGCTGGGTCAAGCAGGTGCTCGACGTAACCGAGCAGATCGCCTCCGCTGCCGGCGACTCTGCTCTGCGCAGCACTGCTCGCGAGGTCGTGCGGTCGATGCGGCGCGGCGTCGTTGCCTACTCCGCCGACATCGCGTCGTGACACCTCCCCCCTTTTCGCCGACACGCCACGAAAAGCCCGCTTTTGTCGGAGTGTCGGCCGCAGGTTGACGTCTCAGCGCCGGCGCACCGGCTACGCGCGAAGTGACCGCTACTGCTCGCGCAGCACCGCTAGTACTCGGTCGATTGGAGACTTCAGCCCCCAGCGCTCGGCCAACTCCCGCGCCTGCAACCCGTCGTCGGCGGGAGGTTTCAGCTTGGCGTCGAACGGCGGAAGCTTCACGTCCCTCGCCACCTCGACCACTGTGGGCGCGACCGTGAGATAGTCGGCTGCGGCCCGCAGCTTGCCGCGCACCGTTGACCCCAGGCCGCTGGTCTCGTCGGTAGCAGCCGCCACAATGCTGCCCAGGTCGCCGTACTGACGGAGGAGACCTGCCGCCGTCTTGGCGCCGATTCCTTTGACGCCGGGCAGACCGTCGGAGGCGTCACCGCGCAGTACGGCGAAGTCGGCGTACTGCTGCGGAAGAACCCCGTACTTGCTTACGACCGCAGCCTCGTCGAGGACCTCGAGGTTCCCAACGCCGCGTGCTGTGTAGAGCACGCGTACCGGCACTGCGTCGTCGACGAGCTGGAACAGGTCACGGTCGCCGGTCACCACGTCGATGGAGCTCTTGGCGGCCCCTGCCGCGAGCGTGCCAATGACGTCGTCGGCTTCATAGTCCTCCGCGCCGACGACCGCGATTCCGAGCGCCGCAAGGACCTCCTGGATGAGCGGAACCTGCGTCGCCAGCGGGTCGGGTGCCTCCTCCACGTCGACTCCGTTGTCAACCTCCCGCACCACCCGGTGCGCCTTATAGCTCGGGATCAGATCGACCCGCCACTGCGGACGCCAGTCGTTGTCCCAGCAGCAGACGAGCGACGTGGGGTGGTACGTCGACGCCAACCGCGCAATGAAGTCGAGAAGGCCGCGTACGGCGTTGACCGGCGTGCCGTCTGGAGCCCGCACGGTGTCCGGCACTCCGTAGTACGCCCGGAAGTACAGCGAGGCGGTGTCGAGCAACAGGCACTTGGAAGGCGCGGACATCGTCAGGCTCAGTCGCCGGTCGCTCGTTGATGTAGTAACTCGTCGACGTGTGCGGCTGACTTCGGCATCGGCCCATGATCGCGCATGCGACGAGCTCGAGCGATCCGAGGTCGGCGCGGCGAGCAGCCTGACAGTTCAGCTTGGCGCCCGGGTCGCCGCTACGGTTTGGGCATGGCCGACTTCATCCATGACGATCTGACGGGTTCCGAGTTCGAGCGCGTGGTCCTGGCCGATGCCCGGTTCGAACGCGTCGACCTGACAGGCGCGCGGTTCCAGGCCGTCGACCTGGCTCAATCCCGGTTCCGCGGCGTCGACATGAGCGGTGCCAAGATGCGCGGCGTCGAACTAGTCGGCGTCGAGATCGACGGCGAGATCGAGAACCTGACGATCAATGGGGTCGACATCGCGCCCCTGGTCGACGCGGAACTTGACCGGCGCTACCCGGACCGAGCCAAGATGCGGCCGACCGATCCAACCGGATTCCGGGAGGCCTGGGACGTCATCGAGCGGCTATGGGATGGCACCGTCCGACGGGCCCGTGGCCTCGAGCCGCAGTTGCTGCATCAATCGGTGGATGGCGAATGGTCGTTCGTCGAGACGCTGCGCCACCTAGTGTTCGCCACCGACGCTTGGATTCGGCGGGCGATCCTCGGTGATCCGTCGCCGTGGGATCCCCTAGACCTGCCGTGGGACGAGATGCCTGACACGCCGGGGGTGCCGCGCAACCGAGACGTACGTCCGTCACTCGACGAGGTTCTCGACCTTCGCCGCGACCGGATGGCCACCGTGCGAGAGGTGATCGACGGCCTGACGGACAAGTCACTGGATCGCCACACCGAGCCGGTCGAGGCGCCCGGATGGCCGCAGCCCATCAGCTACCCGGTGCGCGAATGCCTGCTGATAATCCTCGACGAGGAGTGGCACCACCGGCTGTTCGCAGAACGGGACATGGACGCTCTGAAGGTGGTGGCCCCCAATGTCGACACCTTGGACTCTCGACTGTGACCCAGCGGCGTGTCCCAAGAGTCGACATGCTGACTGCTGCCAGCGCGGTCGCCGAGAACTTCGCCGATCCATGCAGCGGAGTCCGCACGCGTGGGGGAGCGAGGATTGGGATGTAGCGCGGGTAGCGTCAATTGGCAGCCGCCACACCGGTAAATGGAGGCCCTTCATGGCGTGTCGGCGGAAGAGGGAGCGCAACTAGAGTGCTGTCGTGACCTACGACGCGGCGGTGACCTGCGACGCGGAGCGGGTGGAGACGGACCTCGGCTCACGGATCCGCCGCGTCCAGGCGGTAATGAAGTCGGCGGGCGTTGATGCGGTAGTGGTGACGCCGGGAGCGGACCTGCGCTATCTCACCGGGTATGACGCCTTGCCGCTGGAGCGGCTGACTGCGCTAGTGGTCCCGGCGGACGGCGAGCCGGTGCTCGTCGTCCCGAGGCTCGAGCAGGCGGAGGCCGAACGCTCACCCGGCGCACGGGCAGGTATCCGGCTCGAGGCGCATGCAGAGACCGAAGATGCCTATGGGATGGCTTTGCGGAGCGTGCGAGGTGCTCAGCGGCTCGCTGTGAGCGACTGGACGCCCGCTTTGCACCTGTTTTCCCTGCATGGAGCGCTGCCGCACGCTGACTTTCAACCAGCGGGGTCACTGTTGTCGGACCTCCGGCTTCGCAAGGGGCCGGACGAGCTCGGAGCGCTGCGTCGAGCCGCCGCAGCCATCGACCGAGTGCACGACCGGATGACGGAGTTCCTCGAAGTGGGTCGCTCGGAGCGGGAGGTGGCCGCCGACCTGGGCAACGCCATCCTCGCCGAGGGCCACGCGTGCGTCGACTTCGTCATCGTCGGGTCGGGACCAAACGGCGCGTCTCCGCACCACAGCATCTCCGACCGCTTGCTCGACAACGGCGACCCCATTGTCGTGGACATCGGCGGCACAATGCCGAGCGGCTACTGCTCTGACAGCACACGGACCTACGTCGTCGGGAGTCAGCCAGACGCCGAGTTCCTCCGCTACTACGGCGTGCTGCTGCAGGCTCAGCAAGCCCAATGCGATGCTGTCCGTCCGGGCGTCTCCGCGGAGTACGTCGACCGGATCGGCCGCCGGCTGATCAGCGACGCCGGGTACGGCGACCGCTTCATCCATCGCGCCGGGCACGGCATCGGCCTGGACACTCACGAGAGGCCGTACATCGTGGAAGGCAACGACTGTGAACTCGAGCCAGGCATGGTTTTCTCGGTCGAGCCGGGAATCTACCTGCCGAACCGCCACGGTGCCCGCATCGAGGACATCGTCGCTGTGACGAGCGACGGCGCTGAGCGGCTCAACAGGACTCCCCGCGAGCTCACCGTGGTGGCTGGATGAACCTTGAAGAGGTCGATCGCATGATCTGTGCTCTGCTGGGCGCGAACGGTCGGATGTCGTTCACCGATCTTGGGCGCAAGACGGGCTTGTCGACGTCCGCGGTGCATCAGCGGGTCAAGCGGCTGGAGCAGCGGGGGGTGATCTGCGGCTATCGGGCGGAGATCAATCCGCGGGCAATCGGGCTGCCGCTGACCGCGTTCATCTCCATCCGCCCGATTGATCCGTCCCAGCCCGACGACTCACCCGAGCGGCTCGAAAGTATCCCCGAGATCGAAGCCTGTCACTCGGTGGCGGGCGACGAGGCCTACATCTTGCAGGTGAGAGTCGCCGAACCAAGCGACCTAGAGGCACTGCTCGCGCGGATCAGGAGCAGCGCCAACGTCGCCACCCGGACCACGATTGTGCTGTCGACGGCGTACGAGCACCGACCGCCGCCGTTCTAGCCGACGACGAGGGACTTTTGTGACTCAGCAGCAGCCCGGGAGGCCGACGCTGCGACCTCAGCGGCCGCAAGGGTGTCACCGGCGTGGTCGAGCCACCACCGCTGGCCCGAGTCCGGGAGGGTGTGAATCGGGTCGTAGTACTCGTACGAGCGCTTCAGCACCTCCGGGTCGCTCTCCTCGATCGACGTGCGGTAATTCTTCGTCCAGTACGTGATGCCGTGGTCACGGTCGTAGGACTCCCACTGGTGCACCCAGCGCTTGCCGACGAACGGCACGTCGCACACGATTCGGGGGGTGGCGAATCCGGGCAGGTAGCCCAAGATCGCATGCTGCAGCTCCTGCGCGCGAGCCACCGACACCCGCCAGTGCTCACTGAACGGGATCATGTCGCACATGTAGAAGTAGTACGGCATGATGCCGGCACCGTCGAGCAACGCAAAGCACAAGTCGAGCAGAGCGTGCGGGTCGTCGTTGACCCCGCCCATCAGCACACCCTGATTGCGCACGTCCCGGATGCCGGTGTCGAGCATGGCTCGGGTCGCTTTGGCGACTAGGGGAGTGACGGAGTTCGCGGCGTTGATGTGAGTGTGGATCGCGATCGACACTCCGCGCTCGTTGGCTGTGGTTGCGAGCCGCGTCATGCCGGCGACGACCTCGTCCTGCAGCCAGTGCTGCGGCAGGCCCATGAGGGCCTTCGTCGCTAGGCGGATGTCGCGGACGTTTTCGATGTCGAGCAGAGCGCCGACGAACGCCTCGAGCCGCGGCCAGGGCAGATTGGCGACATCACCACCGGACACCACTACGTCGCGTACGCCTGGGTTACGGCGCAGGTAGTCGAGCATCTGCTCGTGCCGGTCGACCGGCTTCAACTCAAACTTCAGCTTGTCGATCACCGCAGTGGAGTTGCCTACCAGGTCCATGCGGGTGCAGTGACCGCAGTACTGCGGGCAGGTGGACAGCAACTCCGCGAGCACCTTGGTGGGGTAGCGGTGGGTGAGCCCCTCGGCTACCCACATGTCGTGCTCGTGCAAACTATCGCGGGTCGCGTATGGGTGGCTTGGCCAGTCGGTACGACGGTCGGAGAACACCGGCAGCATGTACCGACGCACGGGGTCGGCGTACATCGCCTCGGTGGTGGGCGCCTGACCCGACATCATGGTGTTGAGCATCTGTGGCGGCAGAAGCATCGACATGGTCGCGCGCTCGGCCTGGTCGCGCTCCAAGTCGGCGTAGAACTTCTCGCCCACCGTATCGCCGAGAACGGTGCGCAGCTGCTTGGCGTTCTTGACGCAGTGGGCACGTTGCCATTGCGCGGACTCCCAGTCCGCGGCCGTGACATCGCGCCAGCCCGAGAACCGGGTCCAGTCAGGCTCGACGAGGTCGACGCGGGAATAGTGGTACGGCTGGTCAGCAGCGGGAGAGTGGGTCACCACGAGTCCTTCAAGCACGACGGCGCAGCAGGATGGGGGAGCATTTGGTTGAACGACATGGCTCCCATCTGCCAGAGTACGGGAGAACGTCCGGTTATATCAATGCCGCGCCGCAAGATCTCGCTTGTGCTGCACTCGCCATAGGAAGGTTTGCATGTCGTCCGACCCGACCGGGCTACATCGTGTTCTGTCGCCCCCCGGCGTGCTTCCCCAGACAGCCGAGCGCCTCGACACGAGATCGACGCTGTGGCCTGACGAGGTGCGCGTGCGTGTTTCCCGGCTCAATCTGGATGCGGCCTCGTTTCGGCAGCTCTGGACGAAGCACGGCGGCGATGGTGTGGCGGTGCGAGCCGAGGTGCTCGACATCGTCACGCGCCGCGGCAAGATGCACAACCCGGTCACCGGCTCGGGAGGAATGCTCCTCGGGACGGTGGATGAGGTGGGACCGCAGTCCCCGCTCGGCCTGCACCGTGGAGATCTCATCGCGACCTTGGTGTCGCTCACTCTTACCCCGCTCTTCCTCACCGATGAGCTCACTCGCTGGGATGGAACCAGCGAGCAGGTGCCGTGTGAGGGATATGCGATTCTCTTCGGCCGCTCGATCGCCGCGGTGGTGCCGGAGGACCTGCCGATGCCGCTCGCTCTGGCGTGCATGGACGTCTGCGGCGCTCCGGCTTTGACCGCTCGGGTCGTGTGTCAATACCTCGAGCGGCAGCCGAAGGTGACAGTTTGCGTGATAGGCGGCGCCGGAAAGAGCGGATCGTTGGCGTTGGCCGCGGCTCGTGACGCGGGAGCCACCAGGACGGTCGCGCTGGTCCCTGTGCAGCGAGAGGCCGATCTGCTGTCAGACAAGGAGCTCTGCGACGAGGTCGTCATCGCGGATGCGCGCGACCCGGTCGCCGCCTCTCGCGCGTTGCAAAAGTCGGGGGAACCGGCCGACATCACGGTCGTCTGCGTCGACGTACCGGGATGCGAAGGGGGAGCCATTCTCAGTACGGCGGAAAACGGCACCGTGATCTTCTTCTCGATGGCCACGTCGTTCTCGGCGGCGGCCCTGGGCGCCGAGGGCTTGGCCGCTGACATCACCATGCTGATCGGCAACGGGTACGTGCGGGGGCACGCCGACTACGCCGTACAGCTCATGCGCTCACATCCGGGCGTGCGGCGATTGTTCGAGCTACGACTGGAGCACGAGGCGGCGCAGTGACCACCGAGGCAGAAGACGGCCGGCGGGTGCTGCTGCGACGTGGGTGCATCTACGCACCGGCCGGCCCCCCCGCGACGGCCATGCTCGTGACCGGCTCAGACATCGAGTGGGTGGGGACAGAGACCGAGGCGGAGTCCGTTGCCGGTTCCGTCAACGACATCGTCGACCTCGACGGTCGCTTCGTCACCCCGGCCTTCGTCGACGCCCACGTGCACCTGTCGATGACTGGTCAGGCGCTCAGCACACTGGACCTCTCCTCGTGCGACTCGCTCTCAGTCGCTCTGGAGCGCCTCGCCAGCTACGCCGCAGAGCTTCCGCCGGACAGCGCGGTGTTCGCCTCCGGCTGGGACGAGTCCACCTGGCCGGAGCGCCGTCCCCTCACGATGGCAGACCTGGACGGCTGCACAGCAGGGCGAGTCGTGTACGCCGCACGCGTGGACTCACACTCGGCCGCAGTGTCCTCAGCGCTACTCGAGCGGGACGCAGGCATGGCACGCAAGCCCGGCTGGCGC
The DNA here is from genome assembly GCA_038252945.1 of Propionibacteriales bacterium. Taxonomy (GTDB): domain Bacteria; phylum Actinomycetota; class Actinomycetes; order Propionibacteriales; family Nocardioidaceae; genus JAUJOE01. The sequence goes on along the minus strand of JBBSHN010000004.1, from coordinate 46,568 downwards.
GGCGACGGGGTCGTCGAGCGGGAGGCGCATCATGCTGCACGAGCCGCCCTTCACGGGCTGTGGACGACTGAGAAGCGGCGCGAGGCGCTGCTGTTGGCACTGCGGTGCGCCGCGAGTCGGGGCATCGGCACCCTCCACGAGCTGAACGCGCCTCACATCGCGCCTGTCGACGACTGGATGCTTCTCGCGGAGCTGGCTGAGACTGAGCCGCTCCCTGAGGTGATCTGCTACTGGGGAGAGCTGCACGGTGGCAACGTCCCGGCTGACGCCGTCCTCGGCTTCGCCGGTGACTTATGCGTCGACGGGTCCATCGGCTCGCGTACGGCCGGATTGAGGGAGCCGTACGCCGATTCCAACAGCACCGGCTATCTGTACCTGGACGCTGACGAGATCGCGTCTCACCTCATCTTCTGCACTGAGCGCGGCCTTCAGGCAGGCTTCCACGTCATCGGCGACCGCGCGCTCGACGAGGTCATAGCCGGTCTGCGAGCTGCCGAGCAGACGGTCGGGCGCTCAGCACTGGCGGCGAGCCGGCACCGGCTGGAGCATGTCGAGATGCCGTCGGTTGCGGCGATCAGGACGTTGGCCCACCTTGGGGTCACGGCGAGCGTCCAACCAGCCTTCGATGCAACCTGGGGTGGTCCTGGCGGTCTCTACGAGCAGCGGCTCGGCCGCTTCCGCGCCGAGGGGATGAACCCGTTCGCCACGTTGGCCGATGCCGGTGTCGGACTGGCCTTTGGCTCCGACAGTCCGGTGACACCGTTGGCTCCCTGGGCTGGCGTGCGCGCGGCGGTGCACCACAACAATCCGGACGAGCGGCTGAAGCCGCAAGTGGCGTTCGCGGCTGCGACCACCGGCGGTCATTCGGCGGCTCGACGCGACGGCCACGGCGTGCTTGCCCCAGGGAAGCCAGCGACGTACGCCGTCTGGGATGTTTCGGGTGATCTCGTCGACGGCCTTCCCGATCTCACCGACGAAGCGGCCGTTCCGCGCTGCCTTGAGACGGTGGTGTCTGGCACTGTGGTATTTGACGAACTGACGGCGAAGGGATGCCCATGACGGCGGCGAAGACGACAAGCAAACTCCGTCTCGATCCGGCGACTGTACGGCGGGCCCGTCGGCTGGCCGCACGTGCCGGTGCGCCGATCGTCACGCTGGCTCAGGAGCACACCACGGTGTCGGTCGAGCGGGCGACGTTGCGCCTGGCGGGACTTGCTGGTGGAGACACCGACGGCACACCGTGGGTGAATCGGCTCATCGATGCCGCACGCGCCGACGTCGGGCTCGAGCACGGCATCGCGCTGCCGGTGTGGCACGCGATGATCACCGCGGGTGCTGATCTGCACACGCTTGCGGCCAAGGCGGCAGGAGGAGATCTCCGGTTCTCTGTGCCGCAAGGTCGCGACGCGACTCGTGCCCGCAGCGCCGCCAAGTCCGCCGTACGAACCGGCCTGCGCCGCGTCGACGCCCGGCGAAGGGAGCGGGAGCGGCTCGTCAAGCGCTGGGGCGACCCGCCTACCAAGCCGTGGGTCTACCTCATCGTGGCGTCCGGCGACATCTACGAAGACATTCCGCAGGCACAGGCGGCCGCGCGAGAAGGCGCCGACGTCATCGCGGTGATCCGGTCCACCGGCCAGTCGCTGCTCGACTACGTTCCCGAAGGAGCCACCAGAGAGGGCTTCGCCGGCACCTATGCGACGCAGGAAAATTTCCGGCTTATGCGCGCTGCGCTCGACGAGACGAGCCGTGAGCTTGGCAGATACGTGCGTCTCACGAACTACGCCTCAGGACTGTGTATGCCGGAGATTGCTGCGCTTGCGGGCCTCGAGCGGCTCGACATGATGCTCAACGACTCGATGTACGGCATCTTGTTCCGCGACATCAACCCGATCCGGACCTTCGTCGACCAGCGGTTCAGCCGCCAAGTGCACGCTCGTGCTGGCATCATCATCAACACCGGCGAAGACAACTACCTCACCACGAGCGATGCGGTCGAGGCCGCCCACACGGTGACCGTGAGCCAGCTGCTCAACGAGTACTTCGCTAAGGAGGCGGGGCTCGCCGACTGGCAGCTCGGTCTTGGCCACGCGTTCGAGATCGACCCCTCGCTGCCGGACAGCTTCCGGCTGGAGCTGGCACATGCGCTGCTCGCCCGTGAGCTTTTCCCTGACGCGCCGATGAAGTGGATGCCGCCGACGCGGCACATGACTGGCGACATCTTCCGCGGCTATCTCCTCAACGCATTCTTCAACCTCGCAGGTGTTCTCACCGGCCAAGACATTCTTCTCGTCGGCATGATGACAGAGGCAGTGGTCACACCGTGGCTCTCCGACCGCGATCTCGCTCTCGGGAACGTCCGGTACGTCGTCAACGCCGCCAGTGGGCTGGCCGAGGACTTCAAACCCGACCCTGACGGCTTCATCGGCACACGCGCGCGGCAGGTGCTCAGCGAGTCGATTGAGCTACTGGAGAAGATCCTCGCTCACGACAACGGACTGCTCGACGCGATCGCCGACGGCACTTTCGGACTGATGAAGCGGCCAGCCGACGCAGGCAAGGGGCTGGGGGGAGTGGCGCGCAAGGCCGACGACTATTACAACCCGGCCAGCGAGCTGCTGGCAGCGACGGCATGACCACCACCTCGGCTTCCGGGCCGATTCTCCGGCCGTACGGCGACACCACCGGTGACGGCATGGTGCAACTGTCCTTCACCCTCCCCATCCCGCACGACAAGCGCGCCGAGGGTGCCGCCGCTCAGCTGGGTTCGAAGATGGGCCTGGACCCTGTACTCGTTGCGCACGCCAAGGCGGTTGGGCCTGACTTCACGTTCTTCATCGTCTACGGCCGCGTGCACCACCTCGTCGATCTTCGCGCGGTCGAAGTGGTGGAGCGCGACTACCTGCACCTGTCGGCTAAGGAGGTCAACGCCGCTATCAAGCGCGGCCTGCACCGCCGCCTGGTGGTTGTCGGAGGATGCATCGGCACCGACGCTCACACGGTAGGCATCGACGCCATCCTCAGCATCAAGGGGTTCGCCGGGGAGAAGGGGCTGGAGTACTACCGGGAGATCAAGGTGGTCAACCTCGGAGCGCAGGTGTCCGTACCCGAGCTAGTGGCCCGAGCACAGGAGGAGCGAGCGGACGCCGTACTGGTCTCGCAAGTCGTGACACAGCGCGACGCGCACCTGCTCAACACCAAGGAGATGTCGGCGGCGTTCCGTGAGGCCTATCCGGCCGAGACCCTGCCGCTCCTCATCGTGGGAGGCCCACGCTTCGAGGAGCGCCAGACAGCCGAGCTCGGAGTCGACCGCATCTTCGCCCGGGGCACGACCCCAGGTGACGTCGCCAGCTATCTGGTTCATGCTCTCGTGACCTCCCCGCTTCGTCCTCAGCAGGTGCGGCAGCAGTGAGCGACGACCCAAAGCTCGGGGCATCGGTCACTCATCGACGCTACGTCGACTACTCCCACGCCCACTACGGGGGCAATCTCGTCGACGGCGCCTTCAGCCTGCAGATGTTCGGTGACGCCGCCACGGAGCTTTGCATCCGCACCGACGGCGATGAAGGGCTCTTCGCTTCCTACAGTGACGTCCAGTTCTCGGCGGCTGTGCATGCCGGCGACGTGGTCGAGGCCGAGGCGGTGGTCTCCCGAGTCGGCAGACGCTCCCGCACCCTCGACTTCGAGCTCCGGGTGGTCTGCCGGGCTCTTCCCGACTCCAGCCCGTCCGCCGCCCAGGTCCTCGACCAGCCCCTGGTGGCCACCCGAGCTACCGGCGTCGTCGTGGTGCCTGGTCACTAGTAACTCGACGTCGGCGTGGCGTCGGCTAACACGCGGGTACGCGGGAGCCGAGCCAAAAAAGTGCTCGACCGAGGCCATTCGCCTGACCTCGCTGTTCGCCGGGTAAGCCCTGTTCAGAGGCTGGTTGACAAGGCCCTCGTGCAGTTGCCAAGGTGCCGAAAAGTCCGCAACAGCAGGTCACCAGAGGGACCGCCGTCGTGGGGTCGTTCCGTTGTGGTGCTCCACTCCACAACCGGCAGCGGTGCGACCCGGCGGGTGCTGGCCTTGAAGGTGGGCGGACCCGGACGGAGCTCGGTCCCCAGTAGACAACGGGCGCGTGACGTCACAACCGGTGACGCAGCGCTCGGTCCGAAGGGGATCGGGCTCCTGCCGTTTTCGGTGAAGCAGGCTCCTTTCGCCGGTAGTGTCGCGGCCATGCCCCGCCTCCCAGGCGCCGACGTGCTCTGGCGGGCGATTGTGGCGTTGCTCAGCGGCCTCGCGGGAGCCTGGGCGTTTGCTCCGTCCGGCGACTGGGAGCTGCTGCCGGTAGGACTCGCTGGACTCATGCTGGCCATTCCGCGACGACGCGGTGGCCTCGGGTTCATCGTGGGCTTCGTGTTCGGCCTCGCACTTCTGCTGCCGCTCCTGCGCTGGCTCACCGTCATCGGAGCAGACGCGTGGGTCGCGGTGAGCACTGTCGAGGCTGTCTTTCTCGGACTCCTCGGCTGGGGGTGGACGTGGTTACGCGGAACGCCCTGGTGGCCGGTCGGCATGGCCGCTAGCTGGGTGGCGATTGAGGAGCTGCGCAGTTTCGTGCCGTTGGGAGGACTGCCCTGGGGGCGCCTTGCGTTTGCCTTGGTCGACACTCCGTTGGTCCGCTACGGCCGGGTGGGCGGCGCGGAGCTGGTCGCCTTCGCGACCGTGTTGGCTGTCGCCTTGGTCCTGGCAGCAGTTCTGCGCCGACGCGCTGACCTGTACACGGTTGTGTGTCTCGTGGCCGGAGCGGCAGTCGCCGGCGGAGCCGCCTTGGTGCCCGTTGGCCTCGCCGGCGGCGGCCAGCCGGTGACCATCGCCGCAGTCCAGGGCAACGTGCCGGGTCGGGGCATGGATCCGTTCGCGGAACGTCGGGCTGTGCTCGACAACCATGCAGCCGCCACGCATCAGCTGGCCGCGAGGGTAGCGGCCGGCAAGGCTCAGCAGCCGGACTTCGTGGTGTGGCCAGAGAACTCCACAGACATCGACCCGTTCGGTGACCCCTCCGTGTACGCCGAGATCAACGCGGCGGTGCGAGCCGTGAAGTCTCCGACGCTGATTGGCGCTGTGGTGGCTGGACCGGACAAGAGTCACGTGCAGAACGTCGGCATCGTGTGGGATCCACATAGCGGGCCGGGAAAACGGTACGTGAAGCAGCATCTCGTCCCGTTCGGGGAGTACATCCCATTCCGCAGCGTGCTCGTCGGCTTTATCAAGCGTCTCCGCCAGATTCCAGTGGACTTCGCTCCGGGCTCCACGCCGGGAGTTCTACAGCTTGGACCGGCTCGTATCGGTGACGTGATCTGCTTCGAGGTGGCGTACGACGGACTGATCCGCGACGACGTCGCAGGAGGTGCTGAGCTGATCGTTGTACAGACGAACAACGCGACGTACACAGGCACGGATCAGTTGGGCCAGCAGTTCGCGATCTCGAGGTATCGGGCGATTGAAACCGGGCGCTACGTGGTGATCGCGGCGACGAGCGGCATCAGTGGCATCATCGCTCCCGACGGGTCCGTGGTCGCAGAGACCGCCATCAACACTCAGGCGGTGTTGGAGAGTTCGGTCCAGCTCGGGTCGGCTGAAACCCTTGGTGTCCGGTTTGGGGGAATCGTTGACGATGTCCTGAGCGGGCTGGGGGTCCTGCTGGTGGGCGCGGCGCGTTTGGGGTTGTCCAGGCGGATTGGCACGATGGCGACGTGAACGCTGAGCGCACGCTGGTCGTCATCCCGACCTACAACGAGGTCGACAACCTCGAGCTCATCCTCGACCGGGTGCGTGCGGCGGTGCCCCAGGCGGACGCCCTTGTTGTCGACGACGCGTCGCCAGACGGCACGGGGGAGCTCGCGGACAAGGCGGCAGCGGCGGATTCGTCAGTTCACGTGCTGCACCGCAGTGGCAAAGCCGGGCTCGGCGCTGCCTATCTCGCCGGCTTCGACTGGGGACTGCAGCGTGGATATGAGGTGTTCGTCGAGATGGACGCCGACGGTTCTCATGCGCCCGAGGAGCTGCCTCGGCTGCTCGCGGCTCTGCCGGCTGCGGATCTGGTGCTCGGCTCCCGGTGGGTGCCCGGAGGTCGGGTGGTGAACTGGCCGCTGTGGCGCAAGCTGCTGTCAAGGGGTGGCAACCTCTACACCCGCTTCGCACTCGGCATTCCGCTGCACGACGCCACAGGCGGCTTCCGCGTCTTCCGACGCAGCACTCTTGAGGGCATCTCCTTGGACTCAGTCGCCTCAGCGGGATACTGCTTCCAAGTTGACCTGGCCCGCCGGACTCTGGCGGCTGAGCTGCGGGTCGCGGAGGTGCCGATCACCTTCGTCGAACGCAAGTACGGCGAGTCGAAGATGAGCGGTGACATCGTTCGGGAGTCGCTTGTCCGAGTCACCGCCTGGGCGCTGCAGACCCGCTTTACGCAAGTGCGCCGCCTGCTTCAGCGGCGACACACCGGGAGCGCCTGACGTGCCCGGCTGGTTGCTGGTTGGGCTGTTCGTCGGTGTGCCGATCCTGGAGCTGTACATCATCGTGCAGGTCGGCCTGGCCATCGGCGCGCTACCGACGATCGCGCTTCTGCTCGTTGAGTCTGTTCTGGGCGGTTGGCTGGTCAAGAGGGAAGGTCGCCGGGCCTGGGACGCCCTCCGAACCACCGTGTCGACCGGACAATTGCCTGGGCGGGAGCTCATGGACGCGGCGCTGGTGCTGGTCGGCGGCACGCTGCTGCTGACGCCGGGGTTCGTCACTGACGTATTTGGCTTCTTCTTCGTGCTTCCGTTCACCCGGCCACTCGCACGCCGCTTGGTGACGTCTGCACTGACCCGCAGGGCTGCTCGTCGCGCGGCAGGTCGCTATTCCAGACGTCGGCGCGGTGCGCATGAGATACACCGACCAGGGGGAGACTAGCCGACGACGCGGGGAGATTTGTTCTGCAAGCGGTCGACGTTCGACTCTACGGCTTGGGGCGACAGCCCACTTCGCAGCTATCGAGGCTGCGACTAGGTTGCTGCGATGGGATCAGGCGGACTTTTTTGAGTTGGCCGTGCGAGCGCCACCTCGATGCAGGTGAGCAGGGCCGATGACGCCGGCGCGCAGCAACTCGAGCCGCTCAGAGAGGATGTCTTCGAGCTCAGGGATAGACCGGCGCTCCAGCAACATGTCCCAGTGCGTACGTGCCGGACGGTCAAGCTTGGGCTCCGGCGGCTGGGCGTCTCGTTGGCGGGACTCGGCGCCGCACCGCGGGCACTCCCATCCAAAGGGGACCTCGGCGTCCGCGGCCATAGGTATGTCAAAATCATGACCGTTGAGGCAGTCGTACATGACGTGCTGACGTGGCGCGAACTCGATGCCGGTTTCGTCTTCGAAGCTCGTCCCACCAAGGCGAGAGCCTTTCAAAGTGGCTCGCTCTGACATGCGCTCCCCGATCAATCGTTTGCGACGGACATCTTTGCCAACGCTTCAGCTAGTCCCATCATTCCCAGAGCACCTGAACTGACACTGAGACGCGCCGATGATGGCGCTAAGACGAATGGAGGCCATCGAGGTGACGAACATGGCAAAAAGTCGTACCTGCCCAACGTGGCCGCCAAGGTGACTACGCGGCTGTCTGAGCGGCCGACCACACCTGGAGCGGCGCTTACCGCGCTCCGTCATGGCAACGAGAGATTTGTCGGCGGCGCTGCGCTTCATCCCAACCAGGACGCGGCGCATCGGGCGGCGTTGGCGGACGCGCAGTCTCCGTTTGCCGTGATATTTGGATGCTCAGACTCTCGGCTGGCCGCGGAGATCATCTTCGACCAAGGCCTTGGGGACCTGTTCGTCGTACGGACGGTCGGACACACGGTGGGAGCAGAGGTTCTCGGCAGTATCGAATACGCGGTCACGGTTTTGCGGACTCCACTCGTCGTGGTGCTCGGCCACAGCTCCTGCGGGGCTGTGGCGACTGCTCTCGACGCCGCAACCGGTCGCGCCCAGCCGTCGGGATTCGTTGCCACTGTCGTGAAGGCCGTCACCCCGAGCATCGAGCGAGCAAGGGCTCGGGGCATCGGTGACGTCGACGGTTTCGCGAAGGTGCACGTCGAGCAGACAGTGGCTCAGCTGCAGGAGCAGTCCGAAGTTCTCGCAGCCGCGGTCAACGCCGGTTCCTGTGCAGTCGTGGGCATGTCGTATCGGCTTGCTGACGGGGGAGCCACCCTCATCGGCTCGCTCGGAAACCGGACGCCTTGAACGAGGTCAGCTGTCTCGGAAGGTCTCGATCTGGGCGCCTAGCGCGTTGAGCCGCTCGGCGAGGTCCTCATAGCCCCGGTGGATGACGTAGACGTTCCGGAGGACCGATGTGCCTTTGGCGGCGAGCATGGCGAGCAGCAACACCACAGCCGGCCGCAGTGCCGGTGGGCACATTAGCTCCGCGGCCGACCACCGGGTTGGGCCCTCGACCAGCACTCGATGGGGATCCAGCAGCGTGACCGACGCACCGAGCTTGGTGAGTTCGGTGAGGTAGATGGCCCGGTTCTCATACACCCAGTCGTGAATCATCGTCTGCCCATGCGCGGTCGCGGCGATGACCGCAAAGAAGGGCACGTTGTCGATGTTCAGCCCCGGGAATGGCATCGGGTGAATCTTGTCGATCGGCGCGTGAAGGTGCGAGGGGTACGTCGTGAGGTCAACAAGTCGGGTGTGCCCGTTTCCGGCGAGATATTCCGGACTGAGGTCGTACGAGAAACCCATCTCCTCAAGCAGCGCCAGCTCGATCTCGAGGAACTCGATCGGTACCCGGCGAATGGTGATGTTCGACGAGGTGACGATGGCAGCGGCGAGCAGGCTCATTGCCTCGATCGGGTCTTCTGACGGTGCGTAATCAACGTCGACGTTGATGTCCCTGACGCCCCGAACGACGAGCGTCGTCGTACCAACGCCGTCGATGCGTACACCGAGTTTGGTGAGGAAGAAGCACAAGTCCTGCACCATGTAGTTGGGGCTCGCGTTGCGGATGATGGTGACTCCGTCGTGACGCGCGGCGGCCAGCAGCACGTTCTCAGTGACGGTGTCGCCTCGCTCGGTCAGCACGATGGGACGGTTCGGTCCGGCACCAGGAGTGACTGTGGTGCGGTACTGCCCCTCGGTGGCACGGACCTCGAGCCCGAAGTGCCGGAGCGCTGACAGATGTGGCTCGACGGTGCGAGTGCCGAGATCGCACCCTCCCGCGTATGGAAGCGAGAACGTTCCCTCGGCGTGCAGCAGCGGACCCAAGAACATGATGACGCTGCGGGTACGCCGAGCGGCCGCAGCGTCGATGGCGGAGAGGTCGAGCACATCGGGGGCGATGAGCTCCAGATCGTTGTCGGCGTTCAGCCACGTCGACTTCACGCCGATGCTGTTGAGCACTTCGAGGATGCGGTTGACCTCCTCGATGCGTGCCACCTTGCGCAGCGTCGTACGTCCGCGGTTGAGCAAGGAGGCGCAGAGCAGCGCAACTCCGGCGTTCTTGCTGGTCTTGACGTCGATCGAGCCCGACAGCGTGGTCTCCCCGACTACACGCAGATGAGTGGGTCCGAAATTGCCGAGTGAGACGAGCTCGGAGTCCAGCGCCTCACCGATGCGCGCCAGCATGTCGAGGGTCAGGTTCTGATGTCCCCGTTCGATGCGATTGATGGCGCTCTGGCTGGTACCGAGAAGATCGGCCAGCTGCGCCTGGGTGTATCCCCGGTGGGTTCGGGCGTCCCTGATGAGGTTACCGATCCGGCTGAGATAGTTGTCGCTCATCACCACGGCCAGCGAGCGTATCTCATATTTGAGATACGGCGAATGGCGACACGCGACGCGGTTTCCACATTGTTGTCAGCTCGAAAACGGCGCCCACAAATAATGCCAGCAGGCCGCAGGGAAGGGGAACAGACGGGAGGCTTCACTGAGTTCGCCACACCAGGAGGACATCCATGAGTACAGCCGGCTGTAGGCGCACACTTTCGCTGCTCGGCTCGCTCGTTATGGTCACGGCGGTGGTCGCGCTTGTCCCGCGAGCCGCCGAAGCGAGCAGCCGTCAGCTGGTTGCCTTGGGCGACTCCTACGCGTCCGGCGTGGGCACTCGGGCATACTTTCCGGCGTCCGGAACGTGTAAGCGCTCGCCGTACGCCTATCCGGTCCGGGATGCCCATCGGTTGGGTGCGAGCCTCTCGTTTGCCGCATGTGCCGGCGCGACCGTCGATCGCGTTCTGCACGACCAGGTTCCCCGGCTCGCTGCCGAGACGACTGACGTGACCCTCACCGTCGGGGGTAACGATGCGGGCTTTGGCTCGGTCATGCTGGCCTGCGCTGAGCCGCGGTCGACCAAAAAGTGCTACGCCGCGATCAAAGCCGCGAAACGGTATATCAGCACGACTTTGCCGAAGCGACTCGATCGGCTCTACGCGGCTGTCCGCAGGCATGCTTCTGACGCGCACGTGGTCGTCGTGGGTTACCCGCGGCTCTTCAACGGTGAGGACTGCAACGCGGGAACTTGGTTCAGCCCAGGGGAGGAGCGCCGATTGAACGCCACCGCCGACCTTCTCGATCAGGTGAGCGGCGCTCGTTCCACGGCCGCGGGCTTCGACTTCGCTGACCCACGCTCGGCGTTCGCTCGACATGCCATCTGCGCTGCTCATGAATGGGTCAACGGCCTGTCCTGGCCGCTTGAGGAGTCCTACCACCCAAACCGACGCGGACAGCGCAGCTTTGCAGCCTTGGTCTACAGAAACCTCGGCTAGGAGATGTGCGTGGCTTGCCATCCCGCCGGGAGGATCCTCACCGACGGACTGCAACGGCGGCCAGCAGCTATGCCTCCGCAGGGTTCGAACGCCGATAAGCGACATTATGTCAAGTGCTGCCTCTCCTACCCCTTCTCACTGACCTGAAATGTCACGTCCTTGGTCTCGGTGACGCCAGCCGTGCGGCCGGGCGCCTCCTGGTACTGCCAGTAGAGGTTTGTGTGTGCAATAACCTTGTCAGGCGGCGGAGCACCCCACTCAGTCTGATCCTCCGTCGTGTGTGCGTCACCGACGAGCGTCACGTCGTAGCCGCGTGTAAAAGCGCCATGAATCGTGGACCTGACGCATTCATCCGTCTGCGCCCCGGCCACAAGCAGACGTCCGATTCCACCCTTGGCCAGCACGTCCTCTAACTCGGTGCCCTCGAAGGAGTCACCGAACGACTTGTGCACTAGCGGTTCAGTCTCCTGGCGGATGAGCTCAGGCACGTACTCCCAGGCGGCACTCCCCTTCTCCAGGTTCTCATCGTTGTGTTGGACCCAGACGATCGGGACACTCTCTTCACGAGCCTTGTCGACGAGCGTGCCGATGTTGGCGACAACTGCGTCACGCTGGTGTGCATCGGCGACGACGCGGTTCTGAACGTCGATTACCATCAAAGCGGTGTTGGGTCGACCTGACAGCGTTGTCACGACGAGCTCCTCTGCTGGTGTGTCCGGGTCTTGCCACGATCATTTCAGTCCTCGGAACGCCGACGGAATGCGGTCATGGCCAACGGCGCGAAGACCACCGTAAGCAAGACCGACCAGGCGACCGTGGCCACCTCTGGATGCAGAAGCGGCCACGACGAACCCGGTGGCGCGACCGGTCCGTTGCCCCACAGCTCGCGGCAGCTGCCGGTGAGTGCGGAGACGGGATTCCACTCGGCGATGCCCCTCAGCCAGGTCGGCATGTTGTCCGTGGGCACGAAGGTGTTCGCGACGAAGGTGAGCGGAAACATCACCGTGAACACCAAGCCCTGGACCGCTTCGACCGACCGCATGAGCGATCCGACCCAGATTCCGAGCCAGATCATCGCAAAGCCGAACAACACCAGCAGCGCAAACGCTGCGACAGCGTCGATCACTCCGTTGCGAATCCGCCAACCGACGGCAAGGCCGGTGAGAGCCATGACGACGATGCCGATGCTGGAGTGGATGAGGCTCGACACGCTGCGCCCGATCAATACCGCCCAGCGCGACATTGGCAGTGATTTGAACCGATCGACGATGCCCTTCTCCAGATCGTTGGTCAGCCCTATCGCCACGACCGCCGCTGAGAACACCATGGTCTGCGCCATGATTCCGGGGAGCAGAAATTCCCGGTACGAAGCACCGTCTACGTGAATTGCCCCACCGAAGACATAAGCGAAGAGCAGCACGAACATGATCGGCTGAATGGTGACGTCCAGCAGCATCTCCGGCATCCGCCGGATGTGCAGGAGATTGCGCCAAACGACGGTGAGTGAGTGCTGCAGCAAGGACCGGCGCTCCAGCGGCGGAACCTCGTAGCTGCTCAGCGCAGTCATCGCAGCGCCTCCACGACTTCGCGCTCCCCCGCTGCTGATTCGTCGGTCTGCTCTTCTGCTGGATGGCCGGTGAGGTGCAAGAACACGTCGTCCAAGCTCGGGCGCTTCAGCCCCAGATCGTCGACGTCGATTCTGCTGTCGGCGAACACTTGCGCGATCTGCGTCATCTCATTCAATCCGGCGGCCGCGGTGAGACGGCGCGTTGCCTCGTCCACCTGCACCTCCGAGCTGAATCGACGCAAAATGGCGCCGGCCCCGTCGATGTCGGAAGCGTTGGAGACCGTGACGACCACGCGAGCCGCGCCTGCCTTCTCCTTGAGTTCACTCGGGGTGCCGGAGGCGATCACACGCCCGGAGTCGATCACGACGATCTGATCGGCCAGGGTGTCGGCCTCCTCCAGATACTGGGTGGTGAGGAGCAGCGTCGTGCCGTTGCGTACGAGGTCCTGCAGGAGCAACCACAGATCAGCCCGACTGCGAGGGTCAAGACCGGTCGTGGGCTCGTCGAGAAAGAGCACGGGTGGTGCGGCTACGAGACTCACCGCCAAATCGAGCCGCCGGCGCATCCCGCCGGAGTACGTCTTGGCGATCCGGTCGGCGGCGTCGGAGAGCGAGAACTGCTCGAGCAGTCGATCCGCTGCTGTACGCAGATAGCTCAACGGCAGCCCGTACAGCCGACCGATGAGGCGGATGTTCTCTCGCCCGGTCAAAAGCTCGTCGACCGTGGCAACCTGACCGGTCAGGCCCATGCTGCGGCGCACCGCGTCGGGCTCCTTGCGCACGTCGTGTCCGGCGACGCGTCCGGTTCCTGACGTCGGGACGCTCAGCGTCGTGAGCATCCGGACTGTGGTGGTCTTTCCCGCACCGTTGGGACCGAGCAACCCCACGACGGACCCTTGGGGCACGGCGAAACTGACGTCGTCGACTGCCAACGTATTGCCAAACCGCTTGGTCAAGCGGTCGGCCTCGACGGCATACGCTCCGTTCACGTCTGCAACCCTAGGGTCGGCCGCCGACGACATCGAACGCTTTCCTCGTGTATCGTGACGTCCATGCGCATCATAATGACATCATAATGGTGCGGACGCAAATCCCCCCGTCCGAGTTCCACCCCCGCTCCTCCGCCCGGCAGGAACACGCGGTCCTTCCCGGGCGACGACCACACTAGGCTCGCCGGCATGCCCAGCCTCACCGCCCACGAAGCCCGGACTCGCGCCGCCGACCTCAACGTCGTCGGGTACGACGTCGCGCTCGACCTCACCCAAAGCGAATCTACGTTTTTCTCCCGCACCACAGTCGAGTTCCGCACCGTCGACGGTAATGACACCTTTCTCGACCTCATGCCGCACGAGGTGCACTCGGTACAGCTCAACGGCCAGCAGCTGGACCCGGACTCCGTGGCGGACGGCAGGCTTCTGCTCAGTGGCCTGGCCGACACGAACACCCTCGAGGTGGAGGCCACGATGGCCTACTCCCGCGATGGCGAAGGCCTGCATCGTGCGGTCGACCCCGAAGACGGGCTCGCCTACCTGTACGCGATGACATTCCTGCCCGCCGCTCCTCGCATCTTCGCGTGCTTTGACCAGCCGGACCTCAAGGCGCCGTACCGGGTCTCGGTGCGCGCCCCTGAGGACTGGCTGGTGGTGGGGAACGGTGCAGCCTCCCAGCCCGAGCCGGGGCTTTGGACGCTGGCGGAGACTCAGCCGTTGGCGACGTATTTCGTGACGCTGGTCGCAGGTCCCTACCACTCTGTGTACGACGACCACGACGGCATCCCGCTTGGCCTGCACTGCCGCCAGTCGCTGGCAAGGCATCTGGACAAAGACGCAGGAGAGCTGTTCTCGGTGACTGCCAGGTGCCTGGACGAGTATCACCGGCTCTTCGGTATCCGGTACCCCTTCGGCGAATATCACCAGGCGTTCGTGCCCGAGTTCAACGCCGGTGCCATGGAGAACCCGGGTTGTGTCACTTTCACCGACGAATACGTGTTCAAGGCGCGGGCGACCGACAACCTCCGCGCGAGCCGTGCCAACGTCGTAGCGCACGAGATGGCGCACCAGTGGTTCGGAGATCTTGTCACGATGAAGTGGTGGGACGACCTGTGGCTCAACGAGTCCTTTGCCGAGTACATGGGCTATCGGGTAACGAGCGAAGTGACCCCCTTTCGCGACGTGTGGGTGGAGTTTGCCCTGGGACGCAAAGCTTGGGGTCTCGCTGCAGACCAGCGCCGCACGACCCATCCCGTAGCGGGCAACGGCGCCGCCGACGCCAGGGAGGCACTGAACAACTTCGACGGCATCTCTTACAGCAAGGGGGCTGCTGTACTGAGGCAGCTCAACGCGTACCTTGGCGATGAGAGCTTCCTCACCGGCGTCAAGGACCATCTGCGCCGCCACGCCTACGGCAACGCTACGTTCGCGGACCTCATCGCCTCCTGGGAACGCGCAAGCGGCAGGGACGTGAGCACCTGGGCCGATGCATGGCTGCGCACCGCCGGCCCCGACACGCTGAGCTGCGCCGTCGGCGACTCCGGTGAACTTGTGATCTCTCGCCGAATCGGATCTGAGCCGCCGGCGTCTCGCCCGCACACCATCACTGTCACGGCGTACGAAGCCACTGGCGTCTGCGAGAGCACTCCCTTCGTCGTGACCGAGGAGACGACGGCAGTTCCCTTGCCGGCATCGCGCGAATACGCCCTTGTCGTGCCCGACTCCTCTGACGAGACGTGGGCCACGATCGCTCTTGATGAACGCTCGGTCAGGTTGGCGCCGCAGGTTCTCCCCCGCGTCCGCGACGACCTGAGCCGGTCGGTGGTCTGGAGCGCCCTTCGCGCTGCAGTCCTCGACGCCCGCACGGCGCCCGACGACTACCTGGACGCTCTCACCAACGCTCTGCCGCAGGAGGTAGATCTCGTTGTCGAGGTTCTGCTGGGCAGCGGCTCGTCAAGTGGCGCGCTTGGGTGGGTCGGCACGTTCTTCAGCCGAGTGGACCAGCGAAGGGGGCTGGCCGCGATCGCTGACCGCGTCCTCGCCGATGCGGCTCCGGCCAGTAACCGCCAACTGATTGCGGCCAGGGGCCTCATCGCTGCGACAGACGACGCGCAGCTGCTCGACCAGTGGTACTGCGGCGCAGTTCCCGAGGGCCTTCCCTTCGACGAAGACCTTCGCTGGCGTCTGCTCACCGCGTTGTGCACCGCGGGGGTTGGAAAGCGAGCGGACGTCGAGGCGCTGCGCGGCGACGACCCGTCGTCGCAGGGCGCCCTGCACGCGCTGCGAGCCTTGGCGGCGCTGCCGGACGCCGCCTCCAAGGAGGAGATGTGGGAGTCCTTGACGACGGACGTCTCGCTCAGTAACTATGAGCTCTACGCTCTCGCAGAGGGTTTCTTCCAGCCCGATCAGGTGGACCTGACCGCCGACTACGTGTCTCGCTACTTCACGGACATGCCCGGCACTGCGGCAATTCGCAGCGGCATTCTGGCGCAGGTTGGTGCTCGGCTGGCCTACCCGCGATACGCGGTCTCTTCCGACACGGTGCAACAAGCCGAGGACGTGTTGGCCGACGAGACGCTGGATCCCGGCGTTCGACGATCAATCAGCGACCGCACCGACGACATGCAGCGGGTGCTACACAGCCGTTCTATCTTCGGCGGTTGAGCTACGGCGAGGTGACTCGAACGGCGTGGCGTTGTCGAACGCAACAGTGGTGGCCAGCACGAGCCCGCCGATCAGGAAGCCCGCAATCAGATCGGTGAACCAGTGCCACCGCAACAGCAGAGACGTCGAGGTCATGAGCAGAGCGAGCAACGCGACCAGCGCGTAGAGCACCTTGCGGACCGTATTGGTGATGTCGCCGTACCGGGACAACAGATGCACCGCCGTGCCGAAGACAGCGATGATGTTGCTGGTGTGCCCACTCGGGTACATCTCACCGTTGATGAAGAACGCGGGGCGGTGTGCAAGCGGAGCGCCGCGCCCTAACCAGATTTTCAGAACCAGGACCAAGAGGTTGACGGCCAGCACCGCGCACACCGAGAGCAACACGGGACGCGCTGACCGGTGCCGCCACGCCACCCAGAGAGTGACAATGGCGAGCACCGGCAAGCAGACGGCCCGCTGGCCGACGCGGTCAAGCACGTGCAGAAGTGGCATGTAGCCGGTGATGTCGTGCTTGCGGTTGAGCACTCGGTCGATCCACGACCCGTTCAGAGGACCAGCGAGGAACCACGTGAGCGCCGCAAACGCTCCCCCAAGCATTCCGGCGAGCATCAGTCCCGGCAGTGGCGATGGTGGCGACTGCTCGGGTGGCGGGAGCTCGACTGGGCGGGCAAGCCCAGTGCGCGGATGGAGGTTCATCGCATGCTCAACTTATCCTGCCCTGGTGACAACGAAAGCGCGTCAGTGAGCGACCGAAAACGTCCTGGCACCATCAGCCGACGGTCGGTCACGCGCACCCGGGATGGTGTGTCAGTGACCGCGCCTGACACGGTCGTGACTGAGGAGCCGCTTGAAGTGCGCCTGGCCTGGCCCGGTCAGCCACCGTTCGGGGTGGCCGTGGTGATGCGAACTCCGGGCCACGACTTCGAGCTGGCCTGCGGCTTCTTGCTCAGCGAGGGAGCCCTGCGGCTCGGCGAGCGTCCAGCGACCGTTGCCTATTGCCTGGACCAGGCTCTTAAGCCAGCGCAGCAGTACAACGTCGTCACCGTCACGCTCCGGCAAGCGCCTGCCCGGGTGCCAGGTGCTCGCTCGACGGCGGTCTCGAGTGCCTGTGGAGTGTGCGGCACGCAGAGTCTGGACGAGGTGTTCTCGCCCGCTTCCGAGCCGCTCCGTGTTGAGCATTGCGTTTCCGAGTCGTCCCTCGCTGACATGCTGCAGCAGATGCGCTCAGTGCAGCCGCTTTTCGACCGGACGGGGGCCGCTCACGCCGGTGGGATCTTTCGCACCGGCGGAGACCTCGTCGTCGTACGGGAAGACGTGGGGCGCCACAACGCCGTCGACAAGGTCTTGGGGGCGCGGACGCTGGGTTCGGTGAGCTACGACGAGACCGCCATGCTGTGCGTCAGCGGCCGGGTCGGGTTCGACATTGTCAGCAAAGCGGTTGCTGGCCGAATCTGCGTGGTCGCAGCAGTGGGCGGCGCATCGAGTCTCGCCGTCGACCTGGCTCAGCGCGCCGGTATCACGATCTGTGGATTCGTGCGGCAGGGCCGCGCAACCGTGTACACCAGGCCCGAGCGGATCACCGGTCACAGCGCGCCGCTGGTCGTGCCCTGACGTTGTTAGGCTCCATCCCCATGTCGCCTCCTCAGGCTCCCGACGCCGACTTCGTCGACCTTCCGCTCCGGCGGCTGGCCGACACCGCGCTGGAGCGGGCGCGTGACTTTCACGCCACGCATGCGGACTTCCGTCTCGAACGGCTGCACCGCCAGCGCCTGACGCTGCGAGACGGCACACTCATCGATGCCTCGGAGGACGACGAAACCGGATTCGGGGTGCGTGTCATCGTCGACGGCACCTGGGGCTTCGCCGCCGGCGTTTCCCTCACCACCGACGACGTGGTGCTGGCCACAGAGCAAGCGGTCGGCATCGCTCGGATCTCCAAAGCCATGACCACTGAACGGATCGAGCTCGCCGTCGAGCCCGTGTACGACGACGCCACCTGGGTGTCGGCGTACGACATCGACCCCTTCACCGTCCCGACCGCTGACAAGGTGGACCTGCTCCGTGAGTGGAGCAACGACCTGCTGGCCGCCTCGTCGGTCGCGCACGTGTCAGCCGTTGTCGACCAGGTCAGGGAGCACAAGTTCTACTCCGACTCCGCTGGAACGACGACGACGCAGCAGCGTGTGCGGCTCCATCCGGTGCTCGAGGCTTACGGCGTCGACCGTCGCCGCGGCATCTTCGACTCCATGCGCACGATCGCGCCACCGGTCGGCCGCGGCTGGGAGTACCTGGGCGACGGTCGCTACGACTGGGCCGCCGAGCTGGCGGAGCTGCCCGACCATCTGGCGGCCAAGCTGGCAGCCCACTCGGTCGAGGCGGGCACCTACGACCTCGTCATCGACCCGTCCAACCTGTGGCTCACGATTCACGAAAGTGTCGGCCACGCCACCGAGCTCGACCGGGCGTTGGGCTACGAGGCCAACTACGCGGGTACGTCGTTCGCCACCCCCGATCAGCTGGGCTCGCTGCACTATGGCTCTGAGCACATGCACGTCGTGGGTGACCGCACCACTGAGCACGGGCTCGCGACCGTCGGCTACGACGACGACGGTGTGGAGTCCCAGTCCTTTGACATCGTCAACAGCGGAGTCCTGGTCGGATATCAGACTGACCGCCGGATGGCGGCCCTGATGCAGCTCGGGCGATCCAACGGCTGCGCATTCGCCGACTCCCCCGGCCACATCCCGATTCAACGGATGGCGAACGTCTCGCTACAGCCCGCGACGACCGACGTGTCCCTAGACGACTTGGTCTCCGGAGTCGACCGGGGCCTGTACGTCGTCGGTGACAAGTCGTGGAGCATTGACATGCAGCGCTACAACTTCCAGTTCACAGGGCAGCGCTTCTTCGAGATCCGCGACGGTGAGATCCACGGTCAGGTGCGCGACGCGGCGTACCAGGCGACGACCACGGACTTCTGGGGGGCGATGGACGCCGTGGGCGGAGCCGACACGTGGGTGCTGCATGGCGCCTTCAACTGCGGCAAGGCACAACCTGGACAGGTCGCCCCCGTGAGCCACGGCTGCCCACCCGCTCTATTCCGCAACATCCGCATCCTCAACACCGGAACCGAGGCGGGGCACTGACATGGTGACTCCTCAAGAACTGGTCGAGACCGCCCTCGACAGCTCCACGGCTGATGACTGCGTCGTCGTTCTCGGCGTCTCCTCCACCGCGAACTTGCGGTGGGCCAACAACACGCTCACGACCAACGGCGTCATGGCGGGAAACTCCATCACGGTGGTCTCGGTCGCCGACGGAGGAGAAGGCGCGGCGGCTGGAGTACTCACTCGGACCGCACCCTCGACGTCGCAGGTCAAGGCGCTGGTCGCTGAAGCGGACGCGGCTGCACGGTCCTCTGGGCCGGCTGAAGACGCGGCCGAGGTCGCCGGTGGTGAGGAGACAGCTGACTGGTCCTCCCCTGCCGGTCAGACATTGACGGCCGTGCTCGCCGACTTCGCCAGTGACCTGGGTCAGTCTCTGGAGCAGGCAACTGCACAGGACCACCTGCTGTACGGGTACGTCGAGCAGGACGTCACGACGACGTACGTCGGCACCTCACGCGGGCTACGGCTGCGCTTTGAGCAACCGACCAGCCACGTCGGCATCACCGGCAAAACGGCCGACCGGTCCGCTTCGGCCTGGGTTGGCCAGGCAGCAGAGAGCATCGCCGAGATGAGCGTGCCCGATCTCGACGCCGAGCTCGAACGCCGGCTCGGCTGGGCTGCGCGCCGCATCGACCTGCCGGCCGGTCGTTACGACACCCTGCTTCCGCCGACGGCCGTGGCCGACCTCGCGATCTACGCGTACTGGGTGTCCAGCGCACGCGACGCGCACGAGGGTCATACCGTCTACAGCGATCCGAACGGCGGCACCCGCGTGGGTCAGCGGATCGCGAAGGAGTCGGTGCATGTGCGGTCAGATCCTGGGGCCGCGGGCCTAGCTACCGCTCCCTTCGTGTCAGCGCGAGCGTCATCGTCGGCGCAGAGCGTCTTCGACAATGGCCTGTCCGTGGGCGCCACCGAGTGGATCTCCGCTGGCACGCTGCGAGCCCTCGGTAGCTCGCGCCACACCGCGACGCTGACAGGTCTGCCGTTTACGCCCTACGTCGACAATCTGCTGGTGTCCGTCGACGGCGGCAGCGGCGGTATCGACCAGCTTGTCGGGTCCGCTGACCGATCTTTGCTTCTCACCTGCCTCTGGTACATCCGCGAAGTCGACCCCCAGACACTGCTGCTCACGGGGCTCACCCGCGACGGCGTCTATCTGGTCGAGAACGGCGAGGTGGTCGGAGCAGTGAACAACTTCCGCTTCAACGAGAGCCCCATCGATCTGTTGAACAGGTTCACAGCTGCCGGGGAGAGCGTTCGGTCGTTCTCGCGGGAATGGGGTGACTACTTCCCGCGGACGCAGACTCCGGCGCTGAGGGTGCCAGACTTCAACATGTCGAGCGTCAGTCAGGCGAGCTGACCAGCGGCTGCGGCACTCCGCCGGGAATGGGTGCGGTCGGGTCGTAGGGCTCGCGGGTGAGGACGAAGGTCACCACCTCCAGATGTGACACCGAGCCGTCCGAGCGTCGCACCACCTGCAGCCGCTCCCCCGCGAAATACCCGTCGAGTCCGACGAACTCCTCGGCCGTGACCGCGGCGAAGGTGCGAACCCCGTTTGGCGTGTGCAGAAAAAACCCAGCGGAGGTAGGCCGCAGCGTCATTTCGGTGTTGCCCCAGTACCACTCCCCCGACAGACCGGTCGCCGGACCACCGACGGGTTCAGCTGACGGCGTCACCTCGGGAGTCGACTCCGATCGGGCCGCCGTCGCTGCTCGCACGACGAGAGCTGAGGCGAGTTCCTCCGGAGCAACTCCGGTCGTCGCGTTCGTCAACACCGCCGTTCCGACGCCGGACGCCGCATCGGTGAACAGGGCGGCCAGGAAGCCCGGCATCGATCCGGTGTGGCCCACGAGCGTGCTGCCGGCGCGCCACAGTAAGCGCAGCCCGAAGCCGTACGCGCCTTCGTGCTGGGTGTCGGGGTCGGCGGAGGCAGCCGTGCGCATCTCTTTGAGCACCGCGCCCGGCAGCACGTCGTCGCGCCCCTCCACCAAAAATGTGCCCCACCGTGCCAGGTCAGCCAGCGTGCTCCACAGCTGACCGGCGGCTGCCATCGCTACGCTGTCGAAGGCAGGCTCCTCGACCAGCGCTCCTGAGCGCGGGTGTCGCGACGTCCCCAGAGCCGCACCCACCGCCGGATGGTAGGTAGTGTCGGCCAACCCCAGCGGCCCCAGAATCTTGTCGCGCACAGCGTCGTACCAAGTCGTTCCCCGTTGCCTCGCCACCACTTCTCCGAGCAGCGCATAACCCAGATTGGAGTAGTGGTAGGCGAGCCGCGGAGGAAGAGCATGGTGCGGGTGCCCGTTCAGCTCGGCCAGCATGTCCCAGGGGACGCCGGGTGTGCGTTCCCACCATGGCCCGATCGGCTCCGCCGTCAGTCCAGAGCTGTGTGAGAGCAGGTCGCGCAACGTCGCTTCGCCGTACGGCGCATCCGGCACGTGGCGCGCGAGCGGATCGTCGAGGTCGAGCTCGCGGGCTTCGCGAAGCTGAAGAACGGCCACCGCGGTGAACGTCTTGGTGATCGACCCGATGCGGTACTGCCGGGTCACTGCTCCGACGTGACCCTCCCACAGAATGCCGTCGGACGTGAACGTCGCCGCGAGGATGCCCGGAACCGGGCTGCGGGCATGCGCGTCGTCAAGAAGCTGCTGGCAGGTCGCCCGCCAATCGTCGGGCACCGCCACGTCAAGCGTCGGGCGAGGCGAAAGCCGACACGTCCGGGCACGAGCAGACGAGATGGCGGTCACCGTAGGCCTGGTCTATCCGTGATACCGGTGGCCAGTACTTGTCGGCACTGACCTCGCCGGGATAGGCGCCGGTTTGGCGGGTATAGGCACGCTCCCACTCGCCCACGAGCTGCGCAGCCGTGTGCGGCGCGTGGCGAAGCGGACTGTCCGCCACGCTCATCTCGCCGTTCTCCAGCGCCGCGATTTCGTGCCGGATGGCGATCATCGCCTCGCAGAACCGGTCCAGCTCGTCCAGTGGCTCGGATTCGGTGGGTTCGACCATCAAAGTCCCCGCGACCGGAAAGCTCATCGTCGGAGCATGGAAGCCGTAGTCGATCAGCCGCTTGGCGACGTCGTCGACGGTGATGCCTGTGGACTTGATCAACGCCCGAAGGTCGAGGATGCACTCGTGAGCCACCAGGCCGCCCGGACCGTGATACAGCACCGGATAGTGGTCCTGCAGCCGTCGGACGATGTAGTTGGCGGAGAGTACGGCGACCTCGGTGGCCTGCGTGAGACCGTCCGGCCCCATCAGTGCGAGATAAGCCCACGAGATCGGCAGAATTCCAGCAGAACCGAACGGTGCGGCACTGACCGGGCCGATGCCGTCGCGGTGAGCCGGGTCCGGATGCATCGGATGACTCGGCAGATACGCCGCAAGATGCGCGGCCACAGCGACCGGACCGACTCCAGGCCCTCCTCCACCGTGCGGAATGCAGAAGGTCTTGTGCAGATTGAGGTGGGACACGTCGCCGCCGAACTCCCCCGGCTTCGCCAGGCCGAGAAGTGCGTTCAAGTTCGCGCCGTCGACGTATACCTGCCCTCCGAATTGATGCACGAGAGCACCCAGCTCCTCGATCGTGGCCTCGAAGGCACCGTGAGTCGACGGGTAGGTCACCATAATTGCGGCCAAGTCGTCGCGGTGAGCCTCGCACTGAGCTCGCAAGTCGTCGAGGTCCACCGAGCCGTCCGCGTCGGCGGCCACGACCACGACGCGCATGCCGGCGAGGACGGCGGACGCGGCGTTCGTGCCGTGTGCGCTCGACGGGATCAGGCACACATTGCGTTGCTCATCACCCTGCGCATGGTGATAGGCCCGGATGGCCAGCAACCCAGCCAGCTCTCCCTGTGAACCGGCGTTCGGTTGCACGGACACCTTCGCGTAGCCGGTGATCGCCGCGAGCTGCGCCTCCAGGGAGTCGATGAGCTCGAGGTATCCGGCGGCGTCTTCTGCCGGCGCGAAGGGGTGAAGGTCAGCGAAGCCCGGAAGACTGATCGGCTCCATCTCGGTTGTGGCGTTGAGCTTCATGGTGCACGACCCGAGCGGAATCATGCCGCGGTCCAGGCCGTAGTCGCGGCGCGACAGCCTGCTGATGTAACGCAGCATCTCAGTCTCGGAGGAGTGCCCGGTGAACACCGGATGCGTGAGGAACGGTGTGGTTCGACGCAGATCGTCAGGAACAGCGTTCTCGCTGCGCGAATCGAGCGAGTCGAAGTCCGGGACCGGCAGTTCAAAGCTCTCCAGCACTGCCTCCAGATGGTCGCGAGTAGTCAACTCAGACAACGCGATACCGATCCGGTCCTCGCCGTCGGCGAGAATGTGCAGGCCGCGCTCGCGAGCACGGAGCCGCAGTCGCTGCCCTTGCCCTGGCACGTAAATCGACAAGGTGTCGAAGAAGGTCTCGTGCTCCACCGAGACTCCACCGTCTCGCAGTGAGTCGGCAAGCACAGTGGCGTAACGCGCTACCCGCGACGCAATCGCGCTCAACCCGTCGGGGCCGTGATAGACCGCGTACATCGAGGCGGCGACGGCGAGCAGCACCTGGGCGGTGCAGATGTTCGACGTGGCCTTGTCCCGGCGGATGTGCTGTTCCCGGGTCTGCAATGCAAGCCGGTATGCCGGCAACCCCTGCGCATCGACTGAGACGCCCACCAACCGGCCGGGAAGCTGCCGTTCCAGACCGGACCGCACCGCCATATAGCCGGCGTGTGGGCCGCCGTAGAACAGCGGAACACCGAACCGCTGCGTGCTGCCAACGACCACGTCGGCTCCCAGAGCACCCGGCGCCTCGATCAGCGTGAGCGCCAGCAGGTCGGCCGCCACTACGGCTAGAGCGCCTGCCTCGTGCGCAGCATCGATAACCGGCCGAGGGTTGACAAGTCGACCAGTCGCCCCGGGATAAGCGACCAGCACTCCGGCGAAGTTGTCAGCAGGCAGGTCGGTGTACACATCGAGCACCTCGACACAGATGCCTAGCGCACGCGCACGGGTCTGTATCACCGCGATCGTCTGCGGCAAACAGTCTCGATCGACGATGAACCGGTCGGAGGAATTCGAGCGGTTCCCTCGACGTACCAGCGTCATCGCCTCAGCTGCGGCCGTCGCCTCATCAAGCAACGACGCATTGGCCGTGGGCAGGCCAGTGAGGTCGCCCACCATGGTCTGGAAGTTGAGCAGTGCCTCGAGTCTGCCCTGGGAGATCTCTGGTTGGTACGGCGTGTAGGCGGTGTACCAGGCAGGGTTCTCCAGCACGTTGCGGCGGATGACCGCCGGGGTCAAGGTGCCGTGGTAACCGAGGCCGATCATTGGCACCTGCGGGGAGTTACGCTCGGAGAGCTCGCGCAGCTTGCGAGCTACCGCGGCTTCGGTCCGGGCCGGTGGGAGCTCCAGCCCTTTCTGCGCGCGGATGGAGGAAGGGATCGCCGCTTCCGCGAGCGCAGTGGCCGATTCGTAGCCGAGCGCCTCCAGCATTCGCTGCTGTTCGTCGGAATCAGGACCGATGTGGCGGCAGGCGAAGCGGTCAGCAGCTTCAAGAGAACTTAAGGATTGGTGAGACACCCGCAACCCTAGCAGCGAAGCGAAGCCTCAACGGCGCGTTTGGGCGCCCTATCCCGTCCGACGGGCGCGGCGACGAGCCGCCAACTCGTCGTGTACGTCGCTCGCGTCCTCACGAGCTGCTCGCTCACTTGGGAGCTCGGCCAGGGTGCCTTCAATCTCGCGCCACACTCCCCCGATCGCGATGCCGAAAACGCCTTGACCGCCTTGCAGCAAGTCGATCACTTCGTCCGGGGATCGACACTCGTACACACTCGCGCCGTCGCTCATCAGCGTCACCCGGGTCAGGTCGTCCGTGCCGCGCTCACGGAGGTGATGAACCGCCGCACGGATCTGCTGGAGGGATACGCCGGCATCCAGCAGGCGCTTGATGACCTTGAGCATCAGCACGTCGCGGAACGAGTACAACCGCTGAGTGCCAGAGCCTTCGGCTGTGCGGACACTCGGCTCAACCAGTCCGGTGCGAGCCCAGTAATCCAGCTGCCGGTAGGTAATGCCAGCCGCGTTGCAGGCTGTAGGTCCCCGATAGCCGACGTCGTCGGGCATCGGGGCAACGTCGTCGTCGAACAGCAGTCCTTGGGCGCTGGCCTCCGATGTCTTGTCGTCAGTCGGCTCGGTCGTCATGCCCGAAACCGGAATGCGGCTGTCTGCAGCCATGACATCTCCGTACATCCCGTGGTTTTGCCAGGCGCTATGCGCTGGTGGCACAACCACATCCGTGAAGTTACAACGCGGTCCTCAGTGACGCTACGGCGCTAAGCCCATGCCGTCAACGACATCGAAGTGCGCTAGCGCCTCGAGTCTCTAACCTTCAAGTAAAGCTTCAGACTACGCGCTTGCTTTGCTTAGCGGTTTGCCATGCGGGCGTGGCGGATGCAACGTCTGCATGGCGGATCTGCGGTGCTTACGGCGCATTTGCCATGCCGAGGTTCATGCCTCATGACAAGCAGGGCGCGCTAGTGCTGTTCTGCGTCGAAGTCCTCAGGGTTGATCTGATCGAGGAACTCTCGGAACTTCTCGACCTCTTCCTCTTGGTCGTCTGGTACGGCGAGTCCTGCTTCGTCCAGCACCGTGTCGCTGGCCACGATCCGGCTTCCCGTCCGCAGCGCAAGAGCAATGGAGTCAGACGGCCGGGCGCTGACTTCCACTCCGCTCGCCAACACCAGATTGGCGTAGAAGACGCCGTCACGGACCTCAGTGATCTGCACCTCGACGAGCTCGTTTCCGGTGGCGGTCAACACATCCTTGAGAAGGTCGTGCGTCAAAGGCCGCGGGGGGGTGACGCCTTGCTGCGCAAAAGCGATTGCGGTTGCTTCGACCGCGCCCACCCAGATAGGCAGATAGCGCTCTCCGGACGCCTCACGAAGCAGAACGATCGGTGTGTTGGATGGCATTTCAACGCGGACGCCTACAACGTCTACCTCACGCACGCAATCAGCCTACTCGCATCGACGACGGCTTCACGCGGTTGCGGCGCCTCTCGCGAGAGCGGCTTGCATGAGCGACGAGTGCAGAACCAGGCACAGTTCGGTCAGCTCGGTGACAACGGTGTCGTGAACGTCTTCTGAGTTTTCTGCCCGTCGGCGGCGCAGCGGGCGGGCGACGTGCTCGATCAGGCTGACTTCTCGGTCGGCGGCAGTCTTGACTGTGCGCAGGTGCCGGGGCTCCAGCCCGTACTCCCCTAGCCGAAGCACCGCCGAGGCGATGGTGAGCGCCTCCTCGCCGAAGAAGTCACCACCCGGGTACGACCGGATCAAGCCGAACTCGATCAGCTGATCGAGCTGCCGCTCGTCCAGTCCGGAGTTAGCACGCAGCTCTTCAGCCGACAGGCGTATCGCTGGACGCCGCTCCGGATCTCGTTCCTCCGCTGAGAAGCCGGACTCCAGCGTGGCCGCAGGGAATGCTGACGGAGAGGGAACGCGCGGCAGCTGCCCCGCGACCGCTGGAGGCTCCAGCCCGCGAGCCAGCGCGTCGAGGTGCTTCTTGATCACCCGCAACGGGTAGTAGTGGTCGCGTTGTGCCTCCAAGATGTACCGGACCCGCTCGACGTCGTCGGCTGAGAACTTGCGGTAGCCCGAAGGCGAGCGCTGTGGCTGCACGAGCCCTTCCGCCTCAAGGAACCTCAGCTTGGAGATGCTGACCTCAGGGAAGTCCGGCTTCAACTCGTGAATAACCTGCCCAATGCTCATTCCGCTGCGTCCGCGCGGCGCGGATGCGGCAGCTGCCATCAGCGTCTGCCTTGAGCGCTCTCGAAGTACACGAGCCGGTACTTGCCGATCTGCACCTCGTCGCCACCAGACAACGTGACGGCGTCGATCCGGTCGCGGTTGACGTACGTGCCGTTGAGGCTTCCGACGTCGACGACTTGGTAGCCGTCCTCGGTTCGCCGAAACACCGCATGCCGGCGACTGACCGTCACGTCATCGAGAAAAATGTCGCTGTCCGGATGGCGTCCCGCAGTCACCTCGTCGGTGTCGAGAAGAAATCGGCTGCCGGCGCTCGGACCTCGCTGCACGATGAGCAAAGCGCTTGCTCGCGGGAGGGCGTCGACGGCGGCCTCCTCGACCTCCGACAGCCTGCTCTCCGCGTCGGCTTCCACGCGTTCAGGCGCACCGAAGTGGATGGTTGACGTCGAGTCGTTCGGTCGCTCCGAAGCGGTGAGTCGGTGGCCGCACTGCGAGCAGAAGCGAGCGCCCGCCGGATTTTCGTGTCCACACTCGGTGCAGTACGGCATGAGTTCCCTTCTTTATGTCAATAGACAAATTGCTCAGCCCAACTCTCGACCTTTACTGCGACGTTACTGTCGCCTCGTACTCGTCGGCGGACAGCAGTCCCTCCAGCGATTCGGGGTCGGCAACAGACAGCTCCAGAATCCAGCCGTCGCCGTAGGGGTCGCTGCTGCACAGCTCCGGCGTGGAGTCCAACGCCTCGTTGCGAGCGACCACCGTGCCGCGCACCGGTGCGAAAACGTCGTTGACGCTCTTGGTGGACTCCAGCTCCCCCACCGCGTCGTGCGCCTCGCAGTTGGTGCCGACGTCGGGCAGGTCA
This sequence comes from Propionibacteriales bacterium, assembly GCA_038252945.1. Classification (GTDB taxonomy): domain Bacteria; phylum Actinomycetota; class Actinomycetes; order Propionibacteriales; family Nocardioidaceae; genus JAUJOE01. Next base: position 18,805 of record JBBSHN010000004.1, on the reverse strand, counting down.
ACGTACACAATGTCTCCCAGCTGCTCGGCGGCGTACTCTGTGATGCCGACTCGGACAGTCCCGTTGTCGCTGAGACTGCTCACCCACTCGTGGTCCCCGGTGTACTTCAGTTCGTCGGGATACACCCAGCAGCTCCTTCCCTCATCCGCCGGTCGGCTGAGCGTACTCAGGCGGCTGGACCCGATGCAATGAGTCGATGTGCACCTCGTCGGCCTCCTTCACCGACACCGTGCCGCCCAGAGCCGAGACCTGGTCCCTCAAGCCGCCCGGGAATGCGACGGCCTCGCTGAGTGTGTGCGATGAACCGATCGCATCGATGACGTACGGAGGGCGGACCTGCATGCCGTCAACCATCAGGACTCCAGTTGGTGCGGTGAACGACGTCGACGCGACAACGCGGACGTGGTTGTTGATCTCGATCGCCTCTGCGCCTGCGTCTCGGAGCTCCTCGATGCCGTCGAGGATACTGGCGGCGGTGACCCCTCCGCGGGAGTCAGTGATAGTGATGGTCACTCCGGGGCCTTGCGCGGGCACCGTGCCAGCGAGGAGCCGGAGTTCTTCCAGGCGTTTGCGGGCCACAGCGAGCGCCGTCTGTCGGCGTTTGGCAGTTCCCGACAGGTCATCGCGCGTGTGCTGCAGCTGAGTGATCTGCACCTGGACCCGGTCGGCGGCGGCAGAGAGTGAGTCGAGCAACTGCACGAGATTGTCGCGCGGCTGGTGCTCGAAGCTGTCGGTCCGGTGAGTGGACCGAATCTGCGTGGCGCCGGCGAATCCCAGAAGTGCCAGTAGGGCGCCGATGACCAGCTGTCGGCGAACGCCGCCACTTCGGCCAGGTGGTGGAGTCACCAAGGCTCAGGCTCGGAAGACATGCCGACGAATGGCTGCGACGTTGGAAAAGATGCGGATGCCGAGTACGACCACCACTCCCGTGGACAGTTGCCCTCCCACCCCGAGCTGGTCGCCGAGATACACAATGAGTGCGGCGATCAAGACGTTGGAGAAGAAGGAGATCACGAACACGCGGTCGTCGAAGATGCCGTCGAGATGGGCTCGCATCGCGCCGAAGACGGCGTCAAGCGCGGCTACCACCGCGATCGGCAGATACGGCTGAAGGGCGGTCGGCACCGTGAGTTGCAGGAACAGGCCGGCCAGAATGCCGATCACGAGCCCGATTACTGCGATCATCGCCGTATCCGATGTCGCGCCCACAGCAGCGAGACGTGAGCCTGCCCAGGCAGTGTGATCTGGTTGCTGGCGCGCACGGTGAAACGGATGCCGAAGTTGGCTCGCAGGCTCAGCCACAGCTGGCCGCCCTGAGTCTGGAGAAGCCGAGAGGGCAGCAGGTTGGGGTTGCCGATGGCCTGGACGACGTACGGCGGCCGTAGCGAGCGGTAGTCGACGGTGATGGCCTGGCCCGCGAGCCTTATGGCGGTGAGCGGCGTAAGCCGGTGGCCGTTGACGGCGATCGCCTCGGCCCCCGCCGCCCAGAGACTGTTGATAAGCGCTTGGAGGTCACTGTCGGCGATGGTGCCCGCGCTTCCCGCCGCGCTCGGCCCGTCGTCGGTCGTGATGACGATGCCCGGGCCGCGCACAGAGGCGGTGCCGGCGGCCACACCGAGTGTGCTCACCTCGCCGCTCAGCTTGGCCTGCACATCGGACTGCTGGGCCGCCTGCGTCTGCAACGCGGCGACGTCGGACTGCAGAGTACGCAGTTGTGTCTCCAGCGAGTCGAGCCGGTGTTGCCGCGCCCTGATCTCGGAGATCAGACCTGCTCGCTCCACCAGAGCCTGCGGCCGATCCTGTTGCGTCTGTACCGCTGACGTACTGATCAGTACGCCGAAGACCGCGACGACTCCCAGCAGCCGCAGTCGGCTGCCGCGCGACGATGGCGAGTCGCCACCGCGAGCCTCCGCGACCGCGCGGTAGTCCTCTTCGAGGGAGTTGTCGAGGATCTGGGTGAGGAGGTTCTGGCCAACCGACCGCCTGTCGGCCCGGTCATCATGGCCCAAGGAGCCGGTCACGCCGGCGTCCTTGCTGCAGGCGCGCCGGCAGAGGCGCGTGGCCGCCGCAGCAGCTGGACGACCTGGTAGGTGTATAGAACGCCAGCCCACCAGTAGAGCCCCGCTCCCCAGATGGCAAAAGCCCACCCGAGGACGTTTGCGGAGGTCTGCAGATCTCCCGGGCCGTCCCCGAGCAGGAGCAGCGGGAACGCGTAGAGCAGGCTGGCTGTGGCGGCCTTGCCGAGGAAATGGACGGGCAAGGCGCTGTATCCGCGGGTGCGCAAAAACGGCACCAAAACGAAGAGCAGCACGTCGCGCATGGGCAGCAGCACGGCGAGCCACCACGGAATGATCTGTCGAAGTGCCAGGCCGATCACGACCGCCAGAATGTAGAGGCGGTCTGCCACCGGATCGAGCAACTGCCCAAGCTTCGAGGCCTGGTTGAGTGTGCGAGCCAGCTTTCCGTCGAGCCAGTCGGTGATACCGGAGATCATGAGCACCACGAGCGCCCAGCCGTCGGCATGTGGGACAAGCACCAGCCACAGGAACAGCGGCACGCCGAACAAGCGCGCAATGCTCAGCACATTCGGCACGGTAATGATGCGATTGGTGACAACTTCCGGCTGATCAGCCACGCGCTCCTCCGCACCCGCCGCGGCGGCAACCTCCCGCCACACCGAAACCTTAGTACGCCGCAACCGCACGCCTCGCACATGTCAGCCGCAGCGAGCTGACCGAAATCCCGACGAAGCGAAGGCGGAAACCTCGAGTTCAGCCGGTGCCGTCGGTCCCTGAATCGGCGCCCCGAGCCCACGACCACGCGTAGGCGCCGTCGTCTGCTGTGACGCCTGCCTCGCCCAGCTCGAGCGGCCGGAACGTGTCGACCATGACGGCAAGCTCATCGAAGAACTCAGTGCCGATGGACCGCTCGTAGGCTCCGGTCTGCGGACCGTGCGCGTGGCCACCAGGATGCAGCGTGATGGAACCCTTCGCGATGCCGGAGCCTCTGCGCGCCTCGTAGTCACCGTCGACGTAGAACATCACCTCGTCGCTGTCGACGTTCGAGTGGTAGTACGGCACCGGAATGGCCAGCGGATGGTAGTCCACCTTGCGAGGCACGAAGTTGCACACTACGAAGTTGTGAGCCTCGAACACCTGGTGCACCGGCGGTGGCTGGTGCACCCGGCCGGTGATCGGCTCAAAGTCCGCGACGTTGAAGACGTACGGGTACAGGCAGCCATCCCAGCCCACTACGTCGAACGGGTGGAAGGGGTACGTGAAGATCGTGCCCACCGCACCGCTCGGTCCGCTGCCACGATGCTTGACGTAGACCTCGGTCTCCGCGTCCTGATCCTCGCCGAGATCTCCGGCGAGCAGCGGCCCTTCCGGACCACGGAGATCCCGCTCAGAGTACGGCGAGTGCTCGAGCAGCTGCCCAAATTTGGAGAGGTACCGCCTAGGCGGAGTGAGATGCGAGTTCGCCTCGATGCAGTAAACTCGAAGTAGCTCGTCGCCGGCTCGCGGAATCCACCGATGCGTGGTAGCCCGCGGCATGATGACGTAATCGCCTTGGCCGACCTCGAACGCGCCGAAGATGGTCTCGACCCGCGCCGCTCCCCGCTCGACGTACAGGCACTCGTCGCCGAGCCCGTTGCGGTACAGCGGAGAGGGAGAGCCCGCGACGACGTAGGAGATACGGACGTCGGGGTTACCCAAGACGAGTCGGCGTCCCGTGACGACGTCCACGTCAGCGACTGCGCCCGCTTCGTCCTTGAAGAGCCGATGCAGTTGCAGGTGTCGCGGCAACAGTGGGTGATTCGGCGTGGTCTCCAGATTGCCGGGAACCCAGCACTGCGCGTCGATAATTCGAGACGGCAGATTGTGGTGGTAGAGCAGTGAGGAGTCGGAGAAGAAGCCCTCCTCTCCCATGAGCTCCTCGTAGGCGAGCGCTCCACCGTCTGGGCGGTGCTGGGTGTGCCGCTTGGGTGGCACAGATCCGCACGACCGGTAGTAGGCCACTGGTTCCCCTCCTTCGGGCGCTTATCGAACCGTTAGCGGGCCGAGGCCGTTGGCCAGCTTCGGAGGCAGGAAATCGCTCTTCACGATTACAGTACGGTGCTGGCGTGTCAACGACGCCTGGGCTGTTCGGTGGCCTGCTCGATGACGCGGCCATGTTCCCTCCGGGCAACGCGCCGGCGTCTGTCGCAATCACCGAACATCTCCAGCACAAACGGTCGCCATACGCGGGCCTCGTCGGGCCGCTCCTGGTCTCGGCCCAGCGGTGGGAGGAGTTCCTCGACGCTCATGCGGCGGCGGGGTCACCTCCGCTGGCTGTCACTGTGGTGGGCTCGTCGAGGGAGCCACAGCACCTGCCCGCCGCACTGGACCTGGTCGGATTCGAGGTGCCCGTGACCGGCACCCCGCTCCCTGTCGTTGCGGCGTCGCGCCGGCTGGCGTGCGAGATGCCGGGTCAAGACCGGTCCGAGCTGCTCGCAGCCGTGGCCGAACAGCGCGCAAAGGGACGAGACGTCATCGGCAAGTTCCGCACCGGAGGCACCATTGCGGACGCCTTTCCCAGCGTGGACACGGCGGCCGAGGTGTTGGTGATCTCGGCGACCGTTCGGGCACCGCTGAAGTTCACGGCCGGCCTCCACTCGGCCGTCCGGTGCACAGATCCGTCCACCGGCTTCGAGCACCACGGCTTCCTCAACCTGATGCACGGCTCGTTGCTGGCTCGACAGGGAGCTGATGCAGGGACGGTCGCCGATGTGCTGACCGTTCGCAACGAGGACGCAGTCACCAACGAGGTCGACTCGTGGTCAACCGCTGAGGCTGCGGTCGTCCGCGAAGAGTTCGTGTCGTTCGGCTGCTGCGGCGTGGAGGACCCGGTCCACGAGCTCGTGCGGCTGGGACTGCTGGAGATGGAGGCGTCATGACCGACAGCAGCGACTCGCCGTTCGGCCTTGGGACGCTGCCATACGGCGTGTTCGAGCGCCCGGGCGAGCCGCCGCGCATCGGTGTACGCCTTGGCGACTCGGTGTTGGACCTAGCCGCGACCGCGGCAGCATCGCAGTGGCCAAATGCCGAGGTCTTCGCCTCACCATCGTTGAACGCGTTCATGGCACTGGGGCCGGCTGCCTGGCGCGACGTACGCGCACGGGTCGCGGACGTGGCCCGCTGCCCCGATCCCGACGCCGTCGTCGTGGTGCCGCTGGACGATGTGACAATGCGTTTGCCGCTGGAGGTTGCCGACTACGTCGACTTCTATGCCAGCAAGTCGCACGCCTCGAACGTGGGTGAGATCTTCCGCCCCGACTCCCCTGGGCTTCCTCCGAACTGGAAGCACCTTCCGATCGGCTACCACGGCCGCGCCGGCACCGTGATCGTCAGCGGCACCGACGTCATCCGGCCCCAAGGTCAGCGAAGCCCACAACCCAACCGGCGACCGCCATTCGGTCCGAGCACGCGGCTCGACATCGAGTGCGAAGTTGGCTTCGTCGTTGGCCGGTCCAGCCAGCTCGGGCAGCCGGTGCCCATCACAGAGGCCTGGAACTACATCTTCGGCGTCGTGCTGCTCAACGACTGGAGCGCCCGCGACATCCAGGCGTGGGAGTACGTGCCGCTCGGCCCGTTCCTGGGCAAGTCATTCGCCACCAGCATCTCGGCCTGGGTGGTGCCGCTTGAGGCGCTCGAAGCCGCTCAGGTTCCGCTGCCGATGCAGCAACCTGAGCCGCTCCCCTATCTGTCCGGCGGTGAGGCGGCGTGCGGGCTCGACCTACACCTGGAGGTGGTGCTCAACGGCACCGTGGTCGCCAAGCCCGAGTACCGCGACATGTATTGGTCACCGGCGCAGATGCTGGCCCACCTGACGGTCAACGGCGCCGGCCTCCGCGTCGGCGACCTGTTCGCCTCCGGCACGGTCAGCGGGGAGGCACCGGAGACGTTCGGCAGCCTGCTCGAGCGGACGTGGAACGGCACCGACCCCCTGCAGCTCGACGACGGGACCGCCCGCGGGTTCCTGGAGGACGGCGACGTCGTGACTCTTCGCGGCTGGGCGCCGGGTCCGCGCGGCACCCGGGTAATGCTCGGTGAAGTGACGGGCAGAGTGGTCTCGTCGCCATACTCGACGGTGTGAGCCAAGGAGTGCGCAGTGCTCGGTCGTGAGGTGTATGTCGTCGACGCGGTGCGCACGCCGTTCGGAAGATTCGGCGGAGCGCTGGCCGACGTGCGACCCGACGACCTCGGCGCCCTGATCATCAGCGCCCTGCTGGAGCGGACACCCACGCTGGAGCCAGCATGCGTTGACGAGGTGTACTTCGGCGCGGCCAACCAGGCCGGCGAGGACAACCGCAACGTAGGCCGGATGGCGGGTCTGCTCGCGGGGCTCCCAGTGACAGTTCCCGGCTCCACCGTCAACCGACTCTGCGCCTCCAGCCTCGACGCGCTCGTCATGGCAGCCCGGGCGATCGCCGTGGGCGATGCTTCCATCCTCATCGTTGGCGGAGTCGAGTCGATGACCCGTGCGCCCTGGGTTGCCCTCAAGCCAGATAAGCCCTTCCCGCCGACCAATGTGGAGCTGGTGTCCACGACGCTCGGGTGGCGTCTTGTCAATCCGCGGATGCCGGCGAAGTGGACGGTCAGCCTCGGAGAGGCGACCGAGCAGCTCGCCGACAAGTACAACGTGAGCCGAGAGTCGGCCGATGAGTTCGCCGCTCGGAGCCAGAACCTGGCCGCGAAGGCTTGGGCTGATGGAACGTACGACAACATGACAATCCAGGTGCCAGATGTGCCGATGGACCGCGACGAAGGCATCCGAGACGATGTGTCGCCGGAGTCGCTGTCGAAGCTACGCGCGTCTTTCCGACCGCACGGGCGCGTCACCGCCGGTAACGCCTCTCAGCTCTCCGACGGCGCCGCCGGCGTCCTTCTTGCTGATAAACAGGGGCTGGGCGTGCTCGGCGTCGAGCCGCTTGCACGGATTACCGCAACCGGAGTCGCGGCGGTCGAGCCGCAATACTTCGGGATAGGTCCGGTCGAGGCGGTCCACCGGGCAATGCGCAAAGCCGGTCGCAACCTCACCGACGTGACGCTCATGGAGATCAACGAGGCTTTCGCCGTACAGGTGATCGCCTGCCTCGCTGAATGGCCGGGCCTCGACCCGCAGGTGGTCAACCCGCTGGGAGGCGCCATCGCTGTGGGGCATCCGCTCGGAGCGTCCGGCGCGCGCCTCGCCGGAATGCTGGCGCACCAGTTGGCTCAGGCAGGATCCGGGGTCGGCGTCACGGCACTGTGCATCGGAGTCGGGCAGGGCATGGCCGTCGCGATGGAGCGTTAGCGCCGCGAGGCGCTACTGGAACTCGGCGTAGCCCGCTTGCTTGATGATTCCGCCGTCGAAGGTGGTGAAGGCTCCTCCGGCGACGAGGAATGAGCCGCTGGAGTTCGACCCTTTCGCCAACACGAATACGCCTTGATTCGAGTTCGCCTGCGGCGCCCACGAGGATTGCAGAGTTCCGGTGGTGGTTGCCACTGCCAGCTTACGCAGGTGCGTACTCCCGACGTTGTCGAAGTGACCACCGAAGTAGACGTCGGTGCCGATCACCGCGACAGCCTGGACTCCACCGTCCGTGGTCACCGTCCACTTGCGGCCAGCACCGCTGAGGTTGTAGGCGTACAGGTGCCCACCCTTGCCGTCAGCGGCGACGTACACGGATGTCTTGCCAACCGCCACGTCATGCACCGGAATGCTCGTCGACGGATTCCACCTGATCGCCCCACTTTTCGGGTCCAAACCGTCCAGGTAGCCGGATCCTGCCTCGATGCCAAGGGAGGTGAATTTGCCGCCTACAAAGATCAAACCCTTGGCGGCGTCAAGCGTCAGCACCGCACCGCCATCGGCCTGCGGAACCCAAGGCTCCAACGTGAACGTGTTCCCGTCGAAGGCGGCGAGTCCGCTGCTCGGCTGTCCGCTGATGGAGGTGAACGTGCCGCCCACGTAGAGCCACCCGTTCGTGCCGACCGCCAGGGCTCGGACCTTGCCATTCGCGGAGGCCGTGAACGATGTTTTTATGGTGCCGCTCGCGGAGCTCACGACCGCCAGGTGCCTGTGCCTCGCTGAGCCGACCGTGTTGAAGACTCCCCCAAGAGCGATCTGACCGGAGTCGAGCGCAGCCAGTGCATACACCTGGTCGTCAGCGTTGGGATCCCACTTCTTCACGGCGCCGGTTGACGCGTTGAATGCCGCCACGTTGTGCCTGATGTACGTCGATCCTGACGGGCCGCGCACAGAGTCGAAAAGCCCGGCGACGTAAACGGTGTTGCCTAGCACCAGCACGTCGCGAACAATGCCGTTCACTGACGCAGTGGCACGCGGCGTATCTGACACCGCGGCCATCGCCGCAGTGGCTCCGACAAGCAGGAGAGCTGTCGCGGGCACCAATGCTTTGACGGCTCGACGCATCGTTGATCTCCCTGCTGGCTAGGTTCAGTCGTCGGTCGCTTTAGACCTCCTCTGGCGAGGCACGAAGAGCATCAACTGCTCAATACGCTGGCGGCAGGGGGCGGGCCAAGCACGATCAACACTAGGACCAAAACTGGCCGGAAGATACCCATTAATCCGGACTTTTCTCCACTACGTCTAGCAGCCTGATCTCCGCCCTGGGTGCTGTCTAGTGGAACTCGGCAAACACCGAGTCAACAGCCGAGGAGACGCGCTCTGCGTCGGACAGCGTCATCTCTGACGACATGGGGAGCGCAAGTGCGGACCGGTGAAGTCGGGAACTGACGGGCAGAGCCTCTCGGGAGGCGCTTCCGGGCTCCCAGCCGTGCTGCCACTCCGCCTCGTGCAGCGCTGGCCAGTAGTACGGCTTGGTCTCCACTCCCAGTCTTCGCAAGCCGGCCACTACCGACTCCCTGCCATACCGCGGTCCGAGACACATCACCCAGTGCACCCAGCTTGAGCGGGCGTCGGACCGGATCCGTTGGTGCTGCACGTCGGGATAGCGCCCGCACATCTCCTGGTACGTGTCGGCGATCTCTTGCCGTCGCGACACCAGATCGTCCAGCACCGGAAGGAGGTCCAAGGCGGCCGCCGCGTTGATCTCGGGCATCAGGGAGGAGCGCAGCAGGTTCTCGGGGCCGCTCAAGCTTGCTGCCGCGGGCACAACGACTGCGCCTCCGCTGCCTCCTGCCGTCAGAGCCTTGGCAAAGCTCATGGAGAACGCGTGTCCGTCCGCCTGGCCTCCCACCGGAACGCCCTGATACCAACTGCCCAGCGAAGGTGCGGAATCCGCAAGCAGCGGTATGGCGGCCGCGCGACACACCCCAAGCAGCTCGTTGTAGTGCACCGGATTGCCGAAGGTGTCTACCGATATCACGGCTTGGACCCGCTCGTCCAACGCCTCATGCAGGCTCTCCGCCGTCATGGTCCAGAAGTCAGCGTCCACGTCGCAGAAGCGCAGGTTGTACCCGAGCTGCAACGCGACCTCAGCGGTCGCCGGAAACGTGTACGCCGGCAGCGCCACCGCCTGCCGGGGCTTGGCCGGCCCAACAGTTGACCAGAGCAGGAGCCGAAGGGCAGAAGTCCCGGTGTTGGTGACAATGAGCCGCTTGTCCGGCGGTAGGCGAAGACGTTCCGTGAGCTCATCGGTCAGCCGGCCCGTCCAATAATTCCCGTGCTTGACTCGGCCGCTCCATTGACACCCCAACTGTCGGTCCGCGAGTAGAGACGGCTGCTCGGGTCGCGGTGGAATGACCACGGGTAGAGGGGGCTCGAAGATTGGCACGTGCTCGAATCGCAGCTGGTTCACCAGCTCCTTGAGGGCGGCGTCGAACGAGCGGGCTCTGAATCCCCTGCTCGCGAGCAGGCTCGAGTCGACGACGCCGCACGTGTCGTTGTCCGGAGCCGGCAGCACCTCGATCGGAACGTCATGCCCCACAAGCTCGACGATCTCCTTCGCCAGCTCGACCAGCGAAACGACGCTCGAACCCACGTTGAAGGTACCGGTCTCCTCAAGGAGGAGCGCGTCAACCAGCTCCTCGACGGGCGAAAACGTCCGCAGGCAATCTGTGACCGTGACGGTGCGTCCGTTGAGCACCCGGCGCACGAGACGACTGACGACACGGTCTTGACCCACACCGAACAGGTTCGCCGGCCGGAGCACGCGGAGGCGATCTGGAGCAACGGCCTTGCGAACGAGCATTTCCTGCGCGGATTTAGACAGTGCGTACACCCATCGACCGGACGGATCAGCGTCAGCGAGCTCCCTTGCCGTCCGTTCTGCTCTCCACGGAGGGCACGGGGAGGTGCTCAACCGCTCGGCAGTCAGACACCAGTTCTCCAGCTCCTCGGTCGACAACGGCAGCGTGGGCGTCGACTCCTCTCGCAGAGGCGCGGCCGCGGAGCCGTAGACCTCGACTGAGGATGCGAGCGTGACCCGACGATCTTTCATAGCAGGCAGGAGGCGCGCTGTGGCGAGCGCGTTCTCGAGCACCAAGGTCCACGGCCGTCTGGGGCGAGGGTCACTGGCTCCAAGGACGAGAAAAAGCTCTCCCGCCGGAAGATCTGCCGGCTCGTCGGTGAGAGCGTCATACCGCAGCCATGCATCCGGGGCTGCCGGTTCCCGTCGGTCGACAGCGACGACGGAATGCTCCTGCTCGCGCAGCCGTCGGCAGAGAGCGGACCCAACGAAGCCCGCCCCGCCGAGGACCAATGCCGCCGGCTTGTCCGTCATGTGCCGATGCCTCCCCGATTTGCTTTCGTGCGCTCAGGTGGTGGGCAGGCGGCCGGTGACGAGGAGCTGCTTGCCCACGTCAGCCAGCCGCGGGTCATCTGCCCACCGCCGTTCGGTAGCGAGACACTCGTCGAAGTCTGCCTCTAGCACCTCCTGGAGCCGCCCCTTGCCCAGTGCGGCGGCAGTGACCAGAAGTCCGGACGCCGTGATGTCCTCGAGCCCCGCTCCTGCAAAAGCACCCACGAGTTGATCGCGGTCCAGCAAATGTAGGTCGGCCTCCCGCCCACGGATGCGCCACACGCCACGGCCAGTGGCGAGCCTCTTCGCGGCTTCCGCCTCACGGCCGTCACCAATCAGCTCAAGCACGAGGCCGACCAGGGAGTCGACCAGCACGGCGAGCACACCGCCCGGGCGCAGCCACGACGCCAGATTGCTTATGGTGCTCGCTGGACGCTGGGTGTACTGGACCGATCCCATGGCCAGCACCAACTGAGCGCCGGAGCTGTGCGGCCCCACCACTGTGTTTCGGCTCAGTGTGTCGATCGACCCCTCCACGACCCGAAACCCAGGAATCGGTGCCGCAGACCGCAACTCGTGCAACATGGTCGGCGCGTGCTCCACCCCGATGACGACGTGACCGCGCTGCGCCAGAGGTCGAGCCCAGCGCCCGATTCCGCAGCCCGCGTCAACAACCGGTCCCCCGTCGACTGACGGGTCATTGAGGAACGCGGTGACCCGCTCCCATGCCAGCTCGTCGTAGAGGCGACGGTGAGGTGCCGCGAAGTGTTGCTCGTAGTCGGCCGCCAGAGCGTCGTAGAGAGGCGCGGACGGACGCAGTGGTCCTGCGGTTCCGTGGACCTCCCACTGGCCAATGGCCGCCGACGAGGCCACGGGATACGTCGTCACGATCGACCGTTGTGCGCAAGGCTGCGGCGACCGAGCTTCCACATCAGGTCGTCGGTGTACGTCGAAGGCCTCCACCGCAGGTTCAGGCTGTAGTTGCTTCCGCAGCCTACGCAGTCCTTTTTGAAGAGCCGTTCGTGCTCTTGCCGATAGCCGGGTGAGTCCACGATCTCTCGCAGGCTGGTGACCCGAACGTTCGACTTAGGGTCATGCCCCCAGCAGCCGCCCACTTCCCCACGTGAGTGGATCATCAACTTGAGCTGAGACTCCGCACACGGCAGGTCACGCTGCACTAAATCGGAAAAATGTCGCCGGATGTAGCTGAGGTCGGCGTACCTAGGCAACCACTGGGAGTTGCGACGAAGAGTTTCTTCTAGGCCAACAAGCGCCTGATCGAGCGCGTCAGGCTCGATCACCTTCTGCTCTGACACCTCGGCGGCTCGAAACAGGAATGTGCTGTCCGTGGCGAGATTCAGGTACAAGCGAACTTTGAGGCGCTGTGCTAGTTCAGCGATCGCGGGAAGCTGATCGACGTTCGCGCGCATCACAGTGAAGTTCATCCGAACCTTGAGACCGTAGGTCTCCCGCAGCCTTAAAAGGTCCTTCAGGTTGCTGACCGTCGTGTCGAAGGCACCTAGTCGTCCGCGGATGCGGTCGTGGACGAGCCCGTTCGGTCCGTCAACGGAGATGTTGAAACTGCGGACTCCGGCGTCGAGCACGTCTCGCGTCTTCGCTGGAGTAAGCCGGATACCGTTCGTGTTCAGATGCAGGTGCGTTATGCCTTTGCTCTGTGCATAGGCAAGGATGTCGACAGCGTCTGGACGGATCAGCGGCTCGCCGCCGGTGAAGTTTGCCTTGAGTATCTTGAGCTCGACGAGCTGGTCGATGACGTGCTTCCATTCCTGGGTAGTCAGCTCGCCGAGCGTGTTCTCACGCCAACAGTTGCAGCTGATACACCGCAGATTGCAGTTCTCAGTCAGGAACATCTCGGCGACGAGTGGCCGGACATGCAGCCCTGAAGCGAGGTGCTCTTTCACGGCCAATCGAGTGAAGAACCACGCCAGTCGTCCGTTCTCCACAATATTCACGGCAGCCTCCTCGCGACGACGAACAGATTGGCCGCCAGGGAAGAGTTTCGGAAGAGCTTGCCATCCAGGAGTATCCCCGCACCAAGAACCGACCGAAGTCTGGGTGGTCCGATGAGATAAGGAATGTGTAGCCACCTCCAGAAAAGATTGGCTCCCTCCACTAGCACGGGTTCAAAGCCAGTCTCGCGCAGCAGACCGAGGAGATCGGAAGCCCTGTAGTTGGTGTGCCAGCCGCGTTCGACCGAGACGTCCCCGAACAAACCATCCGACACATCTTGAAATCGCCGTTCGTAGGCAGCCGACCCAAATCGTCGTACGTAGACGAACTTGTGGAGTCTAGGAAATCGATATTTCGCGTTGTCAGGATCAAGCATCGAGAAGACATGGCGATGCGGCACCGTCACCAGTAGCCGACCCTCGGAGGCAAGCACGCGATGCACCTCACGCAACAAGTCACGCTCGCTGCGACAGTGTTCCAGCACGTCCAGCAAACTGGCAGACGTGAAGGTGCCGTTGACGTAGGGCAGCGGGCTGACCTGCGAGCAGTGCCTCACGGCAATATGGGGAAAGCGCCGGCGTACCTCATCGACATACCCCTCGTTCGGGTCCACTGCATGAACCTCTCGACCAGTCGCGGTCGCGAAGGGACCAGCGAAATCTCCTGCGCCGACTCCGACGTCCAGATGCGGTCCGGATACGTGCGCCAGGTGGCGCCAGGCAAAGGAGTACCGCCGTAGCGGGTCTCGCGCGAAGGGGTCCTCGTCCGCACTCTCACCGAGGAGATCGGCGCAGACTGAGTCGAGGACATCGGCTACTTCTTTGGGATCAGTCGGCGCGGCCAGCGCCCGGTCGTCACCAAGCTGCCGCGCGCGCTCGGCGTACTGCGTGACATAGCCCTTGAGTAGGGATACATCCCATACGGCGATGACGCGGCCGGCCTGTTCCTCCGTGCGGAGATAGGCGACTTGGTGGTCGTTACTCATCTCTCCTCGGCTGGCCTGCCGGGCAATCGCGATGGGAACCTTCCCGGAGCGTTGAACGAGTCGGACGCTGTTGCCCGCATGAGTTATCACAACATCCGCATCGCTGATGCGACGTTGCACTTCGTCGTACGGAATGAAGTCGACATGCGGGCATGACGGCGCGTACGCCGACGTCCCGGTCTGCAGGAACACGTCATGGTCATCAGACAGTGCGTCCACGGCTTGCACGAACCGATCAAACGGCCAGCGCCCCATCCCCACCGTTCCGAAGACCTTCAGGCAAGGGCTGTCCGACCGCATCAGTACAGCTCTCCGACGAGCACCGCGTTCGGACGCGATGAAATCAGGTCAGGCCGCTGCACGATCACCTTGGCCGCCAGTCTCTGGCAGATCCGAGAGCTGATTCCCGGACGCCCGACGATGTTGAACGTCTCCACCCAGACAGCAGGCGTCCGGAGCAACCGTGCCATGGCAAACAGCGGTACGGCGACACCTGAACCTGCAGACACAATGACATCTGGCCGATGTCGGCGAAGCAGTCTCCATGCGGCGAACAGAGCCGGCAGCATTGCCAGCGGACTGGCCTCCGATAGTTCGGGAAGCCAGTCCACATTCTGGTCAGCCAGTACATCCTCGGTGTCCGAAGCCTTAACCACAGCCCACCGGGTTTCGTGCCGGGACCACCACGGCTTCAGCGCCAGGATGTCGAGGAGAACTCCCCCACTGCTTGACACCAGAAGTAGGACAAGTGGTCGGGGGTGCCGAAAGGAACCTACCTGAGGAGCAGAGAGAGTGGTTGCGGAGACGGCATCGACCATAGTCTCTGGAGTCTTCCCCCGGCGTCTCGACGACAACGGCTCTCCGAGCCTTCCCGCACACACCGTACTGTTGCAGCCTGTAGCCGTATAGGGCTAATCGAGTGAGCGGCTGGGAGCGCCGGCTAACACGGACAAATGGGCACGTAACCTGGGCCGACTTTTTTAGTTATCTTCGTGTAGATTCGTCCCTATATGGATCACTTGGGTCGGTAGACCCGCCGTGTTTCCCCGAATTGGACGAAGAATCGTCCGACTCCATTGGAGGAATGAACCGTGGCAAGACGTGCACGAACGCTGGCGGCGACCACAGCCGCTATCACAGTCTTGGTGAGCGGCGCCGCGGCGGCGGACGCTGCGCCGTACACCCTCAACGACTCATCCGTGGTCAGCGTGGGGTGGCATCCCCGCTTTCGATTCAACTTCGACCAAGGTGAGTCCCTCAAGCCTGGTACTCGCGTCCCTGACGTCACTGGGCATGGTCACTATGGAGTGGTGCAGGTCTCTGGCACAGGACACCTGACCGTGCGACGTGGAGTTACCGGAAAGGCTGCTGGATATCCTCGCGACGGTGGCCGAGCGATCATCAAGATCGCCCACAATGCGCACTTGAACCCGCACCGGCACCCGTTCACCTTCGGCGCGAGCGTTCGGGTCAGGCCACGCTGGGCCAAGCCGACCCGCGACCCGAACATTGTGCAGAAAGGCCTCTTCGGCCGCAGAAGTAACCAGTGGAAGCTGCAGTTGATCGGAGCCAAGCCGAGCTGCGTCTTCAACGGAACAAAGGGGCAGGTGAACCTCAGATCGAAGCAGCCCATCGACGATGGCAAGTGGCATCAACTGGTCTGTCGCCGAGTCGGCCAAGTACACACATTGTTCGTCGACGGCTTAGTCCAGGGCACTGCGACCCTCCGGACCGGGTCGATCGCGAACTCCGCAGCCGTCACTGTAGGCGGACGCGCCGTCGGGACGTCGGCGAACAACGATCAGTTCCACGGCAACGTCGACAACGTCTTCCTCAAGGTGGGAACCCTGCGCTGAAGCGCTGAGCGGTTGCCACTCCGGGCCGTTGCTGAACCGTAACGCGGTTTCGTCGGCTCGTGAGGGAGGGGGGACATCGCTCTGCTGACGGTCATTCGGGACCTTCTCGCTCAGCGCCCCAACGGTCGTCAAAGCTAGGGACGGCGCTTGTTGTGTCAGCAAGCGAACAGACCGTGGGCATCTGCTCAGCGCAGACTTCCCTGAGGCGTACCACAACGTATGCCGACGAGGGCTTGGGAGGTCTCAAGATGCAGACGGTCGAGTTGTTCGATGGTGTGCGCGATCACGCGTTCACCATCACCGACCTCACCACCAGCGACAACGGCTTCGATGTCGCGGTCACTCCCGAGGCGGGCAGGCACGCGCATCGGTTCTTTGTACGAAGAGACGACGACGGATTCTTTCGGGTGAGCGCTGCTTCGAACCCTGACGTACGCATTCAACTAGTTGACAACCAGTACGCCGAAACACTGCGGGTCACCGTGGCAGAAAGCGGTGACGAGGACGTGAGCGGGCATGCCGCTCCCCCGGTCCTGGAACTCACTGGCACGGTGAGCGACGACGATGACGTCAGCGCACATATCAGCGCCGCCGAGGGCGCCTCTACCGTCTTGCTCGCGGCCGCTAGTGCGTACATGCTGCTCCAACTGTCCGGCGAAGGGTTCTATGACGAAGCCGAAGCAACCACGACTGACGGGTCAACGAACCACGACTGACGGGTCAACGAAGGGGGAGCCTCGCCCCTTGTCTACCGACGCAACCGCGGTGACGTGCCGAATCGGCGGACCCCCGTCAGTCGCGGAGCCCGACTGCGTCGTGTCTCCAGAAGGCGTCGGAATACACCAATGTTCCGGTCATCCACGTCTCGTACGCAGAGAGCCGTCGCGCCTGAAACCCCGCGTCGGGGATCCGCAGTGACGGCTTGCGAAAGCCGAGGTCCACTCCCGGCTCAAAGCCGAAACGGGTGTAGTACTTCGGCGGCCCTTCAAGGAACACGATCGGCACTGAGCGCGCAGCCATAACATCCAGCCCTCGCCTGATGAGCGCTGATCCGACTCCTTGCCCCTGGCGCTGCGGCAGCACACTCACCGGGCTGAGAACTTGCACGTCCACGAGTCGTCGAGGGGCGTCCAGCAGACTGCGGGTGAACATCACATGCCCCACAACTGCCTCACCATCCAGCGCGACGAGCGACAGCCCGTCGTCCCCGGTGATCGTCCGCCGCAGATCCTCGACGAGGTCGACAACCAACCGCCCGTGGTCGCCGAACGCGGCACGATGAAGGTTCCCGACTTCCGGGTGGCCGCGGGAATCCTCGACGACAATGTCCACCACGGACAGACGCTATCCAACTCGTAGGTGCCTGTCGTCAGAATTGCGCCCAGCAGACGCGGCGCGGCCCCTATCGACGCTGTGCTCAGTACTTGTTGACGCAGGTGATTCGCAGAATCCCGGTCTTCGGGTGGTAAACGGCCCGAACGTCGAGGCGGCGCTGGTGGCACGGTGATGCTCCGCCTGCCTTGGGGCGGGGTGTGATGCACATGGTGCTCACGCCGTCGACCCGTTTGGTTGTGCACCACATCGTGTTCGTCATCTGACGCGCGGTGCAGCGGGTGAACTTGTGATACCGACTCGATATGGTGTTCGACCACTTGTCTGTGGAGCGGACGATCTTGGTCCGGATAAGGTGGCTTGCCGTGAACGTGGTGGTCGAGTGGCAGAACTGCTTGGCCGCCTGACCGAACACACCATTGTGATAGTGGTGCCGGGATGTCGCTGCCGGCTGCGAAGCTCCGACCGTCCCCGCCACGGCTTGCGGCGCGGCGGCGGCAGCGGTGAGTATGAGGAGGACGGGCAGGATTGTTGATCCCCACCGTCCTAGTCGTGATACTCCTCGCGGCGAGTGTGGGGTCGGTGTCATTGCTGCTCCTCGTGTCGATCGTGACCTTCACGGCGGTTGCCATCCGCCGCGGATTGTCCGTTCCTTTCTTACTCGTCGGCCAGCGCCAGCGCCAGTGTGCAGACTGAAGTTCTAGAGTTGCCAACCGCGGGCGGGGAAGACGTTATGAGGTCGCGAGCACAACGGTGCTAGGCGCATCTGCGGGCTCGTAGGACCGCGTCGTGGATGGTCACTTGTCGACCTTCTGGGTCGCTGGCGGAGCGTGGCCTGGACTCCGCCACGAGAACATCCCAAAAATCGGGGTCGAGGGCGTCCGCGAGCGACTCGGCGGTGTAGAAGAGGTCGGGCATGGGCGGCCGAGGAATCGTGGTGCGCAGGTCATCGGGATGGTGACCGACGATGAGAAGAGTTCCGCCGGGGGCCACAGCTGCAGCCAACCGGGCGAACATCGCCACGCGTTGGGTACTTGGAGCGTGCATGTACTGGACGGACACCAAGTCGAAGCTGCCCTCGGGAGGACTCCACTCGATCAGATCGGCGTGGACCCACTTGACGCGTTCCGCCATCTCGACGCCCGAGCGAGCGGACTGGGCAGCGCCACGCTGCACTGCGGTGGCGGATATGTCTGCTGCGGTGACCTGCCAGCCACGTGAAGCAAGCCAAAGAGCGTCGGCGCCTTCGCCGCAGCCGGCGTCAAGCGCGCGCCCGGGAGCGACGTCGTTCACCTCGGCCACCAGCTGAGGGTTGGCTCGTCCGCTCCACACAGCCTCATGGGAGCGGTACCGATGCTCCCAGAAGTCTTCGTCGAACATGGTCACATCCTTGTCGGAGTCGGAGTCGGAGTCGGAGTCGGAGTCGGAGTCGGAGTCGGAGCCACTTCGTCGCCCGCTCGTTCACTATGTCGCAGGAATCTTGCGCCGCGCGCCGTAGTTGTCGCGCAGGTACGTGCATTCGGCGGCGAGACGAGAGTGACCAGTGAGTGACTACGGCCACGACCTTATGTTCGGGTCTTTTCTGACTCCGGCGGCCGAACGTTCCGCTGAAGTCGTCGCGCTGACACAGTTGTCTGAGCAAATCGGTCTGGATCTGGCCTCGTTCCAAGATCATCCGTATCTACCTGCCTTCCTCGACACCTCGACGCTCCTCAGCTTCGTCGCCGCGCGTACCAACACAATTCGGCTGTCCACAAACGTCACGAATCTGCCGCTGCGCCACCTGCCGTGTTGGCGCGCAGCCTGGCGAGCCTGGACCTGCTCACCGGCGGGCGGATCGAGCTCGGTCTGGGCGCCGGCGCCTTCTGGGACGGCATCGAGGCGATGGGTGGGCGACGCTTGTCCGCAGGGCAG